>JBJFFE010000027.1:0-13490 GCA_051891435.1 Clostridia bacterium | reverse complement strand
TTTAATATATTTTCTTCTCTTTCTCGCATTTTTACTTTGTCTTGTTCCTCCATATGGTCATATCCCATTAGGTGATAAAATCCATGTACTACCATATATGCTAATTCCCTTTCAAAACTATGCCCATATTCTTCTGCTTGATTTCTAACTCTTTCTATTGAAATTACTATATCTCCAAAAATATCTAATTGGTTATCTTTAATTTTTGATATTTCTGTTTTTTCAAACATTGGAAATGATAATACATCCGTTTCTTTATCTATTCCTCTCTGTTCTTTATTTATTTGCCTTATATTTTTTGGATTTGTTAATACAATATTTATATATAAATTCTTTTTGTCTAACTTTTCTTCTTTGAAACATTCATTTACAATATGTTTAATATATTCTTCATACTTTTCATTTTCTTCTATTTCTAAAAAGTTTATTTCTGCATGTTCCATACTCGTTTTTCTCCTTTTAAAACATAAGTACTTGTTTTGCAACTGTTTTTTAATACTCTCATTGCTCCAAGTTCCACCAAATAATTAGTATATATATTTAATATCTTTTTGTTTTTTCGCTTGTTTTTGTATATTTTTTTCAAGTCATCTTTTAAGAAAAGTATTGTTTTTTGTTTTTGTTTTTCTTCTTCGTTTTCTATTTTTTGGATTTCATTGTATTTATTCCAGAAGATTTTGTACTGTTCTTTTTCTATTGGATTATCCCAATATACTTTTGTTGATAATAATTTCAAATTATAATCTTCTATTATTTTTATTAGCGTTTCATATGCTTTTTCTTGTTTTTTCTTATTAGTTTCCATAGTAATTATATATCTCATTTGTTCTATTAACCAATTATAACATTCCTCGGTTGCTCCTAATGGTAAACTATGTGTAAAGAATTTTCTACTAATACCAATTAACACCATGTTTTTTAATATTTTTTCTTGTTCATTTAATTTTCCTATTGCGACTTCTTCATATTTATCGTATTCTTCTTGATATTTTTTATTTTCATCTTTTAATGATATCTTTATTGGTAATATTTCAGATACATAGGCTTCTAATGTTCCAAATATTTTATCAAAAGTTTTCTCAGAAGGCATGTCCTTTTTATTATTATCTGTAAGTTCTACTGAATAATTTTTTAGTAATCCTTTATATAAAGAATCCATTTTTGATACATAAAATTCTTTATACGTTTTTAGCAAGTTTTCTTTTTTCATGTTACTTGCTGTTTCATAATCTATTTTTAATAAATATTCTTGTTTTTTGTATTTATATTCTAAGTAATGTTTATCTTTTAAGCTAACTACAAAATAATATTTTGCTAAAGCTTCCTTTTCGAAGTCATTTGCAATCCCATTTTTTACTTTTTTATAAAGATTATCCATTATATTTTTGTCAATGCTCTCTAAATATAAGGAATATGCATCTTCATATTTTTTACTAGCTAAACCTTTCTTTTCTTCATCGGTCTCATTTTGAATCGAAATATAGTTCATATATGCTTTTATAAGACTATTTCTTTTCATTGAAATTATCATACTATTTAGCCCTATTCTTGTAGGTACTAATAATTTTGAAATAGAATTTGTTATTTTACTAAAAAATGTCTTATTTGTCTCAACTACTCGCAAGCTTCTTTGTTCCATTTTACCACTCTCCTCTTAAAAAATTATTTTGTCTTCCACTCCGATAGTTTCAAGCACTTCATAAATGACTTCTATTTCTATATACCCTTCGCCTGTATTTGTATTTATTTGCTTATTTATTATGTTTTTTTCATCTGGTATTTGTGTTTTTAGTTCTTCTTCTATTTTTTGTACTGTAATTCCGTGTAAGTTCTTCTGCCGTATATGTTACATCTTTTAATACATACTCTTCATTAGTTGTTTTTATAAGTTCTATTGGTAAATAAAAATTAGAAAATAACATTAGTTTTTTGCTCTCATTTATTGTATCATATTTTTCAAATTTTGAAAGGGTTTTATAAAAATTTATTTTAAAATTATTTATAACCAAACTATATTTTGTCTCTGTATTTCCTGTGTCCGTAGGAACTTCTTGATTTAAATAAACTTTTTCTTTTTTTGAGTACCAGACTTTTGCTTCGATGTCTGCCATGCTATGTACATACCTAATCCCTGTATACTTACCTTCTAAATATCCATAAGCTAATATATCTCCTTTTTTTACTATATCTCCTACCTTTACGTTTGCAGTACCATTTTGTACACTTATTTTTGTAATCATTCCTTCTTTATCTGCAATGATGTTACAATATTCGTCCTTGTCTACTATACTTGGTGCTTTTGTGGTTTCTTTTATTTGTATTTCTGCATTTGTTCCTTTAATAGTAATTCCCATCCAAGCAATATCATCCCTTTTTAATCTTATATTTTGTATAATATTTGTGGTATCCAAATTTCCTTTGTATGTACCTAATTTTAGTCCTTCTTCTTCAAGAGCTTTAACAATTTCCTCTGTAGATATTTGAGTATTACCAGTGATATTAATATTCCATATAAAATTTGACGTAACAATTAGTCCCAAAGCAATTACTATAACAATACCTACAAGGATTTTTCTTTTTTTATATTTATTTAATAAAAAAGGAATTCCACATTTTTTTCTAATTCTAATTTTAGTATTGGTTTTCCTAGCAATTTCACGTATATTTCTATAATCTTTTATTCCAATATTGGCATAGAGTTTTACTCCTTTTTCCATTTTTATATTCCATAATAAAATGTTTTTACTTTTACAGATATTTATAAATCTTTCTACAAAAACTCCTTCTACTATTATATTTAAATATCCTACTATATAATAAAATAATATTTTAAAAATCATTTAGTTAATCCTTTCTAAATCTATACTATTTATTACACCTTTTACTAATATGTCTTCATTTGTCATTTGTTCCAAATTTAAGTTAAATCCATTAATATTTATTGTTCCTATCTCTGTATTTATTTTTACGAAAAATTCTTCATATTCCATAATTCCTTTGTAATTTTCTATAAGCACTTCATCAAAAGAAATTATAGTTAATTTTGTTTGTTTTTTATCTAATTCTCTTGGCATATCTAGCATTTGTGATAATCTGTTCACTTTTCTAGGCATATCTACCTCCTGTTCTTTTTCGCAACGATGAAGGCGTCGTTTCCTACCTTTTGAATTCGTCTAAAGTTTTAAACTCATACCCCATATTTTTTATTTCTTTTATAACTTCATCTAATATATTCGCATTGTCTTTTGAATTTGCATGTAACAACATTACACAGCCATTATGTATATTAGATAGTATTTTTTCTTTTGCATATTCTTCTCTGCCTTGTTTATTCTCATCCCAATCATCATATGCAAAGCTCCACATTACTGTTGTATATCCTAAACTTTTAGTAAGGCTTAACGTCCTTTGACTAAACTCTCCTCTGGGGGGCCTTAAATATTTCATTTCGTAATTAAACTTCTCATATACTGCAGTATGTAATGTTTGAACTTCTTTTTTTATTTCTTCATCTGATAAATCTGGCATACTATAATGGTTTACTGTGTGATTTCCAACTATATGTCCTTCATTTATCATTCTTTCTACTAAATCTGGCTGGCTATTTAAATAATGACCTGTTATAAAGAATGCTGCTTTTACATCATTTTCTTTTAATGTATCTAAAATTTTGCTAGTATAACCTGCTTCATAACCATTATCGAAAGTCAAATACACATATTTATTTTCATTGTTTCCCATTGCTATATCTTCATTTTCATCAATTAATTTTTTATTGTTTGCTCCCAAATCTGGTTGTTCATGATTATCATTTCTTTTTATTCCCCAACCTATTTTTTTATTACTAAGTGTTATATTTACACTTGTCTCAATAGTACTACTATCTGATTTTATTGCTAATATTGAAAATAAAAGCATTATCACCATAACTCCAAAAATTGCAATCATTTTTTTATTTTTCATATACTTTTTCCTCCCATCAATTCTGTTTAATTTTATGTTTTTGTTTATGAATTATTACTTGGGTATAAAAAATAGATATGTTTCTATATCTATTTCTTCAGTACAATATAATTTTAAATATACATTGTTTTTACTTATATAAAATATTATTTTTTCCTCTAAACGTTATTTTTTATTTTTTGACATTTTTTCCTTGACATCGCCAATAAATTGGATTATATTTAAGGAAATTGCTGGAAAAAATAGGAATTTTTTTATTTCGTGTCGAATTGTTTTTTACCTAAGATTTCTGTCATTTAGAGATATTTATAATGGAGTGATAACTATGTTAAATTTTGTTTTATGTGATGATAGCCTTCCCTCTTTGAATAGATTATCTAGAATGTTAGAAAGTATTTTCATAAAAAATAATATTGAAGCACAAGTTAGTTTATTAGCTTCTAAACCTTCAGAAGTACTAACATATGTAAATGAAAACAAGGTAGATGTATTATTTTTAGATATTAATCTAAACGATAATTTAAATGGTTGTGATATTGCTGATCTAGTTAGAAGGAGAAATAGAAATGTTTATATAATATTTTTAACAGGGCACTTAGAATATGCATTATTAGCTTATAAATATAAAACTTTTGACTATTTACCTAAGCCAATTGTTGACGAGCGTCTTGAAGAAACTGTATTAAGATTAATAGAAGATATGCATACAGAACATACTACTTTTATAAAGATAAATAATAATAGAACTATAATTAATGCTGACGAAATAAACTACATAAAAAAAGATGGTATGAAACTTGTTTTTTGTACATCTACGCAATCATATGAAACTTATAGTTCCTTTTCTAAATTTGAAAATTGTCTGCCAGAAAATTTCGTGAGATGCCATAAGTCTTATATTGTTAATATTAATAATGTAACAGAATTTAAAAATAATGAAAATATTTTAGAATTGAAAAATAACCAATTTTGTAATATTGGTGCGAAATATAAAACTAATTTTATGGAGGTTTTTAAAAATGGAAATTTTACAAACAATTTGGAATGTGCTAACTACGGAAAATGAGAGATTAACTAATATAATTATTAGTCCTTTTATGTTCTTAGAATCTTATTTATATTTTATAATATTTACTAAAATTTTAGGAATTTCTTTTAGTAAAAAGCAAAAGAATTTATATGTTACCTTACTATTTTTGTTAGGTTTATTAAATATGCATTTAGTTCCTTCACCTTACTATACATTTGTAAATATATTAATATGCCCAATTCTTTCCTTTACTATTTTAAAGCTTGATGTATTAAAATCCCTTTTATCCGAAATTACAATATATATTGTTTCTCTTATTGTGTGTACTCCATTAATACTTCTGTTTTCTATAGTATTAAAGATCAGTGTAAATACTATTACTTCTGTGCCTTTATATAAAATAGTTTTTTCACTTTCATTTTATATACTTTTGTATTTATTATATCTTGTTTTACCGAAACATAGATTATCATTTAGTTTTTTAAATAGATTTAAAATTACTAATTCTAAACTCTTTATAATTAATTTTATTCTAGGTAGTATATCAATAGGTATTCAATTTTACTTAGAATTCGTATATTTAGGTTTTATTCCTACATACCTCATTCTACTAAGCATTTTTATCTTACTCTTTTATTTTATAACTAGTCTGTATAGCTTAGTTAGAACAAATAAATTAGAAATTACTACTCAAAATTTGGAGGAAGAAAAGCTATATAATCACACATTAACTTTATTATATGATAATATCCGTGGTTTTAAGCATGATTTTAATAATATTGTTCAAGGTATAGGTGGCTATATTTCTACCAACAACATGGAAGGTTTAAAAGAATATTATTCAGAGGTTTTAGAAGATTGCCAAAGGGTGAATAATTTATCATTACTTAGTCCTGAAATTATTAATAATCCTGCAATATATAGTTTACTTACATCTAAATATCATGAAGCACTCGAAGCTGAAATTAAAATGAACCTAGAAATATTTATGGATTTATCTACTATAAATATGAAAATTTATGAATTGACTAAAATTCTTGGTATATTAATTGATAATGCAATCGAAGCTGCTAAACAATGTGAAGAAAAAGAAATTACTATAACTATTAGAAAAGACAACAAAAAGAATAAACAATTATTTACTATAGAAAATACATTTGCTAATAAAGATGTTAATATTAATGAAATATTTGAAAAAGGCAAAACCTCTAAAGCTACAGAAGATGTTAAAAATCATGGTCTTGGATTATGGGAAGTAAGACAAATTGTTAAGAAAAATAAAAATTTAGATTTATACACTACAAAAAATGAAAAATATTTTAAGCAACAATTTGAAATTTATTGTTAACTAGAGATTAGAAGTTAGAAATTAGAGCTTAGAACATTTTATATATAAATATAATTAAAAATAAAAATAGGAACTTATTTTTACGTTCCTATTTTTATTCTTAATTAATCTTTTTTTATTAAAGATGCTGGCATTTTTGGTTGATGCCATATTACGAATAGTGTAGATGCTGTATTTGTTGATTTTGCATACTTTTCTGCAACTTTTGCTAATAGTTTTAACATTTAAAATCCCCCCTTTTTCTTTAAAAATTATTGTGTAAATTATTAAGTATCTTTTTAATTTTCTACTTGCTGTATTTTTACATATTCGGCATATCCATATTTATTTTTTGTTATCTTATACATAAATTTTGTAATTGTAATTGTTTGTAAAAATGTTCCTATTATTAATAAATTTGAGATTATATTATTTTTAACTATTGTTCCTATTAGTAAAGTAATACTCATAATTACGTAAGAAAGTATTTGTTTTGTTCTTCTTTCTTTTTTTCTTAATATGGGAACTGCTTCTGTATCTGCTGGTGCATATTTTTTTATCATCACCATACTAAACGCCCAAATTAGAAATACTGTTATATATTTTACTAAGCTACTATTCCATACTAAATATTGGCTTATAACTGAATTTCCTATATAGAATACACTTGTTGCAATTATGCAACCTATATGTGTATGTAAATGAGTTCCACCAGAAACCATTCTGTAAGGCATTATAAACAAAAAAGATAGTAAAGTAAGTTTTAAAACTCCAAGTATATATGCCAGTCCAAAAATTATAAATAATTTTGGTATTTCCCCCACTACTAATTGTAAACCATAATTTATAACTTCTGCTCTTTCGTCATCTATTTCAGGCATTTCTTTTCTGATTTTATTTGTTAAAAACATACACAATTTTTCTATCAATAAAATCACCTCTTATTTTCTACAAGGTGATTTTATTTCATTTTTCCACATTTTTTTTAATAAGTATATAAACATCAAAAAAATCATATATGAAAAATTTAAAATTCATTTTCATATATGATTTTTTACGTTCATAAAATTTACATAATTTAATACTTTAGTTCTCAAATCTCCCATAAATTCCACATGGAAGAACTAATTCAGAATTTTTCATTGGTAACCCTATCTCTCCTCCTGTTATACTTCCTTCATATTCTTTTAAATTTATTTTTAATATATTACTTAAGACTTGTGCAGATATTCCTGTTGTATAAGAATTTATTAAGAAAAATAGTGGATCATCCGATAAAACTTTCTCACAAAGTTTTACTAAATCTGATATATTATTTTCGAATTGCCATACTTCGCCAGAGGCTCCTCTTCCATAAGATGGTGGATCCATAATGATTGCATCGTAAGTATTACCTCTTCTTATTTCTCTTTGAACAAATTTAGTAACATCGTCTACTATGTACCTTACTTGTCTATCTTGTAACCCCGAAGATACAACATTTTCTTTTGCCCATGCTACCATTCCTTTCGAACTGTCTACATGGCACACAGAGGCTCCAGCGGATAAACAAGCTACAGTTGCTCCTCCCGTATATGCGAATAAGTTTAATACCTTTATAGGTCTTTTTGCATTTTTTATTTTATCTATCATCCAATCCCAATTAACAGCTTGTTCTGGGAAAAGTCCGGTATGTTTGAACCCCATAGGTTTAATATTAAATGTTAGATTTTTATATTTAACTTGCCATGAAGCTGGAAGTTTTGTTTTATAATTCCAATTGCCTCCACCAGTTTTGCTTCTATTATATACAGCATTTGCTTTGTTCCATTTATTGGGAAAACTTTTTTCTTTCCAAATTATTTGTGGGTCTGGTCTAATTAATGTGTATTCTCCCCAACGTTCTAGTTTTTCGCCATTTGCCATATCTAGTATTTCGTATTCTTTCCAATTATTTGCTATGTTCATATTTTCTCCATTCTTTTATTACAATTTTGCTAATGTTTTAAAGAAGCTATATATTAATGTTGCATTAGCAACTGCAAAAATTAAAAATGCTCCCAATAGGTACATTAATATTTTGCTTTCACCAAAAATTTCTTTTATAAATACACTTTTTTTGTGTTTCGTATAGCACTTGTCCACATTATTTGCACAATCCAAATTATG
This sequence comes from Clostridia bacterium, assembly GCA_051891435.1. Classification (GTDB taxonomy): domain Bacteria; phylum Bacillota; class Clostridia; order TANB77; family CAG-508; genus UMGS1933. Next base: position 5,022 of record JBJFFE010000027.1, on the reverse strand, counting down.
TTTTGTTATTTCTATCATATTTATTCACTCTCCTATATAGTAAATTTATTCAAGTATATGAATAAATATGATAAGTTTCCATCGATGTTATTCTAGTTCTTCTTTAATTTTTTTTGCTAATTCTTCATTTATTCCTGGAGTTTTTATTATTTCGTCTATGTTCGCCTTTTTTATAGCTTCTACACTTCCAAATTTCTTCAATAGTTCTTGTTTTTTCTTTGGTCCTATTCCTTTTATTTCGTCTAAACTTGATTTTGCTATGTTTTTATTCATTAATTTTTTATTATATTTTATTGCTGTATTGTGTACTTCTGTTTGAAAGTTTGTTATAAAAAACATTAAATTTTTTTCTAATGGTATTTGTTTTCTATTTTCATCTATTAACATCTTTGTATTGTGTTTATCATCTTTTACCATACCAAATACTGGTATTTCTAAATTATATTTATTAATTGCATTTTTTATTGCCCTTATTTGTGTTATTCCTCCATCTGCTAAAATTAAATCTGGTAAATTTCCAAATGAACCTTTTGGGTTTTCCAAAGAATGTTTTATCCTTCTAGTGGCTACTTCTTCTGTACATGCAACATCATTTTGTCCTATGACTGTTTTTATTTTAAATCTTTTAGATAAATTTTTCTTTATAACACCGGTCTATTGCAACACACATTCCTGCAACCATATAATCTCCAGAAAAATTTGAAATATCAAAAGTTTCTATTCTTCTAGGTAGTTTTTGTAAGTTTAATGCTTCTTTTAACCCTAAAACAATACTTTCTTTTTCTTTATTCTTATTTTCTAAAGTTATTTTTGCATTATTAATTGCCATTTCTACAAATTTAAGTTTTTCTCCCTTTTGAGGCACCTTAAATTCTACTTTTTTATTTGCTCTCTCTGAAAGTAAGTCTGAAATTATTTCATCATCATCAATTTTTTCCTGCATCATTATTTTATTTGGTAAATCCACTTTTTCTAAATAATATTGTTTTATGAAATCTGAAAGTATAACTTTTATTTCTTCATCTTGCATATTATCTAAAAAATAATGCTCTCTACCAATCATTTTACTGTTTCTTACAAAAAATATTTCTACACATACCATCAATTCATTTTTATAAATTCCAATTACATCTATTGAATTTTCGTTTATATTGGATACTTTTTGTTTGATTGAAATTCTCTCTATTGCTTGTTTTTTATCTCTAACAATTGCCGCTTTTTCGTATTCTTGTTTTAAAGAAAGTTCTTTCATTTCTTTATCTAAATCTTTTATAATCTCATCTGTTTTTCCTTCTAAAAGCATTATAATTTGGTCTATTTGCTTTTTATAATCTTCTTTTGAAACTTTGTTTACACATGGTGCTAAACATCTTTTTATGTCGTAATTAATACATGCTCTTTTATTCGATTTAAAGTTTTTACATTGTCTTATTTGGAATCTTTCTTTTATAAATTTAAGCATTTCCTTTGCTGCACCTGGGTTTGCATATGGTCCAAAATATTTTGCTCCATCATTTTTTAGTGTTCTTGTCATAAAAACATTTGGATAATCTGATGTTATATCTATTTTTATATATGGATATGTTTTATCATCTTTTAGCAAAACATTAAATTTAGGCATATTTTTTTTTATTAAATTGCATTCCAAAATTAGTGCCTCTGCTTCGCTATCAGTCACTATATACTCAAAATGGTCAATTAATGATACCATTTTCTCTATTCTTGCAGTTTTATTATTTTTCATAAAGTATTGCTTTACTCTATTTTTTAAAACAACTGCTTTTCCAACATATAAAATAGTATCATTTTTGTCCCTCATTATATAAACTCCCGGTTTATTAGGGAGTTTTTTTAATTCTTCTTTTATATTAAACATCAAAATATCCTACATATGGGAGATTTCTATAATTTTCTTTATCATCTAAACCATATCCTACAACAAATTTATCTGGTATTACAAATGCTGTATAGTCTGGTTCAATATCAAATTCTCTTCTTTCTTTTTTATCTAATAAAGTACAAATTTTTAAACTTGCTGGATTTTTATCTTTTAAATAATCTCTTAAATAAGATAAAGTTCTACCCGTATCTATAATGTCTTCTATAATTAACACATCTTTTCCTTCTATACTATCTTGTAAATCCAATTTCATAGTAACCTTACCGGAACTTACTGTACTGTCCCCATAACTTGATACTCTTATAAATTCAAATTGCACATTATTTTCAATTTTTTTTGCAAGGTCTACTGTAAATAATGCTGACCCTTTTAAAATACATATAAATGTTATATCCTTTCCTTTATAATCCTCCATGATTTTTTCTGCAACTTCACCGATTTTTTCTTGCAATGTTTTTTCATCAATTAGTACTTTAAGTTCTCCCATTTTCTATTACCCCTTTATTAAATTATCAATATGTTATTTATTATACTCTTATAATTATCATTTGGCAAATATTTTTTGTAAAATTATTATATTTCTTTTACCCCATTATAAATTTTAGTATTACTAAGAGAATTGCTCCTGGTATTCCTAATATTCCAACTACAAGTGATGTTATTATATTTAATCCGATATGAAATCCAAATGAAGCTCCTATTAAATTTATTATGTATATTATTACCCCTCCAATTATTGTATTAAATACTAGTTTTATTATTTTTTTAATTGGAAATAAAAATATTTTTCCTATTATAAAAATTGCTAATGCACATCCTGCAACTATTAATATGTTAGTTAATTCCATAAAATCTCTCCTTTTTTATATTAGTCTATACTTCGTGAGTCCCGAGCGCAATCATGCGCCCCTATGTTTTTGTTAGAGCGCGATTCACGTCCATACAATTCTTGTCCTTTATATTTTTATGTTTGTTTACGCTAATTATTACTTTTAAATTGCTTCTTTTTCTTGTATTTTTATTTTTAACTCATTTATCATATCTAATTCATACCCCTGTTTTTTAGCTTCTTTTATTAAATAACTAAGTTTTGCTTTATTTGCTTTTATTTGATATGAATAATAATCTATAAGTTCTTCTTCTGCAATATTAAAATTTTTATTTGCATTTTCTAAATCTCTTTTTGTTTTAATTACACTTTTTATTAATTCTAAATCAATATTTTCCATAAATTATTCACTCCTTAATTTTTACTAGTATATTCCATTTTTGAATAATTTATGTAATTTAATTTATTTATATAAATTTTCTACATCTTTTAAACCTAAGTTTGTTTTACATTCATTCAAGAAGAATTTATCTGTCTGTCCTGCAATATAATCAATAACTGCTCTTTTTATGTTAAAGTCCTTTTTCTCTGACATTTTTCTTATAAATCCATATAAATTCTGTTCTGATATATCTTTGCCTTTTTTTTCTTTATATTCTTCTTTTTGTAATTTTTTTAGATATTGATTATATAGCAATCTAAATAATTTATCAATCTTTTCATAATTTTTATTTGCCATGTCTGATTCATATATTGTTTTGTAATTCCAAGTTTTTAATTTCATTAGTGCTTCAAACACTTCATCTGAAAACATTAAATATGGCTTATCATAGCTATTTATAATTACATCTTTTATAAGTGTGTCTACTATTGTAGAATTATTGTCTCCTAAAACCTGTACCACCTCTTGTGGTATATTTTCTCTTGTAATTACTCCCACCTTTATTGCATCTTCAATATCTCTACCAATGTAAGCTAATATATCCGATAATCTTACAACACAGGCCTCTAATGTCATTGGTTTTATTTGCTTACTATAATTATCTATTTTAAAGGCATTGTCTAAATCTTCTATAAATTGTTCTTTTGTTTTATCTGGATTATATGTATATCTATTTATTAAAATTTCTCCATTATGAGCAAGTATACCATCTAATGTTTGAAGGCTTATATTTAGTCCTTCCATTGTTTGTAATTCTCTTACACTCTGTGCATTATGGCAAAAAGCTCCTATATTTTCTTCTTTGCAAATATCATTTAAAAGGCTTTCTCCTTTATGTCCAAAAGGTGTATGTCCAATATCATGACCTAAAGCCATTGCCTCTATTAAGTCTTCATTTAGCCTAAGGCTTCTTCCTATTGTTCTTGCAATTTTAGATACTAATTGCACATGTAAAACTCTTCTTGTTATATGGTCATTTTGTACAAATGAATACACTTGAGTTTTGTCTATATACCTAGTATATCCTGATGAATGTATTATTCTATCTATATCTCTATAAAATATTGGTCGTATATCTTCTTTATCTTTTTTTAACCATATTCCTTTTTCTGATTTACATGCATATGGGGATAATTCTTTTTCTTTTAATAGCATATTTTCTTTTGCTTTTAATAAAATTTCGTTCATTTAATCGCCTCTAGTTTATTATATAAAATTTACCTGAAATTGTAAAGTTTTTTTCGTTTTTGCTTGCAAATTTTAGTTCTATGTGTTAAAATGGAAAAAGTGATTATTTATTTTACTTTAGGGAGGTGCAAAAATGCCAAATATTAAATCTGCAATTAAAAGAGTTAGTGTTATTGAGAAAAAAACATTACAAAATAATATGATTAAATCTGAATATAAAACAGCTGTTAGAAAATTTGAAGCTGCTGTTACAGAAGGTAATAAAGAAAAAGCAGAAGAGCTTTTAAAATTAGCAACAAAGAAAATTGATACTGCTTGCTCAAAGGGTGTTATAAAAGCAAATACTGCTTCTAGAAAAAAATCTAATATAGCTAAAAAACTAAACACATTAGGTGCTTAATTAATAATGAAATGTATGCCAGTAGTTATCTACTGGTTTTTCTTTTTCTATTTAATAACTATAAAAATTGTAATTTGTGTGACTGTTTTTAATAAGCCACTCCCAGGGTGTTATATATTTTAAATCGTTCGTTGCTTCCCACCGGCGCTGTAACAAGGCTAACGCCTTTAACAGCCCACGGCGGTCCCCCCGGAACAACTCACTTTTAAAATATATAAGCACCCTTCGCGCTACTCTATATGAATAAATTATTACATAAAAAT
>JBJFFE010000026.1:0-2741 GCA_051891435.1 Clostridia bacterium | reverse complement strand
AAAAAATTATACAAAAGGTAGGCTGAGAAGCAGTGACACACAAATTACAATTTATTTATCGTTTTATTGACTTTATGTATTAATTTTTATATAATATTTTCAGTTTTTATGTAATCTTGAAAGGGCAAAAATTATGCAAAGAATGTTAAGTTATATTAGAAAAGCTATTGATGATTATAATATGATAGAAGATGGAGATAAAATTGCCGTGCGGTCTTTCTGGAGGTAAAGATTCTATTACATTACTTATGGCATTAAAAGCACTTCAAAGATTTTATCCCAAAAAATTTGAAGTGATTGCAATTAGTGTAAATCCTGGATTTGATTTTTTTAATTCTGATTTTCTAGAAACTACTTGCAATAATATTGGTGTAAAATATGTTGAAGAAAAAACGCACATCAAAGAAATTGTTTTTGATATTAGAAAAGAACAAAATCCGTGTTCTTTATGTGCTAATTTAAGAAGAGGTATTTTAAATTCTGTAGCCATACGTGAGGGTTGTAACAAAATTGCTCTAGGTCATAACGAAGATGATGTTCTAGAAACTTTTTTCTTAAATTTATTATATGGTGGAAGTATTGGAACTTTTGCTCCTGTAAGTTATATGGATCGTTCTCGGTATAACATTAATTAGACCTTTAATTTATGCACCAGAAAAAGCAATAAAAACATTTGTGAAAAAAAATAGTATTTCAGTAATGCCTAAATGTTGCCCTATGGACGGTGTTTCTAAAAGAGAAGATATGAAAAATTTAATAGGAGAACTGCAAAAACAAATTCCAGGTGTAAAAACTAATATTTATGGAGCAATTAAGAGAAGTACTATAAAAGGATGGAGTACAAAAAAAAGTGGCTAAAGCTACTTTTTCTTGTATAGTCCGCCAAATCTCGTCGGGGTTTGATTTTTCTTTTTTAGGCACCTCTAAGTAATTCCTACTTTGGATTCTCCTAAAAGAGAAAAATGAAAACCCCTGCGTTTGGCTACTTTTTTGCTATTAATATCTATTCACTTTATTCAGCAAGTTTTCTCATTGAATTTATTAATTTGTCTAATAATTCATCTGCTTCTTTTAGGCTATTTCCTTTTACTCCCATATAAAATTTTATTTTTGGTTCTGTTCCAGATGGTCTTACTGCACACCAAAAATCATTTTCCATTTCATAGTATAAAACATTAGATTTTGGTAAATCCCATTGTTTTATATCTCCTGTTTTTAAATCTTTTATTGTATGGTTTAAACAATCTTTTATTTTTAAAACTTCAAACTCTCCTATTTTTTCTAATGGGTTATTTCTTAGTTCCTCCATTTTTTGTTTAATTTGAGCTTCCCCATCTGCTCCCTCTTTTACAACTACAATTTGACCTTCTTTATAGTATCCATATTTTTTATACATTTCTAGCATTGCATCCCATAATGTCATTCCTTTTGTTTTGTAATATGCTGCTGCTTCTGATATTAGCATTACTACTATTATGCCATCTTTATCTCTTGCATGGTCACCAATTAAACAACCATAGCTTTCTTCATATCCCATTATGCATTTATGACTATTATCTTTTTCAAATTCTCTTATTTTTGATGCAATATTTTTAAATCCTGTTAATACTTCATACAAGGCTACTCCATTTTGTTTACAAATTTGGTCTGCCATGTTTGAAGATACTATTGTTTTTATTAATGCTGGATTTTCTGGTAATAATCCTTTTTCTCTTTGCTGAGTTATTAAATATTCTGCAACAGTAAGTCCTATCATATTGCCGTTAAACAATACATATTCTCCTGTTTTTGTGTCTTTTACATGTACACCTATTCTATCTGCATCTGGGTCATTTGCCAAAACTATATCTGCATCTACTTTTTTTGCAAGTTCCAATGCCATTTTAAATGCTTTTGGATCTTCTGGGTTTGGATAACTTACTGTTGGGAAATCTCCATTTGGTTCTTGTTGTTCTGGTACAACATACACATTTTTAAATCCTATTTCTTTTAAAATTCTACTTGCTAGTCTATTTCCCGTTCCATGTAATGGCGTATATACTATTTTCAAATCATCTGCGACCTTTTTTATAGCTTCTGGATTTAATAAGTTTCTCTTAATTGCAGCAATATATAAATCATCCATTTCTTCTCCAAGTACATTATATAAACCTTTTTTAATAGCTTCTTCTTTTGATATAGTTTTTATTGTACTAAAATCTGTTATACTATTTACTTTGTTTATTATTTCTCCGTCTATTGGTTCTGTTATTTGTGCACCATCCTCCCAATAAACTTTATATCCATTATATTTTGGTGGATTATGGCTTGCTGTAACAACTATTCCAGAAATACAACCTAAATGTCTTACTGAAAAAGATAATTCTGGTGTTGGTCTTAATGAATCAAATCTATATGTTTTTATTCCATTAGCATTTAATATAAGCGCCGCCTGCTCGCTAAATTCCTCTGACATATGTCTCGAGTCATAAGCTATTGCAACTCCTCTTTTTTGCCCACCTTTTTCTATAATATATTCTGCTAAGCCTTGTGTTGCTTTTCCTACTGTAAATTTATTCATTCTGTTTGTTCCAATTCCTACTACTCCTCTTAGACCTGCTGTTCCAAATTCTAAATCTTTGTAAAATCTATCTTCTTTTTCTTCTTCATTGTCCTTTATGCTTAGAAGTTCTTTTTTCACATCTTCATCAAAAAATGGATTATTTAGCCATTCTTCATATTTTTCTTGATATCTTTCCATA
>JBJFFE010000025.1:0-2951 GCA_051891435.1 Clostridia bacterium | reverse complement strand
TATGCCTTGGAGAGTTTGACCTTTTAAAAAAATTATACAAAAGGTAGGCTGAGAAACAGTGACACACAAATTACAATTTATTGGTTAAATTATAAAAAAATTTTTAGAAAGGTGGAATTTTTATGAATAAAATAAATGAATTAATAAATAATTTAAAAAATCCAGAAATTAGAAAAGAAATTTCAAATAATTTAAAAGAAAAACAAGAAGAATTTTTAGAATCTACTTTAGGAAAAATTATAAATACAGGAATTGATGTTGGAATAAAAGCAGTTTTACCAGATTGGTTAGAAGATGAAATAATAGAAATAAAAGATTCTGTATTAAATGATGGATTTAAGTCAGGTGTTCAAATGGCAATTAGTAAAGCAATTGATATGGGGAAAGCAATAGAAGGAATTTTTACAGGAAATTTTGAAAGTATTTCTCAAATAAAATCTGTTATAAAAAGTGGTGGCTTATTAGATAGCATTTCAAAATTACTAGACAATGTAATAGATTGGGCAAAAAAGAATAAAAAAATTAGTTCAAGCACAGCAAAACTTATAAAATCTAGTAAAAAAACAATATTAGAAAGTATAGAAAACAATATAGATAATAGTTTAGAAAATCAAGTAACTGCTATTGAAAAAATAGATGGATATATAGAAAAATGGACTAATTACTATAATGCACAAGACCTTACAAATATGAAAAAAATATATACTAGAATAGAAAATGAAATGAAAAAAATAATTCCAATACAAGATGTATTAAATAAAGTTGAACAAGTAGAAAACTTGCAAGAATTAATAGTAAATAATGGAGGTAATTTTAATTTATCAGAAGAAGAATTAGAATTATCTACAATGTTGGTTTATTAAAAATAGTATTGACAAATATTTTTGAAATTTATATAATTGAATTGCCAAAATGTAAAAACAATAATACAGACAATAAAAAGTTATTTGAATGGATAGAATTTTTAAAAAATCCAGAAAAATTGGGGGAAAAGGATATGAGTAAAGAGATAAAAGAGGCTAAAGAGTGTTTAAAAAAAATAAGTGGAAGTGAAGAAGAAATAAGATGGGCAGAATTAAGGGAAAAGTATATATTAGAAATTAATACAGCAAAAATTGAAGCAAGGGAAGATGGTTTTGAAGAAGGCAGAGAAGATGGATTGAAAGAAGGAAAAAAAGAAGGTAGAGAAGTAGGATTAAAAGAAGGAAGGAAAGAAGGGAAGAAAGAAGGAGAGAAAGAAGCTAAAAGAAAAATAGCAAAAAATATGTTAGATTTAAAAATTGATATAGAAACAATTTCAAAAGCAACAGGATTAACAAAAGAAGAAATTCAAGAATTGAATGAAAATAATTAGTTATTTATAAAAACAGAAGTAATATAAATTATTATTTTTGTTTTTTATTTTTATACTAAATTACAATTTCCGTAAGAAAAAATATACACCAAAAGTACTTGCAAAAAGAAAATACATATGCTAATATAAAAAAGAAGAAATCTTAAGCATAAAAAGAACATTGAAAAGTACATATAGTTGTTTTAAGCGTGATACCAAATATGTAGAAAAAGCATATTACTTTTAAAAATGTGAATTTTATGCATAAGAGGAAAAAATAATTTTAAAAATAATCTGTAGGGGTCGCCGTCCTCGGCGACCCGCACTACAAAGGCAAGACCCAAGAAAAAAATAAAAATAACATAGGAGGAGATTCAATAATGAATGAAAAGGAAATAAAATCTGTAGGGGCAGACCTTGTGTCTGCCCACACTTTGAAGACTAGACGAAATAACGGTATCACCCTAATAGCCTTAATAATTACAATTATTATAATGCTTATATTGGTTGGAGTAACAATAACAGTCGCTGTAAATGGAGGACTATTTGAATATGCAGGAAGAGCAGGAAAAGAAACAAACGAGGCAATAGAAAAAGAGCAACAATTAGCAAGTGGAGATATAATAGAGTACTACCTAAATAGAAAAGATGCAGTTGTAGCATTAAAACCATACTCAACAGAGTTATTAGATGAAGCAACAGGAGTACTAACAGAAAACACAAAATATGAAGATGGATATAATATGGCAGTAATACCAAAAGGATTTAAAGTATCAGACGTATCATCAGAGCAAACAATAGCAAATGGACTAGTAATAGAAGATGAAGATAGAAATCAATTTGTATGGATACCAGTAAAAGATGGAACATTTGAAAGAACAGGTTGGTGGGAGAATGAACCAACAACACAAACATTAGAAGAGATAACAAAAGATTTTGATGATGAAGATTATATGCTATATGTAGCGAAAAGTTACGGGTATAATAGTGCTGAAGAAGCTGCTTTAGGTGAAGGATTTGCAGATGAAAATGGAAACGGAGATACAGATGCGTGGTTAGCAGATAATTTTGGAACATGGAAGGAATTTTTCAATGATTGCTACTATTGGGCAGGAGCATTATCAAATGAATATACAGAAAACAATGACCCAACAGGAGAATATGCTAATATGATAGCAAGTGTAGCAAAATATGGAGGCTTTTATATAGGAAGATATGAGGCAGGAAGTAATAACAATAGAAGTACAACAAGAACTGATGAAACTGTGTTAGTACAAAAAGGAGCATACCCATATAACTATGTATGCTGGGCAAAAAACATGACAGATTATGAAGAAACATATACATCAGGTTCAAATAATTATGGACATGGAGCAGTATACTTAAGTAAAAATATGTATACAGAGGAAAGTACATATGGAGTAACTAGTACATTATGTTATGGTGTACAATGGGATGCAGCTCTAAGATTTATAAAAGATAAAGTAGATGTAACAAATAGTACAGTATGGGGAAACTATGGAAACCATAGATTTACATTTAGCGGAAAATATTCAAGTAATAATGGAAGTACATGGTCAGATGAAGTAACAAATGAAACAAAGCCAGGAGGAAATGG
>JBJFFE010000024.1:0-15446 GCA_051891435.1 Clostridia bacterium | reverse complement strand
GGACTGTCAAATTTAATTTTTTATAAAATATACAAAACGGCTGACATTATAGTAAGCAGTAATATCTGAACTAAACATTAATTGATTTATAAAAAATTATCAAATACCTATTGCTGTAAGGGAAAATTTGTGTTATGATATATAATCATAAAAATAAAAAACAAAGAAAAGGACAACACAAATAAAAGTAAAATCAAAAGAGAGTTTGGCATTTTGCTGAGAGCCAAATTGAAAAATAGTTTATTTGTTATCACCTTGGAGTTGATAGTTTGAAATTGAAAGTAAGATTATCCGTGTTTCTTGCGTTAAAAGAAATTTAAGATGTATAAATATTTAATTTATATAAAATTAGGTGGTACCACGTGCAAAAAAGCGTCCTATATAATAGGATGTTTTTTTTGTAGGGAAAAGGCTCCGCCATTGCCCTGGGCGGGGACAGAAACTCGCCCCTACAAATATAAAAAATAATATTTACGAGGAGGATTTTATGAACGAAGAAGAAAAGAAAGATTATGGTAAAACATTAAATTTACCACAAACCGATTTCCCTATGAGAGGAAACCTACCACAAAGAGAGCCAGAAATTCAAAAAGAGGTTTTTGATAATGGTTTATATGAAAAAATATTAAAGAAAAATGAAGGACATGAAAGTTTTGTTTTACATGATGGACCTCCATATGCAAATGGTGAAATTCATATAGGTCATGCACTAAATAAAATATTAAAAGATACAATTGTGAGATATAAAGCCTTAAAAGGTTATTATACTCCATATGTACCAGGTTATGATACACATGGTATGCCTACAGAAAAAAAGGCAATTGAAAAATTAGGTTTAGATAGAGATAAAATTCCAGTATCTCAATTTAGAGACACATGTAAAGAATTTACAAGAAAATATAAAGATAAACAAACAGAAGGATTTAAAAGATTAGGAGCAATAGGAGATTGGGAACATCCTTATATAACATATAATCCAGAATCAGAAGCAAGACAACTTGGAGTATTTTGGGATATGTATAAAAAAGGATATATGTATAAAGGATTAAAACCTGTATATTGGTGTACAGACTGTGAAACAGCACTTGCAGAAGCAGAAATAGAATATCAAGATGTAGATACGATGTCTATTTTCGTTAAATTCCCAGTAAGAGTTAGCAAAGGCTTGTTTGATACAGAAAACACATATTTTGTAATTTGGACAACAACACCATGGACATTGCCAGGTAATGTAGGAATTACAATTGGTGGAGAATTTGAATACTCAATAGTAGAAGTAAATAATGAAAAACTAATTATGGCAAAAGCATTAGTAGATGATGTAATGCAAAAAATTGGAGCAACAGAATATAAAGTATTAAACACTTTTATAGGAACAGAACTAGAGGGCGTACTTTGCAGACATCCATTTTTAGATAGAGATTCGAGAGTTGTTTTAGGTAGTGATGATACAATAGTAGTTGAATTAGGAACAGGTACTGGTGCAGTACATACAGCTCCTGGATATGGTAAAGAAGACTATTTGTGTGGATTAAAAAATGGTTTGGAAGTAGTTGTAACAGTTGATGGAAAAGGTTACCAAACAAAAGGTGCAGGAATTTTTGCAGGACTTAGATATGATGAGTCTAATGACAAGATAATTGAATGGTTAGAAGAGAATAAATTCTTACTATATAAACAAAAAATAAACCATGCTTATCCTCATTGTTGGAGATGTAAAAATCCAATAATCTTTAGAGCAACAGAGCAATGGTTCTGCTCAGTAGATAAATTTAGAGATAAAGCAATTGAAGAAGCAAACAAAGTAAAATGGATTCCAAGTTGGGGAGCTGAAAGAATTACAACAATGATTTCTGAAAGAGCAGATTGGTGTATTTCAAGGCAACGTACATGGGGAGTACCTATTCCAATTTTCTATTGTAAAAAATGCGGAAAAGAATATATAACAGAAGAGTCTATAGAAAAAATAAAAAAATTATTTAAAGAAAAAGGTTCAAATGCATGGTGGGATTTAAGCGAAAAAGAATTAATGCCAGAAAATGCAAAATGCGAATGTGGACATACAGAATTTAAGAAAGAATCTGATATTATGGATGTATGGTTTGATTCTGGCTCAACTCATCAAAGTGTTTTAGTAGAAAGAGGACTACCATACCCAGCAGACCTATACCTAGAAGGAGCAGACCAATACAGAGGATGGTTCCAATCATCATTACTTACATCTGTTGCAACAAATGGAATTGCACCATTTAAACAAGTTTTAACACATGGTTGGACAGTAGATGGACAAGGCAGAAAAATGTCAAAAAGCTTAGGAAATGGAATAAGTCCACAAGATGTTATAAAAGAATATGGAGCAGATATACTAAGACTTTGGGTTCTTTCATCAGATTACCAATCAGATGTTGGTTTATCTAAAGATATATTAAAACAAATAACAGAAGTATATAGAAAATTAAGAAATACAGCAAGATATATTTTAGGAAACACATCAGACTTTGACCCAAATAAAGATATGGTTGCCTATGAAGAATTACAAGAAATAGATAAATATGCATTACTAAAGCTAAATGATTTGGTAAAAAAATGTACTCATAGTTATGATAATTATGATTTCCACGAAGCATATCAAGCAATAAATGTATTTTGTGTAACAGATATGAGTAGTTTTTATTTAGATATTATAAAAGATAGATTATACAGCACTTTAGCAGATTCAAAAGAAAGAAGAGCAGCTCAAACTACAATGTATTTAATATTAGATACATTAGTAAAATTACTTGCACCTATGACATCTTTCACAGCAGAGGAAATTTGGAAATATATGCCAAAACTAGAAACTGAAAATGTAGAAAGTGTAATGTTGACAGACTATCCAGAATATAATCCAAAATACGAGAATGATGAATTAAGAGCAACATGGAAAAAAATAGTGGATATAAAAGAAGCGGTTGCAAAGAAATTAGAAGAAGCAAGAGCAGAAAAAGTTATTGGACACTCTCTAAATGCTAAAGTTACTTTATATGCAGAAAATGAATTATATGATTTCTTAAAAGAAAATAAAGAATTATTGCAAACAGTATTTATAATATCTGCATTAGAAATAGAAAAAAATGAAAGAGCAGATGAAGCAAAATTAGGAATAAAAGTAGAAGTAGCACCAGGAGAAAAATGCGAAAGATGCTGGATGTATTCAGAAGAAGTTGGTAAAGACGAAGATCATCCAACACTATGTCATAGATGCTCAGAAGTTATGAAGAAATTATAAAATATAAACCCCGGCAAGAAAACTTGTTGGGGTGAATTTTTATATTTTAAACCTTATGTCGTCTCCGAAAAATCTGTAAATATCATAATGTCCAATAAATCGAGAGACTAATCTTTCATCATATGTATTATATAATCCTTGTAAATCTAAATTTGTTGATATTATTGTTTTTGTGATTTTTCCATTTTGATTTAAAAGTCTAGTATTTATTATTTTGTAAAGTTCTGTAAATTTCATTGAGTTCATAGTTTCTGTCCCCAAATCATCAATTACAAGTAAATCTACATTTAATAAATTTTCTGAAAAACTACTATCATTTTTAAACATTTTTGAAATTAGTGTGTCTAACATTACAGGTGCAGTTTGATATAAAACAGTATATCCTTTTTCTAGCAATTTAGAAACTATTGCATTTGATAAATATGTTTTTCCAAGACCTGTTGAACCAGAAAACAGTAAATTTTTTCCATCAGGGTTATCGAAATCTTGGGTAAATTTTAAGCAAGAAGCTTTAATATCTTCCATATTTTCTCTAGGAGAAATATTACTTTCATATTTTTCTTTATTTATTTCATTAGAAAATAAATTAATATTAAAATTTTCAAAAGTATCTTTGCTTAAATTTCCCATATTTGCTTTATTAAATTCTAAGTCAAATAATTTTTGTTTTAAACAATTACACATAACTGTTTGTGAATTGTGGAAAACATACCCCGTATCTTTGCAATTATTGCATTTATATTGAAGAGATAAATAGGATAAATCTTTTCCCATTTTTTTTAATAAATTTTCTCGCTCTGATTTTAAGCTTTCTATTTTTTCTTGCATTTTTTTAGCGTCTGAATTTGTTGTTAATAAAGCAGATTTGGCAATAGAAATAGATGCTAAATTAAGTTCTTTTTCTATTTCTTCAAGACGTGGATTTTTAGAATATATTTCTTTTTTCCTTGCATCCAAATCTTTTATATTTTGCAAACGAGTTTGTTCATATTCATTTAATAATTGTTTTAAAATTATGTTATTCATCATGTCTCCTTTTATTCCGCTTTTTTATTTGCATATAAATCATTTAAATTGCTATAATCTCTTTTTTGATAATTATTATAATTTGTTTTCTTTTCTAATTCTTTTACATTTTTTGTTTTTTGTTTCATTTCTGCTAAAAAGGCTTCAACTTCTGCTGGAGTTTTTAAATTTCTATCATGCCAATCTGTAAGAAGTTTATCTAAATAATCGAAATTTGGATTCGCTTTAGAGGTAGTTTTCTTTAAAGCAATGTTTATTATATCTAAACCGAAACCATAGTCTAATAGCCATTTTTCAATATAGGCTTCTTCAAATTGTGTAAGATTTCCAAATCTTCCAAGTTTTTTAGCGATAGATTTTTTTATTTTATTCATATTTTCATATTTTTGGAAATAGTTTTCTAAATCATTATAAGTTTTTATTTTATTGTGTGACCAAGCTTCTGCAACAGTTTGTACATAGTTTTTATGAAGTGCAGATTTATTAAAACAATAGTCAAATAAAGCAACCATAACTTGCTCATCAAATTCATATTTTTTAAACCAAAGGTCTATGTCGCTATACCAAGAAGGAGACATTATTCCTTGAAAATATGTATTATTAATGCTTTCAATTGCACGAGCTCTGTATTCTGATTTGGCATTTTGTTTAATTTTATCCGCAGATAAAGTAACATTTGGAGAATAAGATTTATGAAGTTCAATTTCTTGTAAATTATTTAAAACATATCCATTTAATTTTTTTGTAATAACACCTAAATCCTCCCAAAAGGCTAAGGCTGCTTGAATTGTAGCAAATGGAATATTCAATTTTTTAGATAAGTCATTTAACTTAATGTCTTTATCATATTTTGCAAGAAAAACTAGGCATAAATATACCTTAATATAGTCTCCACTCGCTTGAGATAAATATTCTGTAAAAAACACATCTGGAATTTCAGTGTGTGAAAAAAGTATAGATTTATCACTAGTTTCTAATTTCATAAATAACCCCCAAAACAAGTAAATATTTGAAATGATTATATCATTTATGAAAAGAGAAAACAATAAAAAAAGAAAAGAAAATTATTCTTTAATTGTTAATGTTCAGTTCAAATATTACCGATTACTATAGTGTTAGCCGTTTTGTATATTTTATAAAAAATTAAATTTGACAGTCCGTAGATCACGGGGGAAGACCCGCGTACGCCTTGGAGAATTTAATTTTTTAGAAAATCATACAAAAGGTAGGCTGACTAGTAACCTTTAATTTTAGTATAAAATATAAAATACTGTTTGCATGGAGTAATGAGTTTAAAATTAGAGACATATTACTATATTTAAAATAATTATATCTATTTTTAGTGTGGCAAAAAATGTCATAAAAATGTAATAAACAAAAACTATAACGCGTAAAAGTAGCATCCGTAGATAAAAAAACAAGTCTTGAAAATAATGGAAAAATTCATATGTTGACAAAAAATAAGTGACAAAATATAATAAAGTTAATTGTAAGATAATTTGAGATGTTTAGGGGGACGAACTATGAGAACTAAAAGAAAAGTATTATTTGTTTTAAGTGTAATATTATTTTTAGTTATTTTATTGGGAGCATTTTTTCAATTAAAAGAAAGTACTTTTTTAGGAAAAGTTTATATGCATAATCAATATGAGTTAACTGAATGTGGTCATGATATAGGAGACTATATTTGGGAAGATGTTCAAGATCAACACAAAGGAACATGTACAATATGTAATGCCATAGTATATGGAGATCATCAGTGGGATGAAGGTGTAACAACAAAAGAGGCAACTTGTGAAGAAGAAGGAGAAAAAACATACACATGTACAATATGTGGAGGAACAAAAAAAGAAGTAATACCAGCAACAGGACACACTTGGAATGAAGGAACTTGTACAGTATGTAAAATGGAATGTACACATAAATGGGAGAATGAAGCAGGAGATTCAACAGGAGAATGTAAAATATGTGGATTACAATGTAAGCACGAAGAATGGGAATCAGTTACATCAGATTTGCATGCATGTACAATATGTAATTATGCAGCAAGACACATATGGAACGATGAAGAAATAAAAAAAGAGGCAACATGTGAAGAAACAGGAATAAAAAGATACACATGTACATTATGTGGGAAAACAAAAGAAGAGACAATACCAGCAACAGGACATACAGAAGTAATAGACGAAGCAGTAGAAGCAACATGTACAGAGACAGGGTTAACAGAAGGAAAACACTGCTCAGTATGTAATGAAGTAATAGTAGCGCAAGAGGTAGTACCAGCATTAGGACATAGTTATAGTGAAGAATTTACAATAGATAAAGAAGCAACATGTGTAGAAACAGGAAGCAAATCAAAACATTGTACAAGATGTGATGAAAAGACAGAAAGAACTAAAATACCAGCAACAGGACATACAGAAGTAATAGACGAAGCAGTAGAAGCAACATGTACAGAGACAGGGTTAACAGAAGGAAAACACTGCTCAGTATGTAATGAAGTAATAGTAGCGCAAGAGGTAGTACCAGCATTAGGACATAGTTATAGTGAAGAATTTACAATAGATAAAGAAGCAACATGTGTAGAAACAGGAAGCAAATCAAAACATTGTACAAGATGTGATGAAAAGACAGAAAGAACTAAAATACCAGCAACAGGACATACAGAAGTAATAGACGAAGCAGTAGAAGCAACATGTACAGAGACAGGGCTAACAGAAGGAAAACACTGCTCAGTATGTAATGAAGTAATAGTAGAGCAAAAGGTAGTACAAGCCCTAGGACATAGCTTTACAAATTATGTATCAAATAATGATGCAACATGTGCAAAAGATGGAACAAAAACAGCAAAATGTGATAGATGCGAAGAAAAAGATACAAAAGCAGACGAAGGAAGCAAAAAACCACACACAGAAGTAATAGACGAAGCAGTAGAAGCAACATGTACAGAGACAGGGTTAACAGAAGGAAAACACTGCTCAGTATGTAATGAAGTAATAGTAGCACAAGAGACAGTACCAGAATTAAGACATAATTATAGTGAAGAGTTTACAATAGACAAAGAAGCAACATGTGGAGAAACAGGAAGTAAATCAAAACATTGTACAAGATGTGATGAAAAGACAGAAATAACTGAAATACCAGCAACAGGAAAGCATACATGGGATAATGGAAAAGTAACCAAAGAAGCAACATGTACAGAGGATGGAGAAAAAACATACACATGTACAGTATGTAGAGAAACAAAGACAGAGATAATTGGAAAACTAGGACATAATTATGAAAATGGTAAATGTATAAGATGTGGGCAAGAAGAACCAAAAGTTACAATTACCTCAGATGAATATGAAATAGATACTTCAAAACTTTATATAACAAATATACAACCAAAAACAACAGTAGAAAACTTTAAAAATAAGTTAGAGACAAATGCGACAAAAATAGAAATATATAAAGATAATACTCTTGTGGAAAATAGCAGTTTTGTGAAAACAGGAATGATAATAAAATTACAATATGAACAAGATGAGGTTGCATTTACAT
The DNA here is from genome assembly GCA_051891435.1 of Clostridia bacterium. Lineage (GTDB taxonomy): Bacteria > Bacillota > Clostridia > TANB77 > CAG-508 > UMGS1933. The sequence goes on along the minus strand of JBJFFE010000024.1, from coordinate 7,609 downwards.
TAATAGTAAGAGGAGATGTAGATAAAAATGGAACAGCAGACTTTTGGGATATGATAGAGATAAATCAGCACAGGCTAGGTATAGATTTACTAGATGATGTATGTGTGGTTGCAGGAAATGTTGATGAAACAGACAATGAATTGGGATTCTGGGACATTATAAAAATTAATGAATATAGATTAAATAAAAAAACAATGCTATAATATATAGAATTTCTTAAAAAGGAAGGTGTTTTTACCTTCCTTTTTAAGATAATAACAATAAAATGAGTGAAATAAATAAAAACTGGTCTTTAACTCCTTCGTTGTAAAGGAAAATAATCAAACAAATTAAAAGTAAATCGTCAAAAAAAAGTTTTAAGCCAAATATTTCAAAGTATTTGGAATCAAAGTCTGGTTGTTCATAAGTTGGGAACAAATTATTTTGAAGCATTTTTATTATCACCACCCATAAAAGGGAAAACCTCTATAACTCTACTAATATTCATAAGTTGTACATATTGGTCTACTTTACTTCTTCTGCTTTCTTTTAAATAAGGTTTTAAAGATTCTAAAAGGTTAGAACGAGGATCATCTTTAACATTCATTTTATCTATAATAGATTTCATTTTTAAAATAGTTTCGAAATCTATGTTAGAAGTATTTTGAGTACTTTGACTTTGGTTAGAAGCATCTTCAGAATGATAATTATTATCTTGAGTATTGTTTGAATTATTAGAGGTATTATTAAGCATATTCATCAAATTATTAACCATTTCAGGCGAGATACTATCTTTATTTATATTAAATTTATCGAAAAGACTGGACAAATCTTCATTCATTTTAACCCCACCTTATAAAAATTTCTAAATATTAAATTGTAATTTGTGTGAGTACCGTATCTGTTAAATATATCAAAAGACGACCGCCAAATCTCGACAGTCCTTTGAGACGGGGGAATACCCGCGTATGCCTTGGAGAGTTTGACCTTTTAAAAAAATCATACAAAAGGTAGGCTGAGAAGAAGCAACAAATAAATTACAATTTACTGTTATTTTTATTAAATTCTTTTAAAATATCATCTTTACTTTTAGACTGAAGAATTTGATTAGCTTTAGCAAGCCCTTCTTCTAATTGATTTTTATCCATTTTAGAAAGCATTTGCATAAGACGTGCCATATCTAAATTATTTATATTATTATTCAAAAAAATCACTCCTCTAATAAATATATGAGAGGAGGAATAAAATATGTGAAAAAATTTGCTGATTTTTATAAGCTAAAATTATTAGGTAATAAATCTTTCATTGTATAAGTGGTTATTTTATCATTAGGCCCTAAGGCATAGATTTTAAAGTTATTATCTGTAAATTCTGACATAAACTGTCTACAATAACCGCAAGGGAGACAATCCTCTAAATTATTAATGTCTTTACCTCCACAAACAACGATATAATCAAAATCCCTTTCGCCTTCAGAAATGGCTTTAGTAAAAGCAACTCTTTCAGCACAAATAGACATTATACCATCATTTTCAATATTACAGCCAGAATAAATTTTTCCGAGATTTACAAACCAAAGCTGCTCCAACTAAATAATTACTGTAAGGAGCATAAACATTTTTTAAAGCATTTTTTGCAACTAAAATAGCATCAGTTAAATCCATAAAATCACTTCTTTCTAAAAAGAAATATATAATAAAATAAACATAAAGTCAATAAAAAATGGGAATATTAGTAATACAAAAGTCACAATTTTCAAATTAAAAATTATTAAAAGGTCTAATATATATTTTTAAAAATTCTGTTCTCCAAGGCGTTTAAGATAGAACAAAATCAAACTGTACTAACACACTTTAGCTTCTCACTAATAATAAATGAGTATGGGCGAACTCATTAAAAAAAATATATTAGACCTTTTTTATAAGATATACTTAGATGTTAATTGTAACAATATATTAATTCGGGGAGATTTATATGATTTTGTCAATAATCTTAATTATAATTGGTTTTGTTCTGCTTATTAAGGGTGCCGATTTTTTAGTAAATGGTTCAAGCACCATAGCTAAAAAATTTCATATTTCAGAAATTGTAATAGGTCTAACAATTGTATCTATTGGAACTTCTATGCCAGAACTATTTATAAGTGTAACTTCTGCATTAGAAGGACGATCAAATCTTACAATAGGAAATGTCATAGGTAGTAATATATCTAATTTATTTTTAATTTTAGGAGCAAGCGCTATATTAAAAGAAATTCCTCTAAAAAGAGAAACAAAATTTATAGAGATACCAATTTGTTTATTTATAACAATAGTTTTTTCAACAGTATGCAATATAGGAAATATTATAACTAGAGCAAAAGGAATTTATTTAATTATATTGTTTGTTCTTTTTATCATATATACTTTTATTATATCCAAAGAAGTCCAAAAAGATGAGGAAAAAAATGAAAATATAGAAGTAAATCAATCCACATTGAAAAGTATATTTTATATTGCACTTGGAATTATAGGACTTAGAATAGGCGGAGATTTAACGGTCAATAATGCTGTAAAAATTGCTGAAACATTGAATTTAAGTGAAAAAATAATAAGCATAACAATACTTGCAATAGGAACAAGTTTGCCAGAATTAGTTACAAGCATTACAGCTGGACTAAAAAATGAAAGTGACATTGCAATAGGAAATATTTTAGGGTCAAATATTTTTAATATGTTATTAATAATTGGAACAACTGCAATAATAAAACCAATAGAATATGATTTAAGCTATAATAAAGATATGATTTTTATGATAATTGGAACTTTACTCTTATGGCTGTTTTCAATAATCCCTCCAAAAAACACAATAAACAGAAGAAAAGGAATGATTTATTTTAGCCTATATATAGTGTATATGGCGATGCTATTTGTATAATAAGAAAGTGAAAAGAGAGTCTCTCTTTTCACTTTTTTAACCTTTTTCTTTAAACCTGCATAATATATGACATAAAGGAAGGTGTGAATAATGGCACAGTACATAATAGAAGGCGGGAAAAGGTTAGAAGGAGAAATAAGTTCATCTGGTTCAAAAAATGCATCACTTCCAATAATAGCAGCAAGTATTTTAAATGGGAAAACTACAAATTTATATAATGTACCTAATATACAAGATATAAAAATAACTTTAGAAATTTTGAGGTTATTAGGTTGCAAAGCATATAGAAAAAATGGTAAAATAATAATTGATTCAGGAAATATGGAAAAAACAGAAATACCAAAAGAATTAATGCATAAATTAAGATCATCAGTAATACTTGCGGGAGCAATAATTGGAAGATTTAAACATGCTGTATTTTCATACCCAGGAGGATGTGACATTGGTGCAAGACCGATTGATTTACATATAAAAGCATTAAGAAAATTAGGTATAAATATAGAAGAAGAAGCGGGATATATAATATGTAGTGCCGATAAAATAATAGGAACAGAAATACAATTAGATTTTCCATCAGTTGGAGTAACTGAAAATATAATGCTTGCTTCAGTTTTAGCTGAAGGAGAAACAATTATAAGTAATGCTGCAATGGAACCTGAAATTGTTGATTTGCAAAAATTCCTAAATAGAATGGGTGCAAAAGTAAGTGGAGCAGGAGAAAATGTTATTAGAATACAAGGTGTAAAAGAACTTAAAAATGTAAGTTATAATGTTATGCCTGATAGAATTGAAGTAGGAACTTTTCTTTGTATGACAGCAATTACAGGTGGAAATGCAATCATAAATAATGTAAATATAGAAGATATAAAATCAATTACATCTAAATTAGAGGAAACAGGAGCAAAAATAAAGTCAGAAAAGTCAAGGATAGAAATAATATCTCCTAAAAAATTAAAAGCTGTAGACATAAAGACTATGCCATACCCAGGTTTCCCTACAGATATGCAATCAGTGTTTGGAGCAATGCTAACAGTTGCAAAAGGAACTTCTGTTATAGTAGAAAACATATTTGATAATAGATTTAAATATATGAATGAACTTAAAAAAATGGGCGCAAAAATTTCTGTAGAAGGTAAAGTTGCAATAATAAAGGGAACAAAAAAAATACATGGAGTTGAAATGGAGGCAACAGATTTAAGAGGTGGAGCAGCTTTATGTACAGCAGCATTAGTAGCTAAAGGTCAAAGTAAAATAAATAATATAGAACATATTCTAAGAGGATATGAAAAAATAGATCAGAAGTTAAGAAGCTTAAATGCTCAAATAACTTTAGTACAATAATATAGGGAATGGTAATTATACCATTCCCGGACAAAACATGAAAGGGTGGATTGTAGTTGGCAACCTCAAAAAATAAAACAAAACAAAAAGTAAAAACTTCTTCTAAAAAAAGTAAACCTATTTCGAAACAAGCTAATTTAAAGAAGAAAAAAATTAGACTAAAAATTTTAAAATGGACAAGCTTATTTATATTAATTATTGGGGCAATAATAGCATTTTTGTTGTCAGATTTATTTAATATAAAACAAATAAAAGTAACACAAAACAATAAAATCTCAGAACAAGAAATAATTAATCTATCAGGGCTTAAAACAAATGAAAATATGTTTAAATATTTAACCTTAGATGTAAAAGAAAAAATAAAAACAAATCCTTATATAGAAGATGTGAAAATACATAGAAAATTGGATGGAACGATAGAAATTAATGTAAAAGAGCGTGTAGCAACATATATGTTACTTTTAGAAAATGGGCAATATGCATATATAAATAATCAAGGGTATATATTGGAAGTTAATCCAGAAAAATTACAATTACCAACAATTACAGGGTATATTACTCAAAACATTGAACCAGGAAATAGATTAGAGGTAGAAGATTTACAAAAATTAAATACAGTTATACAAATAATAAATGCAGCAAAAGAAAAGAACTTAACAGAGAAAATTACGGATATTAATATAGAAGATGATACAAATTTTTTAATTACAATGGAAAGTGAAAACAAGCTAATTCACTTTGGAGATAATAGTAATATTAATGAAAAATTTGTAAAACTAATGGCAGTTCTAGAAGATACGGTAGGACAAACAGGAGAAATATTTGTTAAAAATATAAATAAAATATACTTTAGAAAAGAGGTGTAAAATGAAAAAACAATATATAGCAGGTATTTTAGGAGTAGTATGTTTTTTACTAGTAATATCAATATTCATGCAAATGAAAACAGTAAATGATATGCAAAATTCGGTTGGGACAACTTTATCAAAAAATAATGGTGAGCTAATTGATGAAGTTTTTAGGATGCAAGAAAAATACGATATAGTATATAAGCAATTAGAAGAGTCAGAAAAAGAACTTGAAAATATAAGAACAAAGGCTGTTTCAGGAAACCAAGAGGATGCAAATGCAGAAACAGAATTAAAAGAGAACAATTTAATGTTAGGTCTTACAGAAGTAAAAGGAGAAGGTATAATAATTATTTTAGATGATAATAGAAACGCAAAAGATGAAATAAATGTGGCACAATATTTAGTTCATGAAGAAGATTTATTACAAGTAGTAAATGAGCTATTTAATGCAGGAGCAGAAGCTATTTCCATAAATGGACATAGAGTAGTATCAAGTACTTCTATTTTGTGTGATGGAAATATTATAAGGGTAAATGGAGAAATAATAACTGTTCCGATAACCATAGAAGCAGTATGCTCGACGGCCATATATAATACATTAATAAGGCCAGGAGGTTATTTACAATTAATGGCAGATGAGGGAGTAAAAGTTAAGATAGATAGTAGTGACAATATAATAATACCTAAATACAATGGAGTATATAATTATACTCATTTGACAAGAGGTGAAGAAAAATGAAAATAAAAAAAGAAAAAATTATTATATCTATAATAATAGGAATAATGTTTTTTATATTAACAATGGTTATATTTATACAATTTAAAACAATAAGCCATACAGATATAAATTCACTAGAAACCATGCAAGAAAGTGAATTAAGAACGGAAATTACGGGACTAAAAACTAAATATGAAGAAACATTATCAAAATTAGAAGAAACAAACTCAAAAATAAAGGAATATCAAGAAACTATAAATACAGACAAACAGGCTTCAGAAGTATTACAAGGGGAGTTAATAAATTCAAGAAATATCCTTGGGAAAAATGCAGTTCAAGGTGAGGGAATAATAGTAACATTAAAAGATGTAGAAGTTGGAAAATACGGTAAAATCTATGCTAAGGATTTAATACAATTACTAAATGAATTAAAAGCAGCAGGGGCAGAGGCAATTTCAATAAATGACCAAAGAATAATACCAAATTCGTATATAGTAGATATAAATTCTACATATATTAGTGTAAATGGCGAAAGAATTGTTTCTCCATATGTTGTAAAAGCCATCGGAGATATAACATATTTGGAAAGTGGTTTATCACAAAAGCAATATGGATACATAGATACAATGAAAAATGAAGGAAAAGATATAACATTAGAAAAAAGTAATAAAATACTTATAAATGCTTATAATGGTAATTTAACATTTAAATATGCAAAGGAGGCAGAATAATGATAATAATAGCAATTGTAATAGGATGTGTTTTGGGTGCGATAGTTGGAATGAATGCACCAATAATTTCATATACATATTCAGGATATTTAGCAATAGCAATAGTGGCAGCCTTAGACTCAGTTTTTGGAGCAATAACTGCTAATATAAAAGGAAATTTTGACTTAAAAATATTTATATCAGGCTTTTTTGGAAATGCAATTCTTTCAATTGCATTAACATGGCTAGGAAACAAGCTAAATGTAGACATTTACTTAGCAGCAATTGTAGTATTTGTAGGAAGAATGTTCACAAATTTAGCAATAATAAGAAGATATTATTTGGACAAGTGGATAAACAGAAAGGAACAAAAAAATGAGAATGAGACGAAAACCATGGGTGAGAGAGGAATTAAGCAAATGTAAATTCTTTGTGGATAACCCATGTGAAAATATAGGAAATTGGGAAAATAAATTCATAAAAAAACAGCCAATACATTTAGAATTAGGATGTGGAAAAGGTACATTTATAGCAAAACTGGCAGTAAAAAATTCTGAAATAAACTTTTTGGCAGTAGATATAAAAAGTGAGGTATTAGGAATTGCAAAAAGAAACATAGAAGCGGAATATTTACGAAATCAAAAAACTATAGACAATGTATTAATAACAGCACAAGAAATAGGTTTAATACAAAACATGCTAAATGAAAAAGATGTAGTGGATAGAATATATATAAATTTTTGTAATCCATGGCCAAAACCAAGGCACAATAAAAGAAGATTAACATATCCAGTACTTTTAGAAAAATACAAAATATTTCTAAAACCAGAAGGGGAAATATATTTTAAAACAGATGATGACGACCTATTTAAAGCAAGCATAAACTATTTTAAACAAACAGGTTTTGAAATAATAAAAATTACATATGATTTACATTCTGAAGATGTGAAAGATAATATAATAACAGAACATGAAGCAATGTTCTCAAAACAAGGAATAAAAATAAAGGCATTAATAGCCAAGAGAGTTATATAAATTGTAATTTGTTTGAGTAATTGTTTTATTGAAGATATCAAAAGACGACCGCCAAATCT
>JBJFFE010000023.1:0-3124 GCA_051891435.1 Clostridia bacterium | reverse complement strand
GAAAAAACAGCCATCTTTTGACGGGGATGTGTATGTAGAAAATGTGAAGTGTGTCCTGAGTCTGACAGAAGAAGAAAAGGAAAAGAGGAAATGCAGAGTAAATGGAGAAGAGACTACGGCACTGATCTTCAGTAGAAAGCATCTGGCAGCATTGTATCTGCAGTGTTTGATGTATCGGAAAGAATTGGCATTGCAGAAAGGTTCATTGGATGATTTGTCGGAGATTTGTAATCGGATTTATCGGTTGGAGGATGTGGATGTGTTGTTCCAATGTTTGTTGTTAGATCAGATGAATTGGCAGGGGAATAAATTGCATTTACAATTTACTACAATTTATTTTGTATAGACATATGATTATGTATAACTGAGATTTCTTGTTTGGAGGCATACATAGCATTTTAAGAATAGACTGGATAAAAACATGTTACAATGATAAAATATAATAAAAGATATTGAATAGAGTGGGAGTGGTAGTCATGAGACCGGAAGAATTATTATTGGATTCTTTAAATAATAGTACACCAATCTTATTTTTGGGAGCAGGTTTTTCATTTAAGGCTCTTAATTATGCTAACCAAAGAATTGAATTGGCTGCTCAACTAACGACAAATATATTTTCAGAGTTTTATGAGAAAAAAAGAGAGTCATATATGTCTGATGAATATATAAAAAGCGTGAAATTGTATTCTTTAAAAGATTTGTGCACTACTATCAAACAAGAATCGCCGGATAGAAAAGAACAATTATATGATTTCCTTATCGACACTTTTAAAGGAGCACATCCAGATCCTGGAAATGATTTTCATAAAAAAGTTCAAGAATATGATTGGACAAGAATATATACATTAAATATTGATGATTTAATTGAAAATATTTATTTGTCCGAGGATAAAGAAATTCTGGTACAAAATGAAAAGAGTATGAAAAGTAATTCTAAAGCTTTGCCAGAGCTTTTTAAGTTACATGGTTGTGTAAATAAGCGAGATAATGGTTTTATTTTCAGTTCTGATGAATATATTTCGATGATAGAAAATGTGGATTTTAAGATGAAAGAATTCGCAAACGATTATTATAAAAATGATGTGATTTTCGTTGGTACGGAATTAGACGAAGATGATATAACTTATATCTTGAAAAATTATCTTTCGTCGGGGTATGGGCATAATACAAAATGTTTTTATATTTGTCCTTCTTTTAAGCCTAAACTATTGTCGCAGATTAAAGCTGAAAAAAACAGTTATATTATTAACTGGGATACAGAAAAATTTTTGGATTGTTTATCAAGTAGCGTTAAAAAGAAAGATATAGAAAAAGAAAATATAAATCATTTAGTTGCTCGAGGATTTCAGAGTGTTGAAGATGCTTTGAAGAACAAAGGTAAGTATTATACACCTGTATTGTATAATGGTTATCCCCCTTTTTATAATGAAATCTTAGATGAATGGGATATTGCATATCCTAGATATGAAGAACGGAAAAAGGAGTTTTTACAGATAAATGAGAGTACAGTTATAGCTCTTTATGGGAAAATGTATGTAGGAAAAACTTGTATAGCTAGACGAATTACTGTTGATTTTTTTAATGAAGGATTTGTTGCCCTAGAGTTTAGAATGGAAAATTCTTTAGATTTTGCAATGCTTTCAAAGTATATATCAAGTTATGCAGATGGAACTAGGTTTGCTATAATGGTTGATGATGCGTCACAACTTTATAGGCGCTTATATGAGTTTTTAGATCGTCCGGAGATGAAAAAATATTTAATTGTATTTATTACAACTTCAAATATTTTACATCATATGTCAAAAAGGCATGAGTTGATACTTCATGATTATAAAGATTTGTATATAGATCCCGGCTTAACATACCAGTATTCTAGGAATATTTATGAAAAACTGAGTGAGAAAAGACGGCTGGGGATATTATCAAAATATGCAGATACTCCTAAAAGTACAGTAGCATTTATAAAACAGCAAAAAGATATTATTAATTTGCTATTTCTGTTAACACATGGAAAAGGATTTCAGGAATACTTTGAGGAGATGATTAATCATATAGTTGCGCCAAAGGAGTACTTTGATTTATTCTATTCAGTCGCTATTTTTAGTGTATTAGAAATAGATGGTTATCCAAGGGAATTTCTGATAAATCTTCATAAAAAAATACAAATAAAAGAATTGGAAAAGCATTTTGGAGATTTGTTATATTTTACAAAAGGGAGGAGATTTTTAAAAGTCCGATGCAGTAATTTAATGGAAACAATAGTTGTTTCGAAACTATCATCACAGCAGGTAATTGATTATATATATCCACAAGTGGTTTATTTAAAAGGATTGTTTAGCGAAAAAGCGGAAAATATATATAGCGATTATTTTCATGTTTTGATAAAAGAGACTTTTCTGCATAAAAAATTAAAAATATCATACGAAGTACTGCGCCAGTATTATACAAATTTGGAAAAGCATTTTAGCGATATTAGTTATTATTGGATGCAACGCGCGATTTTGGAGCAACATGATAAAAAATTTGAGGATGCTGAAATATTTATTAATAATGCAAAAAAAATCAGGCCTGATTCGTACCAAGCCCAGCATGCTTTAGCAAAGAATCGAATGGAGCGAGCATTGAAAGAACTCGAAGAAGGATCTTCGTATAGCGTAGCTGCTTTTATGTTTGAGGAAGGAGAAAAGAGTATTATTGAATTAATAAATAATCCTAAGTATAGCAGATCATTTTGTTATTCAGTACATGCATATTTGGATATGAAAATGAAATATTGTAAGAAAATTCATACAAGTGTGGGCGCAAGCGAAGCTATACTTTATTCAAAATGGATTTTGAGAGGATTGCAATTAAGCAATGATAAGTATATGAATGATATTAAGAATAGATTCATCGAATTTGCTTTAAAAATGGGATATAATACTGAGATACAAGAGTTATGTAATTACCGTTATCAATCATCAAGTATTATTATGGATGATATTGATGAATATTTGGAATAAAAATGTTTTAAATAATATGGGGAAAGTCATGGTAAATATACTATGGCTTTTTCTTATGCCAAGATGCACTTCCCGACAAATTGTCGGGAGGTGGAAAGGAGCCAGAATGAAGCAGTATATAC
>JBJFFE010000022.1:0-3214 GCA_051891435.1 Clostridia bacterium | reverse complement strand
TTTCCGGGATTAAATCTAGAATTTAATATTTCAAGGGTAGCAATTAAATTATTTGGAATAGAAATATATTGGTATGCTATATTAATGGTAGGAGCAATGTTTATTGCAATATGTATGTTCAAAAAAAGAGATGGACTATATAATATAAAATTTAGCGAAATACTAGACCTATTAATATACTTAATACCAATATCACTAATATCTGCGAGACTATATTATATATTATTTAATTTAGAATACTATATATCAAACCCAAGCCAAATCCTAAATACAAGAAATGGGGGAATGGCAATATACGGAGGTATAATTGGAGGCGTAATTACATGCTTCGTATTTTGCAAAAAAAGAAAAATAAACATATTGGATTTAATAGATTACATAGTGCCAGGTTTAGTATTAGGACAAGCCATAGGAAGATGGGGAAATTTTGTTAATGTAGAAGCATATGGAATACAAACAAATTTGCCATGGAGAATGGGAATAGTTGAAGCGGGAAAATATATAGAGGTACATCCAACTTTCTTATATGAATCATTAGCATGTTTTGCTATTTTTATAATTTTATTAATTATAAAAAATAAAAGGAAATTTAAAGGACAAATTGTTTGTGTATATCTAATATTATATTCACTAGAAAGAACCTTTGTAGAAGGGTTAAGAACAGATAGTTTAATGCTAGGTAATATAAGAGTATCACAAATGTTATCTATAATTATATTTATAATTTGCTTAGCAATATATGTCGTAAAAATGCTTAAAATATCAATAAATGAGAACAAAAATAAAAAAACAAAAATAACTGCAAAAAAATAAAGAAAAAACTTGTACGAAAAACAGCTATTTAGCTGTTTTTTTATTGACCTAAATGTAAAAACATGTTATTTTATCATTATTCAAAAGAGAAAATCCTAGAAAAAAAGGAGAGTGTATAGAAAAATGGAAGAAGAAATAATAAAATTAAGAGAAAAATTAAATAAAAGCATAGCAAATGATGAAAAATACGAAATAATATATAAACTTAGTGTAGAATTAGATGAGCTAATTGCAAAATATTATATAAAAAAAGTAAATCGTGTATAAATAGTAAGTAACACTTATGTTGCTTACTATTATTTTTTTTAAAAAAGTATTTACAAAAAACAACAAAATATGCTAAAATCAATCAAGAATATGTAAAAACTTGAAATTTTTATAATTTCATGTTATAATAAAATAAATTATTGAAGAGGGGGTGTAATAAAAATGAAAATAAATATGATATTTAGAATAGTTTTTATTACACTTGTTTTAGGTATTATATTTTCAATAGGATATAGTCCTGAAGCTACTTTTAATCCAGGAAGCTATAATCCTGGAACAGTTTCAAAACCTGAGGCAGAAGCAGTTTTTACTATAGGGGAAAAAGCTTTTGGTGTATTGAAAAATTTAGCAACAGTTATTGCAGTGGTTACTATTGGAATAATTGGTTTGAGATATATGTTTGGAAGTGTGGATCAAAAAGCTGAATATAAATCAACTATGATGCCATGGTTTATTGGTGCAATAATGGTTGTAATGATAACAACTATTATTGATATTATTCAAGCTTTTGCATCAAAAATATAATAAGAGAGTATTCTGAGGAACGACAATAGTGGTAGTACCTGCTAGAATTATAAGAATAACAATACATATTGAATGATTTAGATGTGGAAAAAAATTAAGAAAGGAGATATATAATGAAAAAATTTGTTAAGGTAATACTTATTTTAATAATAGTAATATCAATTACAAATATCTCTTTTGCAACTGAGGGTTATTCTATTAGTAATATGATTACCGATGCGCAGAATTTTACTCAGTCAGGGAATAGTGTTGAAAGTATGATAAATACGACTGCATTAAAAAATACTTCAACATTTATATATAAAACTCTATTTTCAATAGGATTGGTTGTTGCAATTATAGTGGGAATCATTCTAGGAATACAATTCATGATAGCAAGTGCAGAAGATAAAGCAAAAGTAAAAGAAACTCTTATTGCTTATGTAGTAGGATGTGTTGTACTTTTTGGAGCTTATGGAATTTGGAGAACAGTAATATATATTGTACAAGAAACTACATCTATTTAAAATGGTAAATATTGAGTAATATGGAGGGAAATATATGCTAAAAAAAATATCTAAATTTATTTTAATATTAATGATTTTTATGATATTATTTAACTATGATGTTTTTGCTGTTTCTGCATCTGATTTAAAACCATCATATACTGCTCACAGTAGTAGTTTCGTTAGAATAGGAAGAGAATTATTAGGATGGATTAGAAATATAGCAGCGATAGTTTTAGTTATTTTGCTTGCGTTCTTTGGATTAAAATTTATGATGGGAAGTGTGGATCAAAAAGCTGAATATAAGAAATCACTTATGCCTCTTATAATTGGTACATTTGTAGTTTTAGGAGCAACTACTATAACAAGTATTGTATGGAATATAGGTGAACAGTCAATATGCCAGCATGATTTTGGAGGAAAAAAATGTGGAGATGCTGATATGGTTTGTTTAAAGTGTGGAATGGATGGACCAAGTGAGCATACTTTTGAACATAAACGTTCAGGAATGGGTGGCAGTTGGTCAGAATGGGATGAATGTAAATACTGCCATGTAAAAATAAACATGGAAAACTATAATAATGGAGGATAATTTAATGCTTTTAACTTTTTCTCATAATAATTATAATTATGAGGAAGTTCAAATAAATAATAATAAAAAAGGAGGAAAACCAATATGAGCAAAACTATTAAAATATTATTTGTTCTTTTAATGGTGATTGTTTTGACAAGTGTTATGACTACAGTGTTTGCAGGATCAATTGACCCTACTCAAGTAACACCTGGATCAGTTGATGGAAGTTCAGCTTTAAACATAGGTAAAACGATTTTAGGATGGATAAGAAATATTGCTGCAATTGCTTCTGTTGTTATAATTGCTATTTTAGGCTTGAAATTTATGATAGGTAGTACAGAGGAAAGAGCAGAATATAAAAAATCTTTTATGCCATTAATTGTAGGATTATTACTAGTTCTAGCAGCTACTACTGTTGCTGGATGGATTTGGTCAGCATTTAGCAGTTTATAAAAAACAATATTACAAAGGAATTACACAAAGATTACAAATTAATTAAATTTGTAATCTTTTTTTATATCTATTTACATTTTACTACATTTTTTGCTAT
>JBJFFE010000021.1:0-16718 GCA_051891435.1 Clostridia bacterium | reverse complement strand
AAGATCATTTATTTTACTTAAATCTTTTTCTTCTACTGCATATCCACCCTGTATTAATTTTACATTTTGAATTTTATTTTCTGCCTGATATTGTGTTTTGATTTCATTGTTTTTAATGTCTTTCTTTATATCTTCTTCTACTTCAATATAGTGATGTGTATTTATTTTTTTAGTTCCATCTTTTGATATTATTTCTATTGGTAAGTTTGAATTTAGAAAAATTTTTTTATATCTAAAATTGTTTGGTATCAACCTCAATCTAAAAAGAACTTCTAACCCTACACAAAATAACACTCCAATAACTATTGACATATTTGTTTTTCGTATACACTCTATATCTAAAACATACATTACTGTATATATTAAGCCTAGAATAATAGGAATAAATGGAATTATAATTTTCTTTTTATCTTTTTCTGCCATACTAACTTTTACAAGATTTTTTACTGCCATTATTAGTAATAAAAAAATCCATATACAAACTAAATAATACCCCCATTTATGTATATAATCATTATTTTCATTTAATATTTTAAATACTAATTGGTGGCTATCGTTTGTTATTACTAACAAAAATAGAATAATTGATATTCCTATTGCTATTATTCTTTTTTTAATATTATCACGTTTTAATAAATAGTCACTACAATTATAATAAAATGTAGGTATGGCTATTAATGGAAGATAATATAAATACCAGATATAATGATTTATACTTCCTGTTGTATAATGTTTAAATACTTTTATTATCATCCAAAATATTAGGCATATTCCTATTGACAGAGTATATTTTTTGAGTGTTTTGTCAAATACTCTTATATATAATGTTGAAATCCATATTGTAAATATTACTAGGAATATTGCCGATTGTTGAGCGTGATTCATATTTATTTTCCCCTTTCATCTTTGATTTTTTTCTTCTTCTTTCGTAAATGTAATACTGCTACACATTCCACATGGCTAGAAGCTCAATCGTTGAAAGGTAGTTTTTACCCTGTCTGTTGATTGTTAACAGGTCATTAGTTATTTAATGTGACTTTGACTGTTATCTTCGTTTTCAATTTTTTCTGTAAACTTCCATCAGGTTGTTTCTCAAATGAAACAAAATTCTGAAAACTATCAAATTGTAAAATAAGTACCTCTTCACTAGAAATTAAGCTATCAGTTTTCACCTTTATTTTATCATATTCAAAACCACTTTTAAATACAAAGTTAATTACATAAGGATCTTTTTCTCCATTATCTTTTACTTCTCCTATTATAGCTTTATGTACAAGTGCTTCAAATATTTCTTCATCAAATTCTTCAAGTATTAAATCCTCTTTCTCAAAAAAGGCTTTTATCTTGTTTCTACCAGAATTCATTATTGCTTCGTCTTCTACATCTCTTGACAATTCTTCTTGCTGTTTCTCTATTTTCTTAATTTTTTTATTTAATTCATCTTTTCTTGATGCATACATTTCCTTATCTATTGTACCATCTAAAACTAAATTTAACAACTTATTTTGTTTGTCCTCTAAATTTTGTTTTTCTAGTTCCAATTTTTCAATTATACTTTTTGCATTATTCTGAGCTAGTATATCATCAATTTTATCAATAAAATTTTTGATAATTTCTTTATTGTCATTAGTTAATATTCTGTATGCTTCTACAAAACAATTTTCTATTATTTCCTCTTTTAGTATTTTTGAATCAGGACAAAATCTTTTGCCTTTCTTTACATATTTCATACATTGCCAAGCTCTTTGTGAATAGTTTGTATGTGGATATAAATTTTTTCTTACATAATGTTCGCCACAGAATCCACAATATAACATACTACTAAAGGGATACATTCTACTATAATTGCTTCCTTTTCTACCTGTATCTCTAGTTACTCTTCTTGAGTTTAGAATGTATTGAGCTTTTTCATAGACCTCCAAAGGTATTATTGGCTCGTGATGCTCTTCTATATAATACTTGTCCTCTTCTCCCATATTAGTAACTCTTTTATGTGATATAGGATCTATTGTATAAGTTTTTCCCATTAGAACATTTCCGATATATTTTTCATTTCTTATTATTCCTCTAACAGTTGACTCTGACCAAGTTTCTTCACCCTTTGGAGTTTTATGCCCTAGTTCTGATAATTCTCTAGCAATGACTGTTGAGCCTGCTCCCTCACAATATCTTCTAAATACATATTTCACAATTTCTGCTTCTTCTTCATTTATAGACATTGTATTTGTTTTGTAATCATATCTATAACCTAGACAATTATTGAATCCTACTAGTTCCCCCCTCTCCATTTTCATTTTTAATCCCAACTTTACATGAGTTGAAATATTTTCACTTTCCTGCTGTGCTATAGAGCTTAATATTGTTAAAAGAAGTTCTCCTGCCATTTCTAATGTGTTTATATTTTCTTCTTCAAAAATTATTGCAATGTTTCTTTCTTTTAACTTTCTGACATACTTTAATGTATCCACAGTATTTCTTGCAAAACGAGAAATTGATTTTGTCATTATTAAGTCAAATTTCCCCTCTAATGCATCTGTTATCATTCTCATAAAGTCATCTCTTTTATAATCAAGTGTACCACTTATAGCCTCGTCTGCATAAATTCCTGCAAATGACCAGTTTGAATTAGTTGTAATTTTCTCCTTGTAATATTTTAATTGAGAATCATAACTATTTTTTTGTTCTTCTGAATCTGTACTTACTCTACAATATGCACATACTCTCAATCTTTCGTTATAGACATTCCCAGTTTTCCTATCGATTCTACCATCGACCTTTTTTATTACTTTTACTTGCAACGGTTCCTCCAATCCAACTGTGTCTTCCCAGTTTGTATTATAACTCTCTTTTAATTCTTTCTCAAATCATTTCATGCTAAAATATGATATTCTTTTATAATTTTTTCCTTTAGCAGTTTGTAATTATCTTCAGTAATAAGATTATTTTTTAATAATTTCTTTAACGCTTGTAATTCAATACTTCCAATAATATATGCATTTTTAATTTTTTGATTTATTACTTGTTTTTGCATTTTTACCTCCACCTTATTTCCAATTTATTCGTTTAGGCACATCAGCTCCGACAGTAATTTCTTTCTTCAACATATAGCATTTACTCTTTTCATTATATTTATATATTGATGGATTCCAATCTCTAAATGCTCTATTTGAAATTGGCTTTCGACCACCTGATAACTCTCTACTTGCTTCCATATGTTGTTTCTTTAAATTCTCGTATACTGTATCATTACTTTTACTTCTTCTAACTTTATTTATGTAATTTATAGTTTCATTTCTATTTTTAAATTTATTTGCATTCTGTCGCCTAACTTTTTCTTCTGAATATCTCTCATCTGACATAATAATTCGATTTACTGTAGATTTTGAAACACCCATTGTTTCTGCAATTTCAATCTGTTTATATTTTTTTACAAAATATAAATTTAAAATTTCTTCTTTATCAATCATATTATTTGCCTCATTCTTGGGATTTTTTACTAACAACTTTTAGATATGAAGAAACTAATAGAGCTAAAATATAACTCTACTTAATTTCTAAATCTTTTATTGCTTTTCTGAATTCTTTTTGTGTCATCTTACTGAGTGGTTTTACTTTTTTATATCTCCTATGCTTTTTCTTTAATGAAATTATTATTGCAAAGGAGAAAATAACTAACAATATTATAAAAATATAAATCATCTACTTTTTCCCCTTTACAATAATGTTTGTAAGTCTAATTACTTCTTTTGTTCCAAATTTCTTATTTAGCATTTTAATTTCACTTCGTAATTCTTTTGGTGTAATTTCTGTACCACTATTTTGTAAGGTATGTACTGCTAATTGTGCATAAGCAATTGCTGTATCAAGATCAATCAAATTCTTATCTTCCACAACATTCCCTCCTCTCTATAGGGTATGTTGCAAAAAAATTCTAAAATGGCTGGATTTTTTAAAAATTTCTTATAATTTTTTGTTTTTTCTATTTTTTGTTAAAGTATGATGTAAAGAAATTATAATATCTTGCACACAGTCATCTCTCATAACTCCTGCTTTTTTTGATTTTTTCTTAATCAATGGCATATATCTATTTATTATTATTGTAAATTCTTCATCTGTTAGTGAATAACAATTAAATTTATCATCTATTTCCATTTTTTTGTCTCTCCTTTTCTATTTTTTGTTTTGCACTTTTATGCTTGTTTCCTATGGTCTCTCTGTTCATTGAAATTAATTTCGCCTGTTTTCTATAAGATATTCCCTTTATTTCAGACAAAAAGAACACTAACTTTTCGTTATAAGTTAGTGTTCTTAAATATCTTTCAAGTCCAAATTGTAAAGCTAAATTTTCTAATTTTTGCACACAAATATCTTGTTGCTCTTTTGAGTACACAAGAGAACTCTCCACAAAATCATCTTGTTTCAAACTTTCTTCAAAATAAATATCCTCTTTTGTAGGAAGTTGCTCCAGTATATTAACATCGTCAATAGAATATTTCCTTATATTTTTTTCTTTT
Organism: Clostridia bacterium; assembly: GCA_051891435.1. Taxonomy (GTDB): domain Bacteria; phylum Bacillota; class Clostridia; order TANB77; family CAG-508; genus UMGS1933. The sequence continues at coordinate 12,204 of JBJFFE010000021.1, read as the reverse complement.
GAATATTTTCTGATTGAACTTAAAAAAGCTTTATTAATTGCACAAATAATATATTTGTCTTCGTCTTCTGATAATTCTTCTACTAAATAATTCTTCCTTTCCATGTTTCATTCTCCAATCTTTGAAATTGGACAATGCCATAAAACAAAGGAAGATATATCCTTTATAGTTTTCTTTTATTTACTTTAAAATTTTACTCACTCATATATATTCCTCCCAAAACAATAGTCTAAAAGCATAATGATTTTTATGTAAAAGTATCATTGGTATATTACATTTTATCCTGTGAATGATTCTTCCCTTATTTTAGACTATTGTCCTTCTGGGAATATATCATCTTTTGTCGTCATTTGATTAAAAAGTGTTTAAAAGAGCTAAAAAGAGTACAAAAGAGTTAAAAAGTGCATAAAAATGTATTTTTTATTTAAATTTTTGTGATTAATATAGTTCCGTATTTATTACATCTTGCAATCATTTTATGGAAACTTTTAGCAAATTCATTGAAAAATCAGTATTTTGGTGGTATAATACGGCTAATTAAATACATTTTAATCTTTGGCAAATATATAATTGGAGGTATATGAAAGATGGTTACAAGAATTATGGTTGCTGAAGATAACACTTCCGTTTTCTCGTGTTATCAAAATTATTTTTCGAAAGATAAAACGATAGAATTTATCGGACACGCTCAAGATGGAGATACTACAGTTAAAATGTATAAAGAGAAAAATCCTGATCTTTTATTTTTGGATTTAAGGCTACCCAAGAAAAATGGACTAGAAATACTAAATGAATTGACAAATTACGAAAGTGAAAATATTAGATGTAATGTTATAGTTATATCAGGAGATGCAGAATTAAGGCATACATTATTTAATACTAGAAAAGTTTATAGAATAATTCCAAAACCTGCATCATTAGATTTAATAGAAAGAACCGTAGAAAGCTTTAGGAAAGAACAAGAAGCAGATAGTTTTTCAGAATCGAAATGTAATGACTTACTTATGAAATTAAAATTAAATCCATATTCTAAAAACGGTAGATTGCTTACACAGAGTATAAAACTCTGTTATTGTGATTTAGAACTATTAGATAATATGAAACAGATTTACTCTATACTAGGTCATAGGCACTCTTGTTCCCCTGAAAGAATAAAATCTAGTTTAAGAAGTATTATAAGAACTGCAAATAGATTTGCTACTTCCACTACATTAAATTCTATTTTTTATATTGAAGATATAGATTACAACAAGAATATTTCTCCAAAACATTTTATAAACGGAATTATAATAAATCTTAAAAAATAAAGAAAAAATATACAAAAGGTATCCACTACTTTTTGTATATTTTTTCTTTATTTCTTTTCTATATTTTTGAAACTTTTAATGATACTTTCGGCTAAATTAAAAAATTCATTTTGTGCTTTTATATCAAGCTTTTTAATTTCTTTAAACATCTCTTTGTATTTTATTTCTAATTGTTTATCTATGTCAAAATCATCCATTAATAGATAATCAAAAGATGTATCTAATTCCTTTACTATTTTTCTTAATAGTGGTAATGATGGGCATTTGTTCTTTCTTTCAATGTTTGATATATAACTTGGTACACTTCCAACTTTTTCTGCTAGCTCTTCTTGCGTATAATTTCTTCTATTTCTTACTTCTAAAATTCTTCCACCTACATTGTTTTCCATAATCTTACCTCATTTATTCTAATAATATCTATATAATATTATTTTTGACATTATTTTAGAATAAATACACTAGAACAAAATTATTGCTAGCAGTAACAATGTAGATAAAAAAAATAAACTATTTTTCTCTGCAGTATGTTTCTTCAAGATTATCTGCCTGTTGCCTCGTAAGTCTTTTATTTAAAACAGCACAATTCAATAGACTTTTTATGTTTTCCCATTTCATACTCCTACATCTTCCTTGTGCTGTCTGCTCTATATATTCCACAATTTCATCAAATATATAATGTGGAATATCAAATTCTGGATTTATTACTTTTTCTTGTTCCATATATTATTTCCTTTCTTCTTTTTATATATAATAGCATTTATATATTTAAATTTCAATAGTTTTAACAGTTTTTGTTGCTTGTAATCCCCTTATTATTTTTCATTATTTGCTATATTATAATTAGTTTTATTTTGATTGGAGTAATGAAAATGGATTTATCTAAAGCAATGAGATTAAGAATTAAAAGTTTAATGGATGCTAATAAAGTAAATGGAAATAAACTTGCATTATCTTCTGGGATTAATCGTTCTACTGTAAATAGATTTTTAAAAGGAAAAAATAAGTCAATAACAATAGAATCAATTACTTTAATCTGTCAATCTCAAAATATAACTTTGAAAGATTTTTTTGATGATGAAGTATTTGATGATGTTGAAGTTAATGATTAAAGAGAGAATTTTTTATATAGATTCTCTTTTTTATTTGCAAAAAGCCCTATATTTCAATGTTTTCAGGTTGTCATTATTTGACAAAAAATTTAAAAAGTAGTATAATTAAGGTATGTTAAAAGAAAAGTTATTTCGTAACTTTGATGAACTTTAGTTAGTAAGGGGAACATTCATCGTTTAAATTTTAAATATTCACTAGAAGAATAAAATTATTCTTCTAGATAAAAAGAAATAATACATAAAATTGTATTATAAAAATATATACATTGAAGTATATATAAAAATTAAGAATATTAAAATTTAACAAATATGAAAAAAGTACCTAGAAAGCACTGTAAGTCTTAATTATGAAATAGCTAAAAGTACACCATAGATGTGTACTAAAATATATAAAATTTATATATTTTTATAAATTTTATATAAAACTTTTGAAAAAAAGTATCTAGAATTTAGATACACTTATTAAAATTATAATTACTAATAATGAATAATACTCAATGACAAATAAACATATAATTATAATTTAATTTTAAAGACGAACTTAATTAAGGTCGTCTATTTTATTTTTTATATTATTCAATTGTTTATTATTTAATAATATTCCATCTAATAACATATCAAATTTTATTTCATTTTCTTTTTGAATATTTGTATTATATAAATTGTCAGTTCCAAAATTATAATCATATATATACTCATCTTGTTTTTGTTTTATTTCAAACTTTTTATAGTTTTCCATAGTACCTCCCTACTCAATTGGTTTGTCATTTTCTTCAAATTCTACTATAAGTTCTTTGTTTTGGTCATATAATTTTTTTATATACATTTCCTTATTTGGCACATTTGACCCACTTAATGAAATGAACTTTAGATTTGACATTTTCGAAATATTTATATCGTATGGTATCTCTATATGGTTTAAATATAATCGTTCTAGATATTCTAATGTAGCAATACTTGGAACACTAATTGCACTACAATGTGCAATTTTTAAGTATTTCAAATTTTTAAAATTACTAATATCAGCAATATCTACAATTCCAGAATGAACAAGTTGTAATTCTTCTATTGAAGTATTTTCGTTTAACATATCAATATTAAAATCTTGGCAATTTAATATAACTATTGATTTCAACTTTTTTGATAATGCCTCTTTATTTTTGAATATACACATTGAAAATTCTATTGTTTCTAAATACTCTAATTTATTTATTGCTTTTATAATTTCATTTGTAATCTCAAAAAATTTCAAAGAAATTCTTTTCAAATTTTTAAGTTTTTCTATTTCTGTTAGGTCTATGTTTAATTTGTTTTGCATAAGATTTATATCTTGAATAGATATATCTTCTATATCTTCTATGTCATTTATATCACTTGTGCACATTTTAATTTTTATAATTCTTGATAAGTTTTTATCTATTATTTTTTCACTCATAATGCATGTTCTCTCCTTCCTGTACTTTTAATCTGACTAGGTAATAGTCCTTTAATCTTACTATAATCAAATCTACTTTTACACTTATGTTCAGTCTTTGTTCTTCTTCTTGAAAACTTCCCATGAGTCTGATTAAAATCTTCATCATTTAATAACATATCTTCATATCTTCTATAATATTGATATTCTTGTGAATCCCATGTTGGATCTGCATTATACCATTTCCCATCTATCTGTACTTGATTCCATGCATGTCCATCACTTCCTGGTACAAAACCTATTACATATTGTGATTTTAATCCTACATATTTTAGTGCTTCGTGAAGTATTAAAGCATAACCTGCACAAATTGCTTTTCCATCAATAAGACCTCCATATAATCCAGCTGGTTTCTTTCTTATCTCTTTCATTTCTTTATCGTATTGTTCTTGTGCTTTCCAAAAACCAGTTTTACCTATTGATTGATTTGCTTTATTTTTGGCATCATCAGACTCTCTAATACATTTATAATCATAAGTCATCATTCCAGTAACTCTTGAATATACTTTATAAAATTTATTCGCCTCATCCATTTCTTTTGGAATATCTGCTGTTAGTTCTTCTATTTTGGCTATAATTGCTGAAATTTCACTAAAAGAATATTCTATTTTAGTAGAATCACTTTCATGCTCATTTATTTTAAATTTCATCTCCGAATGATTAATTACATGTCTTTGTATATTTATTAAAAAGTCTAAATTCAATGCATTTATATTCTCCAATTTAAAAGTAAGCATATTGGGTGGAATAGTTACATCAAAATCTATTTGTGTCAATATTTCTAGTAACCCTATATTATTACCTTTAAATTGTTTTGCAACAAAATTAAAAGTCTTACTTTTAGTCTTGTCATCACTTAAACTTTTTAATGCTGTCGCTATGCTTTCACTAGCCTTTAATTTTCCTATAAATTTGTATCTTTCTTTTTCTGAAATACTGTTTAATAATTCCATTTTACAATTATCATCTTGTATTTTTGAAAAATACTGTAATTTTTCATCAACTGAACTAGTTTGATTAAAAAGTTTTACTAGTTCTTCATCAGAAATATTTTCTGTTCTTCCTTTATCTTTCACTCCAAAAACCTCTATCTTCCTTTTTTATTTCATTATATAACATAAAATCATATTTTTTGCAACTTTATCTTATTTCCTCATTCTCACTATTATCTTGTTCATTTTCTTCAGTTTTTCTTAAAGGAAAAACAAAAGAAGAATCATTTATAACTCTACTTCTCAATTCTAATGTATCTTCTACCATTTTGTCTATTATAATTTTATGTTTTTCGTAAAATTTTTCAACATGTTCTCTTGAAACCGTTTCTGTATCTTCATCTGGTTTACTTCCATCATGTAATCCTTCATATTCTTGAGATAACAATACATCATTAGATACAAGTACACATTGACTCGATGTTTTATCCCCTCTTATCAATCTTGTTATATCAACATTACTATATCTACCATTGCTTAATTTTACTATATTCAACCCATGTCCAAAAGTTTTATATCCTACCAACTCAGTACCAATATTTATACCTATTTTTGTTCCAAGCCTTTCAGCTAGTGCAGAAATATCTCCACATATTCCTTGACCCACTACTATCATTTCATCTTTAGTAGGAAGTATTGGTACACCATCCTTTAATGTAAGTGATCCATTTGTTCCTGCTTGAACTCTAAAAGAATAATTAAACCAATCCTCTGAATAACTTATAGTTCTTGATATGTATTGGACTAAAAAGTTAACTTTATCTTCAATACTAGCATCTGTTGGTATATATTTTATAAAGATTTCTTCAAACATTGGAGATATGCTTTTAATTTTTTCTAAATTTTCTTCTTCAATCTTTTTTAATTCACTATATATTAATCCTAGTTTTCTTTCAACTTCTATTTTGTCAGAGCATCCAAGAGCCTCTTTTCCTGATATTACTAATTGTCTTTTAGCATTTTCAATATATTCTTTAAATTCCTCTAATGACTGAAAATTATTATTATAAACCATTTGTTGTAATATAGCATTCTTTAAATAAGGTCTTTTTTCCATGTTAGCTTCTGCAACTTTTAAATTTTCTTCTCCTAGACATATACATAATTGGTAATATAATGTTTCTATTTTTTTACTAACTTTTCCTAACATTCATTCCTCCGTACTATTCTTAATTAATATGTATCATGGTATTATTATAAAAATGACAGAATAAATTTGTTATTTTATTCTGTCATTTCATTTGATTAATTACTTGTTTGTATTCGCTTTCTATAAGCAAGTAATACATCTTTTCTCTTTTGATTTGATTCTTTTAATTGTGAAATTTTCTCTTTATATGAATTACATATACATTCATATTGTTCGTCTGTCATTTCTTCTTCATCTATATTGCCATTTCTGTATTGTTCTAATAATTTCATATTTACATTATCTTTTACTTCTTGCTGTACTATAATACTTTCTTTAAAAGATTGTTTTACCTTTTCCTCATTTGTATTCTCTATACTAATTTTTGATATTTCTTCGTTATTAGCACAAACTGCATTCTTATTTTTAAAGAATAGCTTTCTAAAAAATCCAATGATTTTCCCAAAAATATTACTTGTTTTAAAAGGAATTAACTCATTCTTACTCATAATATTATCTTCCTTCTCCTTTTCTTTTATCTTCTTTTACTTGTAATAATAATTGTTCTGCCTCTGTTAATTTTCTAGCTGTTTCCTCTTGTTCTGCTAATTGTGCTTCTAATGGTTTTAAATTTTCTTTCCTAGTTCTAACTTTTGTTATTCTATCTAAATCTTCCATATCTGCTTTATAATATTCATCAAAAGTTTCTTGTTCAATATCGTCAGTTATTGCTGTTTCTCTTTGTTCTTCAATTTTCTTTCTTAATTCAGCTAAAAATGCAGATGATTTTCCCATCAAATTTAGCCAACTTGAAACATCCTTATGCATATATTCGTTTGAATAATCTCCGTATTCAGCCATGTATTCTTCTTCTTCCTCCCAAAGTGCATCTGCTTCTTCTGGAGTGAGTTTATCCATATCAATAACTTCTAGTTTTGGAGATGATTTAGTAATATTACCTATGAATAAATTTGATAATTTAACTAAATCAAATATTCTTTTTGCCTCTGGAAGACATGCATCAATACTATCCATATTAGCTATTTTTCCTGCTTTTGAAGCAACAACTCTTCCATCTGCTTTGACAACTTCACTTTGTGCTCCTGCATCAGCACGACATAAGTGCATCAACATTTGATAATCTTCTAAAGAATGTTTATCACGAAAATCAATAACAGACTGATAGTTATATGAATCTTCTTCACTTACACTATAATAACTAGCTGAATCATGTTCTCTTACTATTCCAACAGCCTCTTGCATACTCGAATTTATTCGTACTGGTCTGCCATTGTTAACAAAGTTAGGTTCTTTGCCATGTGCTAAAGCATAACATATATACTTCACTTGGTCTTTACTATACCCATTTCGTTCAAAAACACCATTATATTCATTTTGAAACATTATTTCTGCAACTGTTTCTGGTGTAATTCCTCTTATAAATTCATGATTAGCAATTGCAGGAGTTATTTGATCTTGTGTTTTATAACTAATAAAATCATCATGATGTCCTATATAAAAACTCATTCTATCTATTTGTTCTCTATCATACCCCATATCGCTTAACATTCTTCTAGCAATGCTAGCTGATTTTTCTGCATGTCCATAGAAAACTTGTTGTCCTTTAATTTTAGGGTGCATTTTTGCTACTTCTGGTTTTCCTATATCATGCAAAAATGCAGATATTCTTAACTCTTTATATTGTTCTGGTGTTAATCCGTCTCTTTTTATACCATCAACTGTATGCAAAGTATGCCCTAATAAATCATAACAATGATGAGGATTCATTTGGTCAAAATCTTTCATTCTAGCTACTTCTTTTCCAAATTCAGCTTCTAATTCCTCTTTACTTTTACTTGAAAAATATTCTACAACATCATCTCTCATTACCGCTTCTTCAAAATGTTTTTTCTTATCCAAAGTTTGTAAATCTCTTATAAAACTTTGTGGTATAAAACTCATATCTTCTTGATGAGCCTCTAAAAAACTAGTTAATTCTTGTCTTATTTCTTCTGAACTATATCCTAATTTTATGATTTTATCAAAAGCATCTCTCCAAGATGTTTGATGATATTCTGCAACTACTTCGCATTCATAATCAATATCCCATTGTGATACTTCCCCATTGTCACATCTAGCTTTATAATCTTTTTCTGATTCTAATCTATCTAATAATAATTGTGATAAACTCTCTCTTTCGTTTCTCATATCATTTCCTCCATTATTTATATTTTTCAATATAAAACTATTTCCTTTTTCATTATAACATATTTTTTTAAAAAACAATACATTTCTACAAATATTTTAAAATATTTTTGAACATTTTTATTTCTCACAGTAACAATATTGAAACCCTGAAATCTTTGAGTGAGTAGAATGGTGTATTATCCCCTTATGTAACAAAAATAATACACCACATCGAAACCCCTCATCCTCTCGTTTCGCTTATGGTAGTCTAGTATGTAGATTTATTTCTACTACTGATGCTGACATATGTCTTTGTGCATACTTGCCCACACTTTTTACATCAGTATATCCTCTTACAAGTTTTGCCTCCTGAGCTCTTTGTTTTATTGTGAGTATACGCCACGAAATCTCACCGACACATATATTTCTAATAGACTGTTAGAAATACTGCAGATCATTCTAATGCAACAGCTGACCAAACTTTTCCCTTTCTTATTTTATAACGAGTTTGAGGCATCTCTCGTTACGAACGAGAAAAACACCTATAAAAAATTTATAGATGTTTTTCTAATTCTTATATATTCAATTTTTATATGTATTTTTCAAAAAAATTCTCAACTTGAGAATCAATTTCTTGATTATTTTCTATAATATCATCTATTTCATCATACATCTCGACCTCATCTTCTTCATTTGCTAGTCCTAATGTTTCCGAAAACTTAATTAATGGTATAAAGTCTCCCACTTCAATACACATTCTTATATTATTTCTTTCTCCACTTTCCTCAATAGTTTCTGCAATATTATTGAATTCTCTTTGCAGAACAATTAATCTACCAAGTAATAATTCTGCAATCTTTTTGTACTTTTGTTCCTTTTCCATAACAACTCCTCCTTTTTAACTTGTTGTGATGTTAACTCTGTATCTATTATTAATCAAGTCTTTTGGAGAAATTTATACTAATTCTTCCTCTTCTGTATTTTGTATGGTTTCTTCAATTGCTTGTTTTAATTCTTTATAGTTATGTGGTGTTATATAAACCTCAATTCCATCCATATTATCTCTAATAAAATCACTCTCATTAACTTTCATTTTTATTATATTAGACATTAGTTTTCTTTTTTCTTGATTATCTGTTTGTTCTTCTACAAATTGATTTATTAAATTTCTAATACTTATATATGGATTATCAAACAGACACTTTTCTATATAATAATCTCCAAAGTCTTTTAGCATATCTATTTCTGAAAATGAATCTATAAGATAATTATTATCTAAAATCATATCCATATCGTAGTAATACGGACAAAAATCAGTATAAAATACCATATCAAAGTTGCCATCTTTATCTAAATTGACATCTGTAACTCTTTCATCTCTATAAATTCTTTCTAATATTACATTTTTGAATTTTGCTATATCTTCTCCATAGTCATTTATATCAATTATATTACTAAACTCATAGCAATTCTTTATTCCATCTTCTACAATTTTATTTGCATAAAATCTTATCATTTCATCTTCTGTCATTTCTATTTTAAATTTTTTCAATTAATCCTCCATAATAAATAAATTAGAGAGAGTTCAAAAACTCTCTCATCTATCTGCCTGTTCTTGGTAATTTCTTGACTTCAACTTCTTTTTCATAAACCTTTGTTGTATGATCATCCTCATCCCAAACCATATATGTTTTGTTGTACCCCTCTATTCTAGTTTTATTTGTGAATATATCATCATTTTGCACATCAGAATTTACTCTTACAAATATATATGGATTGATAACTGATTCAAATCCAACATCAACAGTTCCAAAGTCAGCTTTAAACTCTGTTACATACTCATCCGCTTCTAAATCTAAATTAGAAAAATCTATATAATTATTTACTCTAGTATTTAGATTATCTTTTAATAATCTATAATCATTCTTATTAGTTTTATAATATATAGAATAATTCAAGTCTTGATTATATGTACCTGTTATTAATTTTGTAACTCTTACATAGTCAGTAGGCAATGAATCATACCAAGTAAAATCACTTAATGGAACATTTCCTGTGTTCTTAATTACAAAATCGTACTTTATTTCTTGATTTGCTGTTGTCTGTATTATTCCTGTTTTTTCAATATCAACATCAGGTTTCTCTGATTCGTTTGTAATTTCTACATTTACAATCTCTTGATGTTCTTTTATTTCTGCTGTAAATGTATTCTCATTTAATAAATACCACTCACCTGACTCTACTTCTTTTATAAAATAACATCCTTTATCAAGCAATCTGGTTATAGCAGTTCCATCTGCTGATGTAGTTATCTCATCAACTAAATTATTATTTGAATCATATACTTCAAATTTAACATTCTCGATTGGACTTCCTGCCTCTTTGCCATTTATAAAATTGTCATCCTCGCTAGTTTTTATAACTTTAATCTGACCTTTTATTCTTTCGTTTGTTATTTCTAATTTTGAAATTATATCTGTTGAAACATCCACTTTTACTATTTCCTCATTTAAAATATGCATATTATCTGTTTTAGTTTCCTTTAAAGTATATTTACCAATAGGAATACGAGATGTAATTGCATATCCATCGCTATTAGTTACAATTGTTTCAACAATCTCTCCATTAGAATTGATTACTTGGAATTCTACCCCTTCAAGTTTTATCTCATTATCTTCATAATCTACTTTATAAACTTCTATTTGACCTTTTAGTTTTTCATTAGTTATTGTCATTTCTGTAGTTTCATTCCATTTTATATCAACCTCATATGTTTCTTCTGATATTTTATATATTTTATTAGTTTTTACTTCTCTTATAGTTGCTATGCCAGTTCTGATGCCTGTAATATAAGCAATTCCATTTTCGTCAGAAACAGCTGTATATTTATATCCGTCTTGATCTGTAATTTCAAACTCTACATCTGATACAGGTAATGTATTATCATCTAAGTCAACTTTATATATTTTTAAGTTGCCTTTTTTATGCTCATTTTCAAATTGTATAGTTTGTATTTTATCTTCTTCAACTGTTATAGTCTTTACTTCATCATTTAAAATATATTCCTCATTAGTTCCAAGATTTACTTCTTTTATTTTATAATTTCCAATAGGAATACGAGATGTTACAGCCTCACCATTAGAATTTGTTTTTATTGTTTCAATAATATGATTATTTTTATCTATTATTTGAAACTCAACCCCTTCTAATTTTACTTCGTTATAGTCTGCATCGACTTTGATTATTTTTATTTGACCTTTTTTCTTTTCATTCTCCACTTTATATTCCATTGTTTCATTCCAATTTACTAAAACATTTTGGTCAACTGCTAAATTATATTCTTTCTTCGTCAATGTTTCTCTTAAAGTATAGTTTCCTGTATTAATATTTTTTACTTCTGCAACACCATTTACATCAGTTACTAGATGTTTTACTATATTTCCACTAGAATCAATTAAATCAAACTCAACTGCTCCTAATGTCAAATCGTTATCATCCTTATCAACTTTAACTATTTTTAAGTTGCCTTTTTTATGCATATTTTCAAGAGTAACACTAGAAGTTTTATTCCATTCTAGCTTTACTGTTATAGGCGTCGAATTTAGTACATACTCATCTCTTGTTGATATTTCAGTTAATGTTACTGTTTGTGGATACAAATCTTTTATTTCTATCTCGCCTGAACTATTTGTTGTATAAGTTCCAATTACCTGCCCATTTTCACCTTTTAATTCAAAAGTAACACCTTTTAATGTTTCTTTTGTTTCTTGGTCAATTTTTTTGATTTTTAATACAGATGTATTTCCTTTTATTTGTAAGTTTGCTCTTCCAACAAAGTCTCCATAAGGATCTGCTGTAATTAAGTAATTTTGTGTTCCTGCAACTGTTGTTTGACCATAGAAAACAGGATATGTTTTACACTTCGAGCTTATATTTATAATAATATTAAAGTCTTGTCCCATTGAAGATTTTGGTATCATTACTTTAAAATTATTTCCTCCATTAA
>JBJFFE010000020.1:0-16975 GCA_051891435.1 Clostridia bacterium | reverse complement strand
GTACTCAAAGTATATATTTTTCAAAAAAGTGTGACATATGATTGACTAACCTTCAGGATAAAAAGTGTCAAGAGTTAAAATTATGTTTACAAAACAAAGTTTTTTTGCTATAATTTATAATGAGTAGGATAAAACAGACCCAAGAAATTTGAATAGTAGAGACTAAAGGAGGAAACAACATGGAAACTACTAATCCCAAAAATTCTTTTGAAGACGATTTCTTAGAAAGACTTTTTGGATGTGAAGGAGTAAATCCTTCACATCGTGAGGAGCCCGCAGAATAATGCGGGTTCCTTAACGTTTAGGTTGACAAATTTAACATATGGTGTAAAGTAAGTAAATTCTTAATCTTTTTTTAAATAAATTGTTTTAGAATCGTAGGCAAGTTCTATATTTGCTTTTTGAATTAATTCTAAAATACTATAATTCATTTCTTCTTTAAATTTTAAAAAGTTATTATAATTAATAATATCTGTATAGAAAGTAATTTTTATATTAATACCATTGTCAGATACAGTATCAAAAAACACTCTAATATTTTCTTTTAATACATGCTCTTGTGAATTTAAAAATAAAATTAACTTTTGTTTAAAATCTTCAACTTTTTCTAAAGGAGTAGAAAGCTCTAAGGTTAATAATAATTTAAACAATCTAGAGTTTTTCTGGCTATAATTTACAATATAATTATCTGCAATTTGGTTATTTGGAATAACTATTACATCATTTGCAATATTTCTAATTCTAGTAGCTCTAAAAGATATATCTTCAACTGTTCCCTCGTAATTATTAACAGTGATATAATCGCCAATATTAAAAGGTTTATCAAGAACAATACAAAGACCAGCTAGCAAACTTTTAGCTAAATCTTGGGCAGCTAATGCAATTACAACACTAGATATACCAAGACCAGTAATCAAACCACCTAGATTGTAGCCAAACTCACTAATAATTATAAAACCTGCAATAATATAAACAATACTTTTAAGTATTTTACTAGTAAAATTAACTAAAGTATCATTGCCACGGAAATTTAATTTGTTTCTTATTTTGTTGAAACTATCTGAATTAGTACTAAATAAGCCAGCAAAGCCTTTTGCAAGTAATATAATAACAGATATTCTAAAAGCTTTAATAATAAGTGCTTTAATATTATCAGGTATAACAAAAAGATAAGTACAAGAATAAATTGTCAATATTACAATAAAGGTTTTAATAGGTTTGTAGAAAGCGTTATTTTTAATTTTATCTCTATTTTTCTCTTTAAAATGAAACATCTTAATAAAAATATATGCTAGTTTTGAACTAATAATTTTACAAAATAAAATAATAAAAACAGCAATTACAATATTTATAAATAATTTTGTATTTAAAAAATTCATATAATCATCACCAAAGTAATTATAAATTAGAAGAAAAGTAGTGTCAAGAAAAATTAATTATCAATAAATTAAAATAAAAGGAACTTTGTTAAATACAAAGTTCCTGTGGTGAACCGGAGACGACTCGAACGTCCGACCCACGGCTTAGAAGGCCGTTGCTCTATCCAGCTGAGCTACCGGTCCATTTGAAAAGTACGTATAATATAATAGCACAAAATTTACCAGCAGTCAACCAAATTTTCAAAAAAATATTAAAATTATTTCCTATGGGGCAAGCACAAAATCCCGATTTGAAGTAAACCTAAATAACCAAGTAGAGGATATAACAAATCTAATAATCTCCCAAAACCAATATTACTAAAAATAATTGCAAGAAAACAAATTAAAATAGAATATACAAAATATTGTTTTTTTGTTTTAGAAACATTTTCTAAAAAGCTATAACCTTCAGAAATAGCAGTAGTAAAAATAGCAATTAAAATAACTAGGCCATATAGATACTTATAAATAGAACCAAATTTACTTGCAATAAAAACAATAGGAATATCTATATATTTAATATCTGGTAGATTAAAATTCAAAACAATAAAAATTACTAGTGATAAAATAACCATAAATAAAAGTGTAATAAAAATTATATATATTACTTGCTTTTTATTTGAAATTAAATTTTTTAAATTAATAATTATAGGTATTAAAACAATTGAATTATAACTTGCATATAAAATACTTTTTACAATCCATAATGAACCAGTAGTTACAGGTAAAATGTTAATATTAAATAAATAAAATTTTTCCTTACAACCTAATAAAATAACAAGAAAAATTAAAATAGGAATTAAAAAACTATTAATTTTAACAATACCATTAATATCCTTAAAAAATGTAATAAAAGCTAAAAAAGAAATAATAATAGCGCCAATAAATGCAGGAATATTAAATTCCTGGTTAAAATAAGACCCAAAACCAGAAACCATGACAATAAAAGAAATTAATAAAAAAATATTCATAATATTATTTATAGTATAATTCAAAACTCTATTAGAGCCAACCAGAAAATAAATAAAATCACTATAAGTTTTAATATTATTATCAATAACAATTTTAAAAGTTAAAAAAATAACAAGTCCAATAATTATATTAGAAATAAGTATTCCAAATAAACCATAAAATCCATAAGTGCAAAAAAATGTATAAATCTCTTTACCAGAAGCGAACCCAGCTCCAATGATAGTTCCTATAATGACAAAACAAATTTTAAAAATATTTTTAATAAAAATCACCATTAAATAAATATTCCGAATGCAAAAAAATATTCAGTAAATTGTAATTTAGAGGTTAGATATTAGAAGTTAGAGGTTAGAGAAAAGCAAGCCTTCGTAAGCCTTTGCTCTATATTTTCTAATTTCTAATCTCTAACTTCTAACATCTAAACTACAATTTATCTAACAATTATTTTTACATATATTATAAAAACACCTTGAAAAAAACGCACATAACTGATATAAATATAAAAGGTGAATGGTGTGAAAGAATTAAATAAGAAAAAAATTATTAAGTTAATTATAGTAATAATAATATTTTTAATATTAATAGTAATAGGTACTTTATATGAAAACAACGACCATGTAAGAAATTTTTTTGATAAATACATATTTTTTAAAGAAAAAACAGAGAATAATTTACCTAAAATTTCAATTGGTTCTACTGAAGGTCTAAATTCATATGCCTATAAAGGAACCCTATTAACCTTAAGAAATAATTTATTAACAGCATATAATTATAATGGAAATGAAGAATATACATTAGATATTCAAATTTCAAATCCAATATTTGAATCAAAAGGAGACTATCTTTGCATAGCAGAAAAAAACGGAACCAAGATATATGTAATATCGAATAGAATGATTGTATGGCAAAAAGATTTAGAGGGCAATATTTCTGATGTTACTATTAATTCAAATGGTTATGTAGCTGTTGCCATATCTGGAACAAGTTATAAAACTATTATACAAACATTTGATAATAATGGAATAGAGCTATTTACTAAATTTTTATCTACTACATATGTGATGGATATGAGTATTTCACCAGATAATAAATATTTAGCTGTGGCAGAGGCAAATGTTTCAGGAATTTTAATACAATCTAATATAAAAATAATATCGATAGAAAAGATAAAAAATGGTGAAGAAGAGTCAATAGAGCAAACTTATTTAAATACAGATGGAGATTTAATTGTAAGTTTAAAATATCAAAACAAAGATGAACTTATAGTTGTGTATGATAATCACATAGAACTAATTAAAGCAGAAATAAATTCTAAAATATCAGATTTTACACAGGAGAGTGTATTATTTGTGGAAACAAACAATAAAATTATAAAAGTTATTGACAGAAATTCACAGATATATTTACAAATAATAAATGCAGATACAAATGACTATAAAGAATATGAAATTGATGAACCAAAAGAAATATATGTTTCAGATAATACAATTGCAATTAATTTAGGAAGTGAAATATTATTTTACAATAATTCAGGATGGCTTATAAAAAAATATTCTGCAAATCAAGAAATTAATAAAATAGTATTAAGTGATGATTTGGCAGGAATTGTATATAATGATAAAATAGAACTGATTTCATTATAGGAGGAAAATATGTTATTAGATTTAATAATTGTTTTAATCATTGTACTCTTTACGTTTATTGGTTATAAAAGAGGCTTAGTAAAAACAGCAATAAATATATTATCATTTTTTATTGCATTAATTATATCAATTACTTTATATAAAACGGTAGGAAATATAGTTATAAATAATACTGAAATTGATGAGAAAATAGAAGCGACTATAACTTCTAAAATTACGGCTGAAGATTTAGAAGAAAAGTATGAAATACTTCCAAATGGTTTAGTAGAAGCAGGAGAAAATACAATAAATGATATGGCCAAATCTTTGACAGAAAAAATAATATATATTGGAGCATTTATTATATTATTCATAGTACTAAAAATAGCACTAATATTTGTAAAAGTTATAGCAGATTTTATAACAAAACTTCCAGTAATAAAGCAATTTGATAAAACAGGTGGAATAATATATGGATTAGCAAAAGGTATATTAATAGTAACAGTTATATTCGCAGTAATTTCACTCACAGCGCCGATGATAAATGAGGAATATATTAATACAATCAATAATTCAGTAATAGGTTCATTGCTTTATAATCATAATTTGTTAATAGGTTTGATTAAATGATTATTTCTTTCTCTGTTCCAAAAATCATCAAAATTAATTAAGAAAAGGGTTGAAACTACACCCTTTTTTTGTTATACTAAATAACTGTAACGGAGGGATAAATAATGGGAAAACATTCTGAAACTAAAGAAAAAGAAATTAAAAAAAATAAGAAAAAGAAAAAACATATTGGGAGAAAAATACTTTTATTGATATTAATAATTTGTGTTTTTGCTGGTGTAAAATTTGCGAAAAAAGTAAACGAATTAGATGGAAACTGGCTCGCAGCATTACTTGGACATGATGAAGAAACATTGAAAAACTTAGATACATTACAAATATTAATAATGGGAGAAAGTACAGGTATGTCTGATACAATAATTGCTTGTTCGTATAACCCTAAAACACAAAAGGCATCAATGCTTTCAATTCCAAGAGATACATATGTTACAAATGGAAACTATAAATATTCTGCGCAAAATAAAATAAATTATTTGTATTCTGGTGGAGAAACTCCAGAAAAAACAGTTGAAGCTGTAAATGAAATAACTGGTTTAGACATAAAATATTATATACTTGTAGATACAGAAGCTTTAAGAAAATTAGTAGATTTAATTGGTGGAGTAGAATTTGATGTACCAATTAATATGAATTACGATGATTATGGACAAGACCTACATATACATTTAACAAAAGGATACCAAAAATTAAATGGTGATCAAGCGGAGCAAGTAGTAAGATTTAGACATAATAATGATGGAAGTTCATACCCATATGAATATGGAAACGAAGATTATGGAAGAATGAAAACACAAAGAAACTTAATTATTGCTGTAGCAAAACAAACAATTAAATTAAAAAACATCACAGAAATAAAGAATATGATTAATATCATGAAAGAAGATGTAAAAACAAATATAGATTTTAACTTGCTAATTGACTATATACCATATGCAATAAATATGAATTTAGATACAATTCAAACAGCACAATTACCAGGAAATTCGGATCAAAAATATGGAGGATGGTTCTTCTTCCACGACGAGGAGGAAACTTTGAAGGTAGTAGATGAGCTATTTAATGAAAAGCCAGAAGAGAGCACAGAAGGAACAAATAATGTAGCAGAATAAAAAAGAGTAGGGGCGCAATCATGCGCCCTGCTTAAAATCTTTTAATCATATTTATTCTTTTTTTCTTTAAATTTGATTTCCTTAATCTATAAACAATTAAAAGTATAAATATAACAACAAAGAACATTACAAATTTTAGTAACAAATGAGATGATTTTACATCATTAGCTGCAATTAAATTTGCTGAATAAGTAATTCCGGTTTAATTCATAGGACAAAGTCCCAATAACAGCATCTTTTGCAATAGGTGCTTTTAATTTATTATTTATTTTAATTTCAGATTTAACAGTAGAAATATCTAAATCATTATTTACAGTTATAAATAAATCTTTATCTAAAATTAAATTCAATTTTTTAGTATTTTTAGTAGCTCCCTTTATAGAAACAGTTTGTATAGAATCTCCTTTACTAGCAAATTTCTTTAAAGAAAAATTATTAAAACCATAATCAAAAAGTTTTTGGGTTTCTAAATATCTATTATCCGAAGTACTTCCTTTCAATAAAACAGTAACTAATTCTAAACCATCTTTTGAAGCATATCCCATTAAACAATAACCAGCAGGTGTAGTAAATCCTGTTTTTAGTCCTAATGCATATTTGTAATAATTATTTGAGCTACCAGAAAGAATAAGTTCATTTGTTGTAGAAAATATTCTATCATCTTTAGCATATAAATCCGTTGTAGGTAATTTGAAATATGTTTTTTTGAAAATTTCTTTTAATTTTTCAAATTTTAAAGAATAATTGGCAATTAAAGCTAAATCATGTGCTGTTGAATAGTGATTTTCATTATGAACCCCATTCGGATTTACAAAATTACTGTTTGTGCATCCTATTTTAATTGCTGTTTCATTCATCAATTTACAAAAATCTTCTACTGAACCACTAACATGTTCAGCTAGCACTAGTGCAGCATCATTGGCAGAAGAAACAACTAGAACATTTAAAAGATCTTCGATAGTAAATGTTTCGCCTGGTTTCAAGTTCGCTGTAATATAACCATATTCTACACTATCAATAGCAGTTTGACTAACAGTAACAAGGTCTTCTAAATTACAATGTTCCATTACAACTACAGCAGTTAAGACTTTAGTAAGACTTGCTGGATACATTTTTTCTTCACTATTCCTTTCGTATAAAACCTGACCGAGAAGATGCATCATATAAAAAAGCTGCTTCAGAATTTAAAGAAAAATCTGGGGTAGTTGTAGCTAAAAGTTTTGGACTAAATGCTACTAATAAAATAATAAACATAAAAAATACTGTATAAAAAATTTTTTTCATTATTAAATCACCACTATAAATATATATTAAAAATGTAAAAAAAACAATAAAAAAAAGGAGGAAACATGAAAAATTTAAAAAAAGTGATTATTTTGGGGATAATTATAGTAATAATTATAATTTATTGCATTTATAATTATATTCAAGGAAACAAATATGAGGAGGTAATACAAGAAGATGTATATATATCAGTAGAAGAAAATAAAATACAAGAAGAAAAAAATATCATAATATTGCATATAACTGGAGCAGTAAAAAACCCAGGAATAGTACAAATAGAAGAAGGAGCAAGGCTAATAGATGCAATAGAAGCGGCAGGTGGAACAACTGAAAATGCAGATACTAGTAAAATCAATTTAGCCTATATTTTATCTGATGGACAAAAAATATATATTCCTAGTTTTTTAGATGAAAAAATAGAAAATTATGTTGAAGATAATGTTGGAGAAAATATTATAATAGAAAACACAAATTCAAATATGAATTTAGTAAATATAAATACAGCAACACAAACTGAACTTGAAACATTAACTGGAATTGGACCATCGTTAGCTTTAAAAATAATAAATTATAGAAAAGAAAATGGAAAATTTAAAACAATCGAGGATATAAAAAATGTGTCTGGCATAGGAGATTCAAAATTTGAAGCAATAAAAAATGAAATTTGTGTGTGAATAAATTCTTAATTTATATTCTTGCTTTAACTTAATAAAATTGTTATAATAGGAAAAAATATAGTAAGTGAAAGGAGACCATTTTGCAAATAATTAGTAAAGCAAATAACTTTTTAAAGAGATTAGAAAAACACCATGTAAATGAATATGCCATACAATGTGCATATTATGTAATACTTTCGTTTATTCCTTTTTTAATATTATTATTCTCACTTATACAATTTACTAGCATTGGTAAAGAGGCAGTATTTTTCTTAGCAAAAGATTTATTTCCAGGGAATATAGGTGACTTCATAGAGGGAATAGTAAAGGAAGCTTCATTTAAGTCAATAGGGACATTATCAATATCATTGATTTTCCTTTTATGGTCTGCAGGTAAAGGATTTTTTGCATTATGTAAGGGATTTCATTACATATATGAGACCCCAAAAGAATATAATTATTGGTTTTTAAAACTAAAATCTATAATTTGTATAATTATTTTTATTGTTATGATAGTAGCAGCATTATTGCTAGTTACATTTGGAAGAACAATTGTAGATTTTCTACAAAATAAATATATGGGATTAAGTACAACAATAAATATTATTATAAATTTAAGATTACTATGGCAGATTTTAATATTATTTGCAATTTTTTGGCTAATGTATATATTTGTACCAAATCATAGAGTAAAATTTAGGACACAAATACCAGGTGCAGTATTTTCAGCTATAGGTTGGTACGTATTATCTTGGGGATTTTCTATATATTTAGATGTATTTAAAAATTTTTCTATAATTTATGGAAGTCTGACATCAATAATGCTTTTAATGATATGGGTATATTGGTGTATGTATATTCTATTATTAGGTGCAGAAATAAATGCATTAATGGAAAAAAAGAGAAAATAAAAATATTGACTTTTTTAAAAAAACGAGTTATAATTTTAGCAGTCAGTTAATTAGACTGCTAATTTTTATATTAGGAGGTAAAATATGGATGTTCAAAAATTTACACAAAAATCGCTAGAGGCAATTCAAAAATCAAGCCAAATTGCTAAAGAAGGCAGCAACTCTGAAGTAGAACAAGAACACCTTTTGCTTGCTCTAATAGATGATAAGGAAGGTTTAATAAAACAATTATTTACTAAAATGAATGTAAGTAATGAGTTACAAAGTGAATTAATAATAAAAATAAAAAACAAACCAAAAATAAGTGGAACAAACAAAGTTTATTTTTCAATGGAAGCAGAGGAAACTTTAAATGCTGCAGAAAAAATTGCTCAAAATATGAAAGATGAATATGTTTCTGTAGAACATATAATGCTTGGAATTCTTGAAAAGCCAAATAGCAATTTAAAACAATTATTTAAACAATTTGGTATTGATAAAAACAAATTTTTAAAAGTATTATTAGAAGTTAGGGGGAATGCGAGAGTGACAAACGATAATCCAGAATCAACATATAATGTGTTGGAAAAATATGGAACAGATTTAGTAGAAATGGCAAGAAAACAGAAATTAGACCCAGTAATAGGTAGAGATGACGAAATAAGAAATGTTATAAGAATATTATCTAGAAAAACAAAAAATAACCCAGTTTTAATTGGTGAAGCTGGTGTTGGTAAAACGGCAATAGCAGAGGGATTAGCATTAAGAATTGTAAGAGGAGATGTGCCAGAAGGATTAAAAAATTGTACAATATTTTCATTAGATATGGGTGCATTAGTCGCTGGTGCTAAATATAGAGGAGAATTTGAAGAAAGGTTAAAAGCTGTTTTACAAGAGGTAAAGAAGAGTGAAGGAAGAATAATTTTATTTATTGATGAGTTACACACAATAGTAGGAGCAGGAAAAACTGATGGAGCAATGGACGCAGGAAACCTTTTAAAACCAATGCTTGCAAGAGGAGAACTTCACTGTATAGGGGCAACAACTTTGAATGAATATAGAGAATATATAGAAAAAGACCCAGCACTTGAAAGACGTTTCCAACATGTAATGGTTAATGAACCTACAGTAGAAGATACTATTGCAATATTAAGAGGACTTAAGGAAAGATATGAAGTTTACCATGGCGTAAAAATCGCAGATAATGCGCTAATCGCAGCAGCGGTTCTTTCAAACAGATATATAACAGATAGGTACTTACCAGATAAAGCGATAGACTTAATCGATGAGGCATGCGCATTAATAAAAACAGAGATGGAATCAATGCCAACAGAACTTGATGAAATATCAAGAAAAATAATGCAACATGAAATAGAAGAAGTTTCATTAAAAAAGGAAAAAGATGAATTTTCTAAAAAACGTTTAGAGGAATTACAAAAAGAAATATCAGAAATGAAATCTGAATTTAATGAGATGAAAGCAAAATGGGAAAATGAAAAGACAAAAATTGGAAAAGTACAAAAAATACGAGAGGATATTGAAAAGTTAAATAGTGAAATGGAAAGAGCAGAAAGAAATTATGAATTAGATAAAGCTGCCGAAATAAAATATGGAAAACTTCCTGCCCTTCAAAAAGAGTTAGAAAAAGAAGAAAAATTAGCAGAAGAAAGTAGCAATTCTAATAAATTATTAAGAAACAAAGTAACAGAAGATGAAATAAGTAAAATAATTTCTAAGTGGACAGGAATACCAGTATCTAAGCTAATGGAAAGTGAAAGAGAAAAAATTCTACATTTAGACGAAATTTTGCATAAAAGAGTAGTAGGTCAAGACGAAGCGGTAGAAAAAGTAACAGAAGCAATAATTAGATCAAGAGCAGGAATACAAGACAGTAAAAGACCAATAGGTTCATTCCTATTTTTAGGTCCAACAGGTGTTGGTAAAACTGAACTTGCAAAATCACTTGCAGAAAGCTTATTTGATGATGAGAAAAATATTATAAGAATAGACATGTCTGAATATATGGAGAAATTCTCGGTATCAAGATTAATAGGTGCACCTCCAGGATATGTAGGATATGAAGAAGGTGGGCAACTTACAGAAGCAGTAAGAAGAAAACCATATTCAGTAATTCTTTTTGACGAGATAGAAAAAGCACATCCAGATGTATTTAATATATTACTTCAAGTGCTAGATGATGGAAGAATTACAGATTCACAAGGAAGAACAATAGATTTTAAAAATACAATAATAATCTTAACATCAAATTTGGGATCAGAATATATATTAGAAGGCATAAACGAAAAAGGAGAAATTTCTGAAGAGGCAAAGGAACAAGTAAATAAATTATTAAAACAAAGCTTTAGACCAGAGTTCTTAAATAGATTAGATGAAATAATATTCTATAAACCACTAGCAAAAGAACAAATATCAAAAATTCTAGATTTACTTGTAAAAGACTTAGAAAAACGACTAGAGGACAAACACTTAAAAATACAACTAACACAAAAAGCAAAAGACTATATAATAGAAAATGGTTATAACCCAATATATGGAGCAAGACCATTAAAAAGATTCATGCAAAAAAGCCTAGAAACATTAATTGCAAGAAAAATGCTAGAACAGGAAATACATCCAAATGAAGAATTGGTAATTGATTTCAAAGATAATAATTTAGAAATAAAGGAAGCTGATAAATTGTAATTTGTAATACTTCTTTTAAAAATTAAAAAAAATATAGTTTACTTTTCATAAAAAAAAGTGTATTATAATAAAGTCAAAGGACAAATAAAAATTTAGGAGGAATAATAAATGAGTATACCATTAAAAAGAGCAAACATTTTATTACCAAAGAATGCAGACATGGAAAAATGGGCAGTTATTGCATGTGACCAATATACATCAGAACCAGAATATTGGAAAAAGGTTGAAGAAATAGTAGGGGATGCACCATCCACACTAAAAATTACACTACCAGAAATTTATTTAGAGCAAGAAGGCGTAGAAGAAAGAATTTCTAATATTAATAAAGAAATGGATAGATTAAAATCAGAAGGATTCTTTAGAGTTTTAAATGATTCATTAATATATATGGAAAGAACACAAAGTAATGGAAAAGTTAGAAAAGGAATAGTTGGAATGGTAGACTTAGAAGACTATTCATATGAAAAAGGTTCACAAACTTTAATTAGAGCAACAGAAGGGACTGTATTAGAAAGAATACCACCAAGAGTAAAAGTTAGAGAAAATGCTGCACTAGAATTACCACATGTAATGCTTTTAATAGATGATGAGAAAAAAGAAATTATAGAAGGATTAACAAACAAAGTATCAGAAAGTAATGTTGTTTATGATTTTGATTTAATGCAAAATGGTGGACATATAAAAGGATATAAAGTACCAGATGAATTAGTAGACGATATATTTAATGGATTAGAAAACTTAGCTAATAAAGAAGCTTTTGAAGAAAAATA
The DNA here is from genome assembly GCA_051891435.1 of Clostridia bacterium. Taxonomy (GTDB): domain Bacteria; phylum Bacillota; class Clostridia; order TANB77; family CAG-508; genus UMGS1933. The sequence goes on along the minus strand of JBJFFE010000020.1, from coordinate 4,921 downwards.
TGGAGTCAAAGATAAAGGTGTTTTACTATTCTCTGTTGGAGATGGCAACCATTCATTAGCAACTGCAAAAGCTTGCTACGAGAACTTGAAGAAGGTACTTCCAAAAGAAGAATATGAAAATCATCCGGCAAGATATGCATTAGTCGAAATAGTGAACTTACATAGTGAAGCATTAGAATTTGAACCAATTCATAGAGTAGTATTTGGAGTAAACCCAAAACATATGATAGAAGAATTAGGAAAATATTATGAAATATCTGAAAATCCAGATGGGCAAAAAATAGAATATGTATATAATGGAGTAGATAGGGTAATATATATTAAGAATCCAAAATCAAATTTAGCTGTAGGTTCACTTCAAATGTTTATAGATGAATATATAAAAACAAATGGTGGAAAAGTAGACTATATACATGGAGATGAAGTAACAAAAGAATTAGGAAGTAAAGAAGGAAACATAGGATTTCTACTTCCAAACATGGAAAAAACAGACTTGTTTAAAACTGTAATATTAGATGGAGCATTACCAAGAAAAACTTTTTCAATGGGACATAGTTATGATAAAAGATATTACTTAGAAGCAAGAGAAATAAAATAAAAAATAATAAGGAGGGTTAAAAAACCTTCCTTAAAAAATAAATGTTAGAAATACAATAAAAGAGGAGGAAAAAGCGTGAGATATAAATATAAAACACAAGGAACATGTTCAATGCAAATAGAATTTGACATTAATGGGAATATAGTAACTAATGTGGTATTTTATGGAGGATGCCCAGGAAATTTAGCAGCAATATCAAGAGTTGTAGAAGGTAAAACCGTAGAGCAAATAGAAGAATGGTTTAAAGATATAAAATGCGGAAACAAGCCAACATCATGCACAGCACAACTTGCAAAAGCAGTAAGACAGGCGTATGAAGAGCAAAATAATTAAATAATCTTGACATTTTTAGGTAAAAAATATATAATAGCTCATGATAAAGGAGCGTTTTTTATGAACAAATTTGAGAAAATTAGTGTCATGGCTATTGCAAGTTTAGCTCTTTTAGGGACTACAGTTTTTGGAACAACAGGTAAAGTTTATAATACAAGCCAAGGACTAGTTCTAAGAGGGGAAGCTTCAAAATCTGGAGCACCACTAGCTACAATTGCAAATGATGCAGAGGTAGAAATTATAGAAAAAACAGGAGAATGGTACAAAGTAAAGGCAAATGGACAAGAAGGATATTTATTTGCAGAATATGTTAAAGTGCAAGAAGAACCAGCCCAAGAGCCAGAAGAGAATACACCACAAGAAAACACAGATAACAACCAGACTACAACAGATACAATAACAAAAAGTGAAACAAAAATGTATATGGTACCAGTAATTACGTCAAGTGTTATTAATACAATACCATCAAATACACAAATAAATGTAGAAAAAACTTTAAATAATTGGGCTTACATATCATATGGAGAAAGTAAAGGTTGGGTAAGAACATATAGTTATAAAGTAGAAAAAACAACTACACCAGAGCAAACACCGGAAGAAAATCCAGAAACTGTTCCAGAGGAACAACAAAATAATACAGAAAATACCTCACAAGAACAGGTACCTACCGAAAATACAAATTTAAGTTTTACAAAAGGATATATTAATGTAGATTCAGCAAATGTTAGAAGTGGTCCAAGTACAGATACGACTGTTGTGACAACATTAATATTAAATACAGGAGTTACAATTGCAGGACAGACAGGTGAATGGTATAAAGTAGTATATGGTGATTACTTAGGCTATATTTACAAACCACTAATTTCAGAAACTCCAACTGCTACAAGTAGAGGAAATGAAGTAAGACAACCAGAAAATACTCAAGAACAGACAACTGTAGAAAACAATGAGCAAACAAAAAATGAAGCTGAGGTGCCAGCTGTACCTAGTAATAGTGCTGCTGGAGAAAAAATAGTTTCATTTGCAAAGCAATATCTTGGTTATTCATATGTATATGGAGGAACAACACCAAGTGGGGGATTTGATTGCTCAGGATTTGTATATTATGTATTTAAATCTTGTGGTTACAATATAAGCCGTTCTTGTAGCGCACAAGCAAACACTGGAACAGCAGTATCAAAAGCAAACTTACAACCAGGAGATGTAATATTCTTTAATAACACTTCAAATGGGGCAATCGGACATGTAGGAATATATATTGGAGATGGGAAATTTATACATGCAGCAAACTCTAGAAGAGGAGTTGTTACAGACACAATAAACAGTGGATATTATTATACATATTATTACTCAGCAAGAAGAATAGCAAATTAAAAATATAATAAATAATAGGGCAATACGGAAAACGTATTGTCTTTTTTTATTAGGAGGTAAGAAAAATAAAAAGGCCAATAGTGATAATCACATTGGGGGCAATTTTCGGAATAATACAAGGGTTAAATCTAAAAATAACGATATTCTTTTATGAAATACTTTTTTTGATTGCATTATATAAATGTATTTATGCAAAAAAACAGCCAAACGCAGGGGCTTTTATTTTTCTTATTTTAGGAGGTACACGAGCGGGAATCGCTTGGAGGTGCCTAAAAAAGAAAAATAAAACCCCGACGAGATTTGGCGGACAGCAAAAGATTAGTAATAGAAAAATTAAAAAATATTTTAGATATATAAAAATAATATTTAATAAAAAAGTGTTTTTCACGTTTACGATATCAGCAATAATTTTCAATACATATACAATATTTTTAAATAAACAATACGAAAATTTTTATAACAAAGTAAAAGAAAATATAGAAATAGAAGCAGTAATTATAAGTGCGAGCAAAGAAAGTGAATATTACACTTCATATATAGTAAAAGGAAATACTAAAGAATTCAAAAACAAAAGATTTATCTTATATGTAAAAAAAGGAACAAACTTAGAATATGGGGATAAAATAAGAGTTATAGGAGAATTCTACGAACCAGAGGATAGCAGAAATTATAAAGGTTTTAGCTACAAAAAGTATTTACAAACAGAAAAAATATATGGGACAATAAAAGCAAAAAATATAGAAATTAAATCAAAAAATAATACTGTGTTTTTATTTAAACTAAGTAATAGCATGAGAAATAGAATAATAGAGCAAATAAAAAACATTTTACCAGAAGAAACAAGTGGGCTTCTAGCTGGACTTATGCTTGGAGATAAGACTTATATATCAGATGAAATAAAATCCAATTTTCAAAAAAGTAGTTTAGCTCATATTTTAGCTGTATCTGGAGCACATGTTTCATATATTATTTTAGGATTAACGTATGCTGTTTCTATTAACAAAATGCCCAAAAAACGTGGATATATCTTTATTATTTTTTCATTAAATGTATTTATTTTTATAACAAATTTTTCAGTATCTGTTGTTAGAGCATGTGTAATGTCAATAATTTTCATTATTTCAAAACTATTCTATAGAAAATTAGATATAAAAAACACCATAGCAATTTCTTTATTAATAATATTAATTCATAATCCTTATAGTATAAATAGTGTAAGTATGCAGTTATCCTATTTAGGAACAATAGGGGTAATATTTATAGCACCAACGATAGAAAGGGCCTTGGCTTATTTTTTTATAAAGCTATCTGCTCGAATTTTGGGTGGACACAGGGTCCGCCCCTACAACGAAATAAAGAACAGTGAATTGGAAAAGATTAATAATAAATTAGCAAAAATTATTAGTGTTCCAATTGCTGCACAAATTGCAATATTACCAATAATGGTAAAAAACTTTAACACTATTTCATTTACATTTTTAATCTCAAATATAATAGCAATGCCACTACTTGGAATAAGCATAATAGGTGGTTATCTGCTAACTTTAGTATCCTTTATTAGTTTAAATTTAACGCGAAAAGTGGGAATAATATTTAATTTAATCCTAAGAGCTTTAATTCTAATAGCGAAATTTTTTGCGAACTTAAAATTATCAAATATTTATGTAATAACCCCAAACACAATTACAATTGTTATATATTACATTGTAGTTTTTTTAGGGATATATGTTTCTCAATATATTTCGAATTTGGACGGACACAGGGCCCGCCCCTACATTAGAAAATATTTGCACAAAATAAGTTATAAGAAAATAATAATATTTATTTTAATTCTAATAGTAATTATAGAAATACCATATGAAAGCTACAATGGAAAACTAAAAATTTATTTTATAGATATAGGTCAGCGGAGACAGTACCCTAGTTATAACTCCAAAAGGAAAGAAAATATTAATAGATGGAGGGGAAACAGACCAAAACATTTTAATACCATACCTTTTAGCAAGAAAAATAAAAACATTGGATTATGTTATAGTATCTCACTTTGACTCAGATCATAGTGGAGGAATAAAAGAAGTGCTAGAAAATTTAAAAGTGAAAAAATTAATAATTAGTAAACAAGTAGAAAAAACAGAGGAATGTGACCAAATAATGCAAATTGCAAGTAAGAAGCAAGTAAAAATTATATTTATAGAAGCGGGACAAAAACTGAATATAGACAAAAATATATCATTTACAATATTATGGCCAGAAGAAAAAGAATTAATTAGCGAAAATCCTCTAAATAATAATTCAATAGTTGCAAAATTAACTTATGGAAAATTTCAAATGCTATTTACAGGAGATATAGAACAAATTGCAGAAGAAAAAATAGTAGAAAAATATGGGAAAAATTTAAAATCAACAATTTTAAAAGTAGCACATCATGGCTCAAATACCTCCTCTACAGATGAATTCATAAAATATGTAAATCCAGAAATTGCACTAATAGGAGTACGGAAAAAATAATAAATATGGGCATCCAAATCGTGATGTGGTAAATAGGTTGAAAGAATGCGGTACAAGAATTTACAGAACAGATATACAAGGGGAAATTTTTATAGAAATAAACCAAAA
>JBJFFE010000019.1:0-3342 GCA_051891435.1 Clostridia bacterium | reverse complement strand
AAATATTAACAGAAAATGTGCATGAAAAATTGATAAATAAATTGTAATTTGTAGGTCACTGCTTCTCAGCCTACCTTTTGTATGATTTTTTTAAAAGATCAAACTCTCCAAGGCATACGCGGGTATTCCCCCGCCTCAAAGGGCTGTCGAGATTTGACTTTTAAAAAAATATACAAAACGGCTGAGGCTATATAAGCACCCTTCGCGCTACTCTATATAAATAAATTAATTGCATAAAATTAAAGTAGCCAAACGCAGGGGTTTTATATATTTTATTTTGGAGCGACTCCGGGGTGACCGCCGTAGAAAATGTTTGAGCGAAGCGAATTACATTTTCTAGGATGGGGCAGTGAAAAAAATAAAATATAAAAACCCCGACGAGATTTGGCGGTCGTCTTTTGATATATTTAACAAATACGGTACCCACACAAATTACAATTTATTTTTAAAATTTATAGACAATATAAAAAAAATGTAATAAAATAATAGACACTAAGGAGATGAAACAAAAAATGAACATATGGCACGATATAGCAGAAGAAAGAATAAAAAGAGATGATTTTATAGGAGTAATAGAAATATCAAAAGGTTGTAAAAATAAATATGAATTGGACAAGGAAACTGGTATGCTTAAATTAGATAGAGTATTATACACAGCAACACATTATCCAGCCAATTATGGATTCATTCCAAGAACATATGCAGATGATAATGACCCATTAGATGTTTTAGTTTTATGTCAAGAAGATATTATACCACTTACATTAGTAGAATGTTACCCAATAGGTGTTTTAATAATGATAGATGGGGATAAAAAAGATGAAAAGATAATAGCAGTAGCAAAAAAAGATCCATTTTTAAATGTGTACAATGATGTAACTGAGTTACCAGAACATATATCAAGTGAAATAAAACACTTTTTTGAAGTATATAAACAATTAGAAGGAAAGAAAACAGAAGTTGAAGAATTTTTGGGAAGAACAGAAGCAGAAGAAATTATTGAAAAATCAATAAGAAATTATAAAGAAAAATTTAATAAATAGGGGAAAAATATGTTAGAAAAAATTCTTATAACATTAGTTTCTTTTATACTTTTTATTTATATATTCTTTTTCAAAATGATAAAAAAGAACGATACTAATTATATTATAATTTTAGTAATTCAAGCAATAGGAATACTTATAAATTTTATCCAAATTATTTTTGGAGTGCTAAATTCTGTATTTTTTAAAACAATTATTTATATATTTTCTATTATAGTACCTATTTTAGTTTTTTTACTTGAATACAAAAATATAAATGTTTCAGAAATGATGCATGTATGTATTTGTAAAATTTATATAATTTTAGGTAAGGATAAAAAGGCAAAAGAAAATTTAATATTGTTAAGCACAAAATATCCAGATAGTTATTATGCTCATAAAATGCTTGCTGAAATTTACGAAAAAGAAGGTGGCATGAGAAAAGCAATAGAAGAATACGTTAAAACTTTAGAAATAAAGCGAAATGATTATAAATCATATTATAGAATATCGCTTTTACTTAAAGATTTAGGAAGAAATAAGCAAGCAATACAAATGTTAAATAATTTATTAAAAGTAAAACCAGAACATTATGCAGCAACTCAAATGCTTGCAGAATTATTAATTGAAACAGAAGAATATAAAAAAGCAATAAACTTTATAAATAAATCATTAAAAATACATGAAAACAAAGAAGACCTTATATATAATTTAGGAATTGCATATGTGAAAACAAATGAATTTAGTTTAGCAAAAAAATGCTTCGAACAAGTGACGCAGATAAATAAGGAACATTATAATGCATATTTTAGATTAGGACAAATAGCCTTATTATATAGAGATTTCGATATGGCAGAAACATATTTTTTAAATAGTACATATAAAGAAAAAGAAGCTAAATCATATTATGAGCTAACTAAAATATATATGATGAAAAATCAAAAAGATAAAGCTGCATTAACAATACAAAAAGCAATTGATGCAGATGAAAAATTCTATTCTATTGCAAAAGAAGAACCAATGTTATTTCCAATAAAACAATTTATAAAGAAACCAGAAACTACTGCAGAAGGTAAAGAGGAAAAAAAGGATAGCAAAAAAGAAGAGATGATAGAAGAATATTTAAATGACACATATAATTTAACTAGAATATTAAACAAACAAGAGGAAAGTAAAAAAAATTTTGAATGGAATAAGAGAAAAAAATAAACATATTATAAAATGAAAGAAGGTTTTAAATTATGCCGATTTATCAAGCGTTAATATTAGGAGTAGTACAAGGACTTACAGAATTTTTGCCGATATCAAGTTCTGCACATTTAAATTTATTCCCATGGGTACTAGGTTGGAGTCAAATGCCTGCATCATTTGATGTGGCATTACATATTGGAACATTACTTGCAATAGTAATATTCTTCTTTAAAGACTGGATAAAATTAATAGTTGGTGGATATAAACAAGTTGTAAAAAAAGAAAAATCTACAGAGGGAAAAATATTTTGGTATTTAGTTGCAGCAACTATACCAGCAGGAATATTAAGTTTGGTATTAGATAAAATATCAGAAAAATTATTTGAAAACAACTTAAATGTGGAAATGATTGTAATAGCAATAACATTAATAGTTATGGGTATCATTTTATATGTTGTCGATAAAAAATCAAAAGCAAATATAAAATATGAAGACATGACATTAAAACAATCTGTACTTATTGGAACATCTCAGAGTTTAGCTGCAGCATTCCCAGGGGTATCACGTTCAGGAATAACAATGACAGTAGCAAGAGCTTTAGGCATAGATAGAGAAAGTGCTGCAAAATATTCATTCTTACTTGCAACACCAATAACATTAGCAGCAGTAATATTTGATTTAGGAAGCTTTGTATTAACAGATTTATCATTTTGGATAGGAATATTAGCAAGCTTTATTGTTGGATTAATAGTAATTAAATTCTTGCTAGAATATTTAAAAAAAGGAAGCTTCAAAGTATTTGCAATATATAGAGTAGTTGTTGGAATAGCTGTAATATTAATAGCATTGTTGTAGTAGACTAAAAATTACCCAAAAAAAGAAAAATAGTTGCAAATAAACACATTATGATATAAAATAATTACAAATAATGTAGGGGCTAGTCTTGACTAGCCCGCGGGTCGGTCAAGACCGACCCCTACAATAAAAAACAAAAGAGGAGGTAAAAATATGTTAAAAGCTGTAACCATTGGCGCTGTACACACACACACACACACACACACAAGTAGTTTTAAATAACATATTTTTAAGAATATTCAAAAAAAGAAACAAAGACCCGTGTTATGGTCTTA
>JBJFFE010000018.1:0-3398 GCA_051891435.1 Clostridia bacterium | reverse complement strand
TAATATTAGTTATACCTTACTCTATATACATAGTAAAATTAATTAGGAGGAAGTAAAGAATGAGAAAACTATTATTGTGTACTATTTTGCTGTTAATTGTTTGCGGATGTACAATTGTAAAATCTAACGAAAGTGTAGTGTATCCCAAGGTGGATACGATTGACATGGAAGAATCATCTGCGATAGATAAGATGATACAAGACCATAAATGTGAATATTCTTTCGAAGAATTATACGGCACTGATAAATTTTTGGTTGGAACTATGATTTCTGAAGAAAGAATCATCAGTGACTACGATTCTAACTTGTTTTATATGGATGTAAAATATACGTTAGAGGATGAAAATGGAGAAAAAATTCAGGCTGTTGTACCTTTTACTGCAATAAAATCTGTAAATAGTGGAATATTAAATGGTTATGCTCCTTATGTTGGCTGTACTTTAAAAATTTACTATGTCGGGGATTATGATGAAAATGATGTGTATTCCGCTAAGGTAAATGGATTCGCTTACGATGTAAATGAGGAAAGCTATGTTTTAAGTGAGAAACATAGTAAAAAATATTTAGATGCATATAATAATATGACAACTCATGAAGTTTGTTGCCCAGAAAAAGCAATGCTTTATGTCATTAAAAAGCTCGATTTAAACAATATGAAAAGAGGCGAGTTTGATACTGGCGGAATATATTATTATAATGGAATGGATTTTATCGCTCACATGCAAACAGATATCAATCAAAACAAAGAAATAGTATTTGGTATAGTCCATTATAAAGATGGAGAGAAGATTTATTATTATGTAAACGCTTCTAACGGAGATGTGGTTAACAACTAGTGAGTGGATATTTTGATAAATTTTACAATACGTTCGAAATGTATGTGCTATAAAAATGTACAAATAAAAAAGAAAACAAGGAGACTAATCAATTAGCCTCCTTGTTTTTTTGAATACTTGTATTAATCGTTCAAATAATTGTACGGTACCATACATTCCATGTGATCATTGACCGTTGGTGTTGGCAAATGTGGTGACAAACTTCCACTTTTTGAGTGTATTTCGATGTGCAAATGGTAATCCGTTGTTTCTAGCTTATCTTCTGTACCTAGGATTGTTGTACCGGCTGTTACTGTACTACCAATAGCAAGATTTGATTTTGGGCTTAGATGAACATAAACCATTAAACAATCGCTAGCTTCTACAGTTATATAGTATGAACCCTTTTGTCTAACAACACCATTTCTTGCAGCATAAATATTACTGCCGGCAGCTTTGAAAATATCGATTCCCGGATGGAACTGTCCTCCGTATTTAGGGACACTATCAACATATTTGCCGCCATAGAGTGAATGTAGACATTGGTTATTACTTGGATCTGTTGTCTGGTTGTAAACGGTTTTATAGAATTGTTTAATTTGATTCTCTTTAGTAGAGCCTCCGTTACTTGCCCAAGTACCTGGTACCATTCCTGAATCTGGATGGAAATATTCGGTATTGTTTGTGTATCCAGCACCAGATGGCATCCCTGTAACGATTACTTCTGAAGGTGCTTCTTCAGCAATTCAAAGTTGGTTATTACTGCTATTGGAAGCTTGCCATTTAACATTGTGCCCTCCGTATGTTGCAGTTGAAACTTGAGTTAAATATAGATCTCTATACTTCAGTTTAATTTTGCAACCATTAGCAGTTTCCTCAATAAGTATAAGTTGGTCTTTTAAATCTTCGGATGATGAACCTATTGTGTAAATATCAGCATTATTATAATTATCACCAGAAAGTCTCCATCTGTCTAACGCATAATTTGAGTTTTTTGCGTTCTTTAATAGATACCCATTTAGGTTAAGACTTGAATTGGAATAAGACGAGCATATCCAAATTTGAGAAGTATCACCACTTTCTTTTGCATAAGTTGTAACATTTGTACTGTTTGCTAAGCTTCCGCTTGTAAGTGGGTTTAAGTATTTCCCGTCGCTTTTAGATTTGAATCAATAAGATTTGTTGGCTACTATTGCCATTTTGTTTTCCTCCTTGTATTAAATTGTACTTGAAATTGTAAATAGTATATTTTGCAGCTGTAAAAAAACAATTTTGACTAATAACCCAATATTTAGCTAACATCAGAAGATGTTCCTCCAATTTTTATATTTTCTCTTTTGTTCTCAAGGTCGTTGTTCTGTATTAACTCAACTATTCGGGTGATATACTCTTCGTCATTCGATGGAAATATATATTGGGTTATTATTTTTAATATTTCAAATACCAGCGTTATAAAAGTTATGCTCACGGTTATCAGCTGAATAACATCTTCTGTGGAGGAAGCCTGTTTTGAACATGCGGATTTTCATATTAGGGAAAGCAAAGAAAGAGCAAATAGACAAAGAATAACAATACAGATTATAAACATAATTTTCTTTATTCATCCATTACTGGCAGTTTTAAACCTATAATAGTTGACGTATTCTTGCAACAGACTGGTTATTTCTTGATCTCTTATTCTTTGCTCGTTTGTGATATAAGGATCGATTCATTGCTTAAAAAAATCTTTATCTTTATCAAAAGGCTCAAAATAATTACCCTGGTCTTTTTGAAATTCTTTATCATCAAAATTGTTAATCATTGAGTTTTAGTTCCTTAATTCTTCGCTCTGCCATTTCATGTGTAACCATAAAGCTACTTGCTAATATAGAAATTATAACTTTTGTGTCGTTCGTTGTATTTGATACCTTGTTATATAAATCAATGAATTTATCTCTAGGAAGTAAAAGACAAGCTGCGAAATAGTCTGCCTCATTTTCTTCCTTTCCTTTACCTTTTCGATGCTCTCTGTGGGCTAATAAGCCATATTCATTATCTGGAAAATGGAGGAAGTAATGTCCAAGCTCATGAGCTATGGTAAACCTTTTTCATTCTACGCTAAGACATGCTTTAACACCTATTACTTTATTACTGTCCTGTCCTAATACAGATCTTTTATTTCTATCTACCAAAATAAAGCCATCATCATTATCAGAAAGTTTTGCATTTCCAACTACAAAGTCTAATTGTTTTGCAAGATACATGATGTCCAATGGTATACTTGTATTTGATTTTGTTTTATTTAATAATTCATTTGCAATATTTTCAATTCTTGCATTTTTCATTACGCATTATCCTCCTATTAAATTATATGTTCTAGCCTCATATTAAAATTATTTACAGCAAATTACATCGTTAATAGTTAAAAGCTCTTTAATTGTCATATCTTAACCACCATTTTTAGTTATAGGCATATTGAGGCTTTGTCTGTTATCTTTTCTACCAGTCTTAGCCACTGATAATAGTGCCTAATAATAATTTGCGTTATTAATGATTACAATAGTGAGTACTACAATTGTTTTTATACCTATTAGAAGGTCATAA
>JBJFFE010000017.1:0-3439 GCA_051891435.1 Clostridia bacterium | reverse complement strand
AAATTCAACACTTCTACGAATTCACCCGATGTAGACAACACACGACTTCCACATGCGGTGAAAGTTACTTCTTATACTAAATAGCGAAACCGTCACCTTTTGCGAAAAGGTTCATCCCTTTTAAATGAGGTGACTTTACCTTTTAAATAACCTTATTGCCCTCTACCCTCTATCCGTTCTTGTTGCTCTTGCTTCCTTATTTTTTCCCATCTTTTTAAGTATGCACTATAATTAACCTTATCTGTACTTAATGTATAAGCATATAAGATATTAAAAATCACAAGAAAACCAGCAACTACATACAAAACTATTTTTATCCATAGCATATAATAACTTTTATAAACATTTACCACTATTCTTAAAAGTATAAATACTACTAACCCCAAAATAATAAAATGTTTAATAATTCTTCCAAAACGGACAACCACCGTATTAATTATCTTTTTTCTCAGTTTTCCATCTTCATATACATATCCTTCTTTTTTAAACTTTCCCAACCTAGTTTCCCACTTAAAATCAGAATCTTTTTCCAAAAATACCACCATATATGTAGATATATAATATACTATATTTCTATATTCCAACATTCGTAGTTGCAATAATGTAGATAAAAATAATATTAAAAAAAGAAATAGCGCATTTTCGCTAATATGTGAAAAAACATTTGTTAATCCTAAAATAGATATAACAGTACCGAATAACTGATCCTGTTTCTTTAAATTTTCTTCTATTTCTGACCGTAACATTAAATATTCTTTATCCATAACATCTTTAACTTTCACTATTTAAATATTTTCTCAATTTCAGTGGATCTCCTTGTATGATATAACCAGCTTTGTCTTTTATAAAAAATCCATAAAATGTAATATCATCAATTGTATAAATAAAATCTCTTCGCTCTAGTACCTTATCTTTTAAATCGTTAATATATAATTTCTCCAAAAATATATTTGAAACATGTAACTCTAAAGCAGAAATAAAAGCCAATAACTCCTCTCTTCTTGTCATCAAAAAGGTACTATAATCATATATCGCTTCCATATCAATCGTTCCAATTTTATAATTATGATTCAATGCATAAAAGAATAAATCAAACACTATACTATATCCATCTGATTTTTCTATAGCTACTTTTAAATCTTCATCGAGTTTAATCGCTTTAAATCCACATGAAATATCATTGTATTTTTTGCCCGAAATTTTTTTTACAATAATTGAAGCCAATAAATTTGATCCTAATTTAATATCAGGTGCTGTTGTATTAATATGAAACCTATTTCCCACTACAAAATCATAAGTTTCAAGTAGCTTTAAAAATCCATCAATATACTTTGGAGAGTGTTGTCCATCTGAGTCCATAAAAACAGCACTTTGATACCCATTATTTATTGCATAATTTATACCTATTTTAATGGCGCTTGCTACCCCTGCATTTTTTTCTTGCCTAATAACATTATAATTCAATGAATCAATAATTTGAAATGTATTATCAGTACTTCCATCATCCACAATTATCACATTTTCTCTATAATTTTGCATATTGGACAATAAATTGTAAATTTCCTTTTCTACATTATAAGCTGGCAAAATTATTAATGTTTTTTTCATTATCTCCTCCATCATATGCTAACTAAGAACTTGTAGAAGTAACCTCCTTACTTCTACAGATGACATATTATGTTCAATTGTGCCATCTGCTTTAAACTTTGGATGTTTTCTGTTTTCACATACAATTATACTTTTCTCAGCTTTACTTAACATTTCAAAGTCGGAAACTGAATCTCCAAATGCTATCTTCGGCTTCTTTCCCATTTCTTTACATATTTCTTCTACTTTTAAATTTTTGTTATAGCCATAATTGTGTAATACTTTTCCAGAAAATCTATCATTATCTTCTTCTGCGACAAACCCATATATTTTATAGATATTAAATTTAATACGATAATTATCTAAAATATCTCTTGGTGCTCCACTTACTATAATAGGCAGTATTCTATTCTCATTAAGTACATCAAATATCTCTTGTGTAAATCCATATAATTTAGCTTTATCTTCACGCATATACTCCTTAATTTGCTGTTCTAAAATAGATCTCTTCATGCCTTTTATGGACTTAGCAAAAACATCACATGCATCTCTAGCTAATTGATCATGCGATATTTTATCTTTTAGATATTCTTCTATATAATAATCAATTTCTTCACGAACCACACTTCCTACAGTTCCTACTTCTATCAAATAATCTATCCACGAAAAAAGTGTGTATCCTTGTCGTAACGTATTATCCCAATCTAACAATGCATAATCCATTAACGTCCTCCATTTTCTTTTATTAATTTAATTTTTATCATATTTATGTCAGAACCTTCAGCCTTTAAATATAACCCTTCATATGTAAAATCTTCTTTTAACACTGCATAAATACATCCATCACTTTTAATTACATCTTCTGACCAAAATGATAATATTAGATGTTCACCACTTAAAACACCAGAACATTTCCATGTACGATGTATCTGTTCAACCGGTGCTACTCTACTTATTGTTCCTTTTATGGTATTATTTCTTTTATGATGTTTTAGGACATATACATCTCTCTTAATGATATTTCCATTACTATCATAAATTTCATCTTTCCATTTACCACTATACTTTGACTGTGTATAACACACAGTATTTGTATAAATTATTTTACACACTATAATTATCACTGACGAAATAATTCCTGTTATGATACCTATCCAAAAATCACTCATATTTTTCCTCCCTATTTTTTAATATCATTTCATAATATTTTTCTTTTTTCAGTTCTTCTTCCTCAACTCCCAACTCTAATAATACTGTTCTCATCTCTCCATATATTCTATCTTTATCATTACTCTTTTCAGATATACGTTCTATTTCAATGAAATCTCCCAATCCTTCTACCTCATCTATACAAATATTAAATTCCTTATATTTTGCAGTTTGTCTTCTTTTTACAACCTGTATTTTGGGTAAAAAACCTATAAATTGTAACATCTTGTCCATTACTATATCATCACTAATATCTAACTCCAATTCTTCTGCGGTATCCAAATCCTCCATTAAAATCTTAAGCGTTAGAATTTTTTTATCATTATATTTTCGTATTCTAAAAATAGATGTATCTACAATTTGTTTCGCATCACTTCTTTCATAAATTGTGTCTACTTGTAGACCTACCGATACCCATTCACAACCACATTCTTCCAACTTCTTTTTAACTTGTAGTTTATTTTTTAATAATGCCTTTAATTCCATCTCTATCATTATATTACCCCTCCCATTATTATGTATTTTACCACATATACCTTAATTTTACCATCTGCAAAAGAGCAAGAAAAAAAGCCGATCAGGAATGGCAACTCCCAATCGGCATCTTTTCTTACTCCTCTTCATTTTTACATTCAATCTCCGT
>JBJFFE010000016.1:0-67922 GCA_051891435.1 Clostridia bacterium | reverse complement strand
ATGCCTTGGAGAGTTTGACCTTTTAAAAAAATCATACAAAAGGTAGGCTGAGAAGCAGTGACACACAAATTACAATTTTTATATTTTAATTAACCTTTCTTTATAAACTGTATTTTTCTCTTTTCTGATAATGTGTATGTAATAATTCGTGTGCCCTATGTCCACCTATGTCTCCTAAATAATTTTTATATATTTTTATAAGTACTGGATTTTCATGAGATTTTCTTATTTTGCTCTCTTTATCTATTGTATATAGGGCTTCTGCTCTTAATTTTCTTACATCTGTATCTAGTCTTTTTTTAGAACTTACTATTGGCTGACCTCCGCCCATTATACAACCTCCTGGGCATGCCATTATTTCTACAAATTGGTAATCTGCTTTTCCTTCCTTTATTTCATCTAATACTTTTCTTGCATTTCCTAATCCGTGTGCAACAACTACTTTTATTTCTTTTCCATCTATTGTAACACTTGCTTTTTTTATTCCTCTTGCTCCTCTTACATCCATAAAATCTATATCCTTCAATTCTTTTCCTGTTATTGCTTCATATGCTGTTCTAAGTGCTGCTTCCATTACTCCACCTGTTGTTCCAAATATTGCAGCAGCTCCTGTTGCCTCTCCCATTGGATTATCAAATTCTGTTTCTTCTAAATTCACAAAATCTATATTTGCTTGTTTTATCATTCTTGCAAGTTCACGAGTTGTAATTACTGCATCTACATTATCTAAACCATCATTTTTCATTTCTTCTCTTGTTCTTTCAAATTTTTTAGCAACACATGGCATAACAGATACAACAAACATTTTCTTTGGATCTATTTTTTCTTGCTCAGCATAATAAGATTTTAATATTGCTCCAAACATTTGGTGTGGTGATTTACAACTTGATAAATTTCCAAGTAATTCTGGATAATTCATCTCTATAAATCTTACCCAGCCCGGACTACATGATGTAATCATTGGAAGTGTTTCTCCATTTGTTACTCTTTCCACAAATTCATTTGCTTCTTCTACTATTGTAAAATCTGCTCCTGTGTTTGTATCAAAAACTTTATCAAATCCAAGTTTTTTTAAGGCTGTTACCATTTTCCCTTTTACATTT
This sequence comes from Clostridia bacterium, assembly GCA_051891435.1. GTDB lineage: Bacteria > Bacillota > Clostridia > TANB77 > CAG-508 > UMGS1933. The sequence goes on along the minus strand of JBJFFE010000016.1, from coordinate 66,819 downwards.
GTTCCAATTGGTAAACCAAATTCTTCTCCTAGTGCTACTCTTACTGATGGTGCAACTTGAACTACTACAAAAGTTTCTTTGTCTCTTATTTTTCTCCAAACTATTTGAGTGTCATCTTTTTCTTTTAATGCGCCAACTGGGCAAGCAGCTATACATTGTCCACAGAAAGTACAGTTTACCTCGTTCAAGCTTTTATCTCCTGTAGGTGCTATTCTAGATTCAAATCCTCTTCCTACAACATCTATTGCAGATATATTTTGTATGTTTTTACATGCTGCTACACATCTTTTGCATAAAATACATTTACTTGCATCTCTTACAATTGATGGAGATAAGTCGTCTATATGTGGTTTTACTTTTTCCCCTTCATATTCTACATTTGTTATTCCAAACTTTTTGCATAGTTCTTGTAATTCACAGTTTCCATTTCTTACACATGTTAAGCAATCTCTATTATGTGCAGATAAAATTAGATCTAATACTATTCTTCTTGATTCATTTACTTTATCTGTGTTTGTTCTTACTACCATTCCATCTTCTGCTAAGGTATTACATGAAGGAGTAAGTCCTCTTCTTCCTTCTATTTCTACTATACACATTCTACAGTCTCCTGCTGCATTTATTCCCTTTAAAAAACATAATGTTGGAATGTCTATATTTGCTTTTCTTGCTGCTTGTAGGACTGTTGTGCCTTTTTCTACTTTTACATCTATTCCATCTATATTTAATTTGATTAGTTCTGACATATTTTTTCTCCTTTCGGTTTTTATTTATCTCTAGTCAGCCTACCTTTTGTATGATTTTCTAAAAAATTAAATTCTCCAAGGCGTACGCGGGTCTTTCCCCGTCTCAAAGGACTGTCAAATTTAATTTTTTATAAAACATACAAAACGGCTGATATTTTATAATTTCAAAACACCAAATACATAAAACTATTTTATTGCCTTAAATGGGCATTTTGATTTGCATAGTCCGCATTTTATACATTTGCTTGGGTCAATTTTGTGTGGCTGTTTTACTTCTCCTGATATTGCTCCTACTGGGCAATTTCTTTTACATAAGCCACATCCTCTACAAATTTCTGGGTCTATTTCTATATGTGATAATGCTTTACATTCTCCTGCAGGGCAATTTTTATTTTCTACGTGTTCTATATATTCATTTCTAAAATATTTTAGTGTACTTAACACTGGGTTTGGCGCTGTTTGACCGAAGTCCACATACAGAAGCTTCTTTTATAGTTTTTGCTAATGTTTCTAGTTTTTCGATATCTTCTAAAGTACCTTCTCCTTTTGTAATTCTATCTAAAATTTCTAACATTCTCTTTGTTCCTATTCTACATGGATTGCATTTTCCACAACTTTCGTCTACTGTAAATCCTAGGTAGAATTTTGCTAAGTTTACCATACATTTAGTGTCGTCCATTACAATTAGTCCACCAGACCCCATCATTGAACCTATTTGAGTTAGTGATTCATAATCTATTGGTGTATCTAGATTTTCTGCTGGTATACATCCTCCAGAAGGTCCACCTGTTTGTGCTGCTTTAAAGTTATGTCCATTTGGTATTCCTCCACCTATATCAAAAACTATTTCTCTTAAAGTTGTTCCCATTGGTACTTCTACTAGCCCAACATTTACAACATTTCCACCAAGTGCAAATACTTTTGTTCCTTTTGAATTTTCTGTACCAATGCTAGAATACCAACTAGCACCATTTAAAATTATTTTTGTTATATTTGCATATGTTTCTACATTGTTTATTAGTGTTGGTTTTTGCCATAAGCCAGAATTTGCTGGGAATGGTGGTTTTAATCTTGGTCTACCTGATTTTCCTTCTATTGATTCTAAAAGTGCTGTTTCTTCTCCACATACAAATGCTCCGGCACCTAGTCTTACTTCTAAATCAAATTCAAAATCTGTTCCAAATATGTTTTTACCAAGTATTCCATATTCTCTTGCTTGGTCTATTGCTTTTTGGAACCTATGTACTGCTATTGGATATTCTGCTCTTACATAGATATATCCTTTATTTGCGCCTATTGCATATCCTGCAATCATCATTGCTTCTAAAACACAGTGTGGATCTCCCTCTAATATGCTTCTATCCATAAAAGCACCTGGGTCACCTTCATCTGCATTACATACTACATATTTTTGGGTACCTCTTGCCATTCTAGTGAAGCTCCATTTTTTACCTGTTGGGAATCCTGCGCCACCTCTTCCTCGAAGGCCAGAATTTGTAACCTCTTCTATTACTTCTTCTGGTGTCATTTCAAAAAGCACTTTTTCTAATGCTTTATAGCCATCAAATGCTATGTATTCATCTATATTTTCTGGGTCTATTACACCACAATTTTTTAGTGCGACTCTTTTTTGTTTTTTATAGAAATTAAGTTCATCTAATTGTTTTACTGTTTTTTCATCTATGTCTTTACATAGTAGTCTTTCTACAAGTTCACCTTTTACAATGTGTGTATCTATTATTTCTTCGCAATCTTCTGGTTTTACCATTGCATAAAATACATCTTCTGGTCTTATTATTACTATTGGTCCTTTTGCACATAGACCAAAGCACCCTGTTTGGATAACTTTTACATTTTCTATATGTTTTTCTTCTATTATTTTTCTAAAGTTTTCTATTATTTTTGGTGATTTTGAAGATGTACACCCTGTTCCATGGCATACTAAAATATGTTTTTCTACTGTATTTGCTTTTAAATTTACTCTTAAATCTAATTCTTTTCTTTTTTCTTCTCTTATTTTTCTTATTTCTTCTAAAGTTTTCATTACTACCTCCTTAATTTTGGTTATTACTCAGCCTACCTTTTGTATGATTTTTTTAAAAGATCAAACTCTCCAAGGCATACGCGGGTATTCCCCCGCCTCAAAGGGCTGTCGAGATTTGACTTTTAAAAAAATATACAAAACGGCTGATATTTTAGTTGCTGTATTTTTTTAAGAATAATGTATTATGTCTAAAAATTAATCTTTAGACATATATTCATCAAGCACTTTGTCTACCATTTCTGGAGTTGCCTTACCGTGAACCTCATCATTTATAGTAAACACAGGCGCTAATCCGCATGCACCAATACACCTAGTTGCCTCTAATGAAAACTTTCCATCTTCTGTAGTTTGACCTACATCTATTCCTAGTTTTTGTTTTACTCTATCTAAAATTTTTTCTGAACCTTTTACAAAGCATGCTGTTCCTAAACATACTGCTATGTTATATTTTCCTTTTGGTTTTAATGTAAACCTTGCATAAAAAGTAATTACTCCATAAATTTCAGCCATTTCTATTCCTAGATATTTAGAAATTTCAAGCTGAACATTTTCTGGAATATATCCATAAGTTTCTTGAACTTCATTTAATATTTGTATTAAATTGCTCTTGTTTTTCTCATATTTGGATAATATTTTTTCTATTCTTTCATCCTTGCAATCGTTGCCACATTTGCATTTTTCATTCATATTACTCCTCCTATTTTTCTTATATTTCTATATATTTTCATGTGTATATTTTTATGACTATACTAGTATTATAAATGTAAATTTTCATTTTGTACATATCTTTTTAAAATTATTTTTTACACGAACTACAATATGGGCACCCTCTACATTCATCTCCTTTTTGTTTTTTAGTTATTATTTTTATTACACTTACAACTATAATTCCTATGATGATTATATCTACTAAATTAAATCTTCCTTTTTCTAATCTGCTTCCTATTTGATATACTGATGTTGCTAATATCCATGCAAATATTATTTGAAATGCTACTGCTTTTAATACTTTTTTTGTACTTCCTAATTCTCTTTTCATCGCTCCAATTGCTCCAAAGCATGGTGCACTAAATAAATTAAATACCATAAATGCATATGCAGATGCTGCAGTGAAAAAGCTAAACATACTTGCTCCTTCAAATATTTGGCTTCCTTGCTCAGCCTCTTCCGTAAATCCTGCAATAACAGACATAGACGATATTACCTGTTCTTTTGCGACTAATCCTTGAATTGCAGATACCGCTACTCCCCAATTGTTTTCTCCAAGCATTGGGTAAAAAGCCCAAGATATTGTTTTACCAATAGATGCAAGAATACTATTTTCTACATCCACGCCATATTCTAGTTTAAATGAGAACGATAGTAAAAACCATATTACAATTGAGCAAATTAATATAACACTGCCTGCCCTTTTTATAAAAGCTAATACTTTATCCCATACATCTTTTGCTACATATTTTATGCTTGGTAATTTGTACTCAGGTAATTCAGAAATATATGTGTTACTTGTATTCTTGAAAATAAATTTTTTCATAAGTATTGCACTAAAAATAATTATTGCTATTGCAAAGAAGTATAAAGAGGCAGAAACCAAGCCAGATTTCTCTCCAAAAAAATATCCTGAAAATAGCGCTATTATTGGTAGCTTTGCACTACATGGAATAAATGGAGTTAAAATTGCTGTCATTTCTCTTTCATCTTGATTTTCTATAATTCTTGTTCCCATAATTCCTGGCACACTACATCCCGAACCTACTATAAAAGGAATTAAACTTTTTCCACTTAATCCTATTTTTCTAAATAACTTGTCCAATAATAATGCAATTCTCGACATATAACCTGTTGTTTCTAATACAGATATACATATAAATAAAATAATTAATTGTGGTATAAAACCTAAAACCGCTCCAACACCTGCAATAATTCCATCTACAACTAAACTTCTTACCCAGTCAGAAGCTCCAATATTTATAAATAATTCACTTACGCTTTTCCCAAAATTTTCTACTAACTCAGCGATTAAGTCTACTGTAAAGCTTCCAACTAGTCCTACTGATAAATAATATACAAAAAACATTATTAAAATAAATATTGGGAAAGCAAGCCATTTATTTAAAAATACTTTATCTAACTTATCAGATATATTTTCTTTTATATGATGTTTTATTACTGTTTGTTTTTTTACTTGTTCTATAAAGTCATACCTTTCAGATGCTATTATTTCTTCTAAATCAGTATCATAATTTTGTGAAATTTCTGTAATTATTTTTTTTATTCTATATGTATTTAAGCTTGTAAATCTCTCATCTTCTTCTAACAATTTTACTGCTATGAATCTTTTATGTCGTTCTTCTTTAGGCAACTGATTTTGTACTTGCTTTATAGCATTTTCTAGTTTTGCATCATAAATATATTGTTTTGTTTTAGCTCTTTTACTTTCTATTTCTTGGATTAATTCTTTTATACCTATCTCTTTTAAAGCAGATATTTTTATAACACTTGTCCCTAATATTTGCTCTAATTTTTCTATATCTATTTCAATTCCTTTTTTAGCCAAAATATCTGTCATATTTAAAGCTATAATAATTTTGCAATCTAATTCCAAAAGTTGTGTTGTTAAATATAAACTTCTTTCCAAAGAAGTACTATCCACTATGTTTATAATAATATCTGGCTTTTCCTCAAAAATAAACTTTCTTGACACATCTTCTTCTACACTATATGGGCTTAATGAGTATATACCTGGTAAGTCCGTAATTTCATGGCTTGTACCTTTAATTATTCCTGTCTTTTTTTCTATTGTAACACCCGGCCAATTACCAATTTTAGCATTCATACCTGTTAAAACATTAAATAGAGTGGTTTTTCCACTATTTTGATTTCCTACTAATGCAATCTTCATTTATAGCACCTCCACTTCTATTTTATTCAAGTCTTCCTTACATATGCAAAGTTCATAATCTCTTAAAGTTATATCTATTGGATCTCCCATTGGTGCTATTTTTTTTATAGAAATTATAACTCCCCTAGTTACTCCCATATCTAGCAAATGTCTTCTTATAGCTTTATTGTTTTCTTTTAATTTTAAAACTTTAGCCTTTTGCCCTACCACTAGTTCAGACAAATTACATATATCACCAGTTTTTTTCATACTCCCCCCATTTTTCTATTTTTTAAAAACAACTTTAAATGTTGTATAACCATTATTTGAAAAAGCTGTAATATTTCCTTCATAATTTGTAACTATAGTTTTTGCTATTGCAAGTCCTAAACCATAATGATTATCTGTTCTATTCCTAGCTTCATCTTTTCTATAAAATCTCTCAAATATTCTTTTTTCATCATCTTTAGAAATAGGATTTCCTTTATTTTTTACCTCTAATATAATATTATTTTTTTCTTTATATAGTTCTACTAAAATCTTACCATCTTTTTCAAAACTATGCTCAATTGCATTATCTATTAAAATTGAAATTAGTTCTTTAATATCGTCAGCATTACATTGAAAATTAATATTTTCTTGTATATTATATTCAAAATCTATATTTCTTTCAAATATTAAACTCTCAAAAGTTAAAATAGACATTTCTACAGTTTTTGAAAGGTTTATGTCACTATATACTTCTTCTTTCTTATTTTCTAATTTTGCTAAACCTAACAATTTTACAATCAAGTTGTTCATTCTTTCAGATTCACTTTTTATATTATATATCCATTTGTCGTTTTTTGAATCCATTTCCAAATTTTCAGCATTTGCCATTATTACTGCCAGTGGAGTTTTTAGTTCGTGCGCAGCATCTTCTATAAATTGTTTTTGCTTATTAAATGTTGAAAACACTGGTGCTGTGACCCAATTAGTTAATTTTATAGAAACCAATATTATTACAATTTCTACCATTGCTGCAATTATCAATGTAATTTGTAATAATGAAATTAGCCTACTTTTTGTATTTAAATTATATATTATAATAATGTAATTTTCATTTTTTATTGAATAAGAATAATCTGAAAAATATAAATTTCCTGTATTAACTTTTATATTATCATTTAAATTGTTTTCCTTTTTTAGAATCTCATTTGCATAAGAAATAATGGTATCTGTATTTATATCACTATCAGTATGACTAATTATATAAGACATATTATTGTCTTTTTCTAAAATAATTGTATACACTATTTTGTCTAAATAAATCATTTCATTTTCTTTGTATTCATACATTTTCTTTATTATATTTCCTTTGCTTTCATATATAGAAGCTGTTTTTACTAATGTTTCAGTTATTGCATCTTTTTCTTTTTTATATGCTTGATAATTAAAAACAATTAAAATATTAATTAAAAACAATGTAGGAATTAGAAAAACTATTATAAAAACTTTATTTTTTAATTTCTTCATCGCACACCTCTAATTTATATCCCAGTCCTCTAACTGCTTTTATATTCACTCCGAGATCCTATAATTCTTAACTTTTTCCTAATAAAAGACAAATATGCTTCTAAATTGTTTGATTCCGCCTCGTTATCAAATCCCCAAACTTTGTTATAAATTTGTTCTCTTGGTACAATTCGATTATAGTTTTTCATTAGATATTCTAATAATAAATATTCTTTTCCAATTACTTCAATTGATTCTTCTGTTTTTGTACATAATAAATTACAAGTATCTACATTTAAACTTAAATCTCCTACTTCAATACAATTATTTTTACTTTTTATATCGATTCTTAATTGAACATTCACTCTGGCAACTAATTCGTCCATATGAAATGGTTTCGTTATATAATCATTTGCACCGTTTTCTAGACCGTATATTTTATCTTCTAACATAGACTTTGCTGTAAGAATAATTATTTTAGTATCTATTGATTTTTGTCTTATTTGTTTCAATATTTCAAATCCATTAATTTTAGGTAGCATTACATCTAGTATTATTAAATCATAGGTATTAGTCAATGCATTATCTAATCCGTCTTCTCCATTATTAGATATGTCAACACTATATTTTTCTTTTTTTAATCTAAAAGAAATTGCTTCAGCAAGTTTCAATTCATCTTCAATTATTAAAATTCTCAAAATTTTCACCTCTAATATAATCATTGTTACGTTATAACTTTTCTAGAAGTATATATATGTTATCACATTTTTTTCCAATTTTCTATTATTTTTTAATACTATTCTCTATTTATTTATATTGTTTCAATAAAAGAATCACCTCATATATAAGGTGATTCTTTTATTGTCTTTAATTTTGTTTTTCTTTATACATATTTATTATATCTTTAAAACTCATTTTCGTACCATAATTTAATATTGCATTTGAATATATTTTTATTGCTACTTTTGCTATAACTAATATTGTAACTATTAAAATCGCAATAGAAATTGCTACATCTGTTCCATTTGATAAGCCCATCATGATTCTAAATGGCATACAAAATGGTGATGATATTGGAAATAATGATGCAAATAAGTTAAGGCTACTTGTAGGATTCATCATAGTGAAATATGATAAATAAAATCCTACTACTGCTAAAATTGCTACTGGTTGGTTTGCTGACTGTATATCCTCTGGTTTGCTTACAGTTGAGCCTGTTAAAGCATATAGTAAAGCATATGTAAAATATCCTAGTATAAAGTAAATAATAGTAATTATTCCTAGGTATGGTGTAATATTAGACATATCTAATACACTATTTAATAGTTCTGGGTCTAAAAATGCTTTAGCACTTATTAATGCCGTTGCCACAATAACTATCATTTGTAATAATCCTACAACTCCTATTCCTATTGTTTTTCCTAATACTATTGTTCTAGGGCTAGTAGATGTTACAAGTGTTTCCATTATTTTTGATGTTTTTTCTGTTGTTATTGAGCTTGATACTTGATATGCACAAAAATATATTGCGTAGAACAATACAATAGACATTAACATCATTGCAAAAATATTTCCTTGTGCTTCTTCATCATCTGTTTGTTCTAAAGTAAATTCAAAATTTGGTGTAATTGTTTGTAACTCCTCTTCTGTTAGTCCTAATTTACCAATTTGCATACTAGTATACAAAGAGTTAAACGTATTTATCAAGCCTTCTGGTACTTCTTCCATCATAGTTGTACTTTCTACTATGTATCTTATTTTTACATTGCCTGCTTGTTTTTCTATTACTATGGCTTCTGCTATTTCTCCATTTTCTATTTTTTGTTTTATATCATCAAATTTAAGATTTTGATTCGTTATTTCAAATTCATATCCTAAATTCATTTGTTTTAATAATTCCAAATTTCCTTCAAATACATTTTCATTATCTACTATTAAAAGTTTGTCTCCTGTATTTTCACCATTTAATTTTTTCATTAAATTTGGTATATTAAAACCAATTACTATTAATAGCAGAATAATCAAAGTTGATATTATAAATGATTTTCTTTTTATCATATCTTTCATTGTAAATTTCATTACAGTTAAAATATCTCTCATATTATTGTTCACCTACTTTCTCTATAAAGATGTCATTTAGAGTAGGCTTTTTAATCTCAAATTTATCAACTCTAATTCCTTCTGTTATAAGTTTATTCAAAAGATTATGAGCTTTTTCTTCGTCTGTTATTTTTATAACATAATTATTATTTGTTTCGTTTTCTATTTCCAATTTAAAGTCTTTAATATAATTTCTTATATCTTGATTTACATCTATTTCTACTCTATTAGCAGGATAAGTTTCTTTTATTTCTTTTAGATTTCCTTGCAATACAGTTTTTCCTTTATTTAATATTAAAATATCACTACAGAATTCCTCTATTGTTGCCATTTGATGTGCTGACATTATTACATATTTTCCATTTTTTACTAGGTCTATTATAATATTTTTTAGTATTTCTGTATTTACTGGATCTAGTCCGCTAAAAGGTTCATCTAGAACAACCAGCTCTGGATTATGTATTATTGCAGTCATAAATTGTATTTTTTGTTGATTTCCTTTTGATAGTTTTTCTGCTGGCATTTGCAAGTATTCTTCTACTTTAAGTTCTTTTGCCCATTTATTAATTGAATTTATTGCCTCATCTTTTTTCATTCCCTTTAATTCAGCAAAATACATTAACTGGTCAAATATTTTTGTTTTTGGATAAACTCCTCTTTCTTCTGGTAAATATCCAAAATTTACATTCTTTCTATCTACTGCTTTACCTTTCCACGTAATTTCACCGCTATCTTTTTTAATAATCCCCAGTAACATTCTTATTGTTGTGGTTTTTCCTGCTCCATTAGTTCCAAGTAGTCCAAATATGCCTGGTTTTTCCAGACTAAATGAAACATTGTCTACAGCTTTTTTCCCTGCAAATGTTTTTGACACATTTTCTAACTTTAAGCTCATTTTCTTTCCCCTTTCTGTGTTATAAAATAAAATTTCTCTATCCGTGTCTAATATACCATAAACTTTAAGAAAAGAATAGGTATTTGGGATATTTTTGTTATTAAATATGATGTTTCTATCATAAGCCTCACCTTCTCTTATGTAGGAGGCACACTACTTCTGCTTATTCTCATATTGTTATAAATTGATATATTGAAGATGAAACTCGTCCTATTCCTGTGCGCAATTGTAATTTGTTGCTTAGTTATTTTTCAATGTTCTTGCTTCTGTAATAAGTTCATCAAAATCCGAAATATATTTCTGGTCTTGTATTACTCTATATTTTTTATATTCATCTAAAGCTAATTTATCTGCAATCTCTCTTTTTATCTTTCCATTATCTTCTAAGATATTGTACTCATTTATTTTTAAAAATACCTCTAACTTTTCTTTCCATTCTTGCATTGAAATGATTTTTCTCAATTTTACTTGACGTTCTGCATAATCAAGATACATTGATACTAGATTATTTAATTCTGTAATTTCTTCTTGTGATAAATAATTTTTTGCTATTGTTACATCTGTTTCAAGTATTTTACCATCTGGTGCATTTTTCCAAGTTGTTAATCCCATATTTTCTTTTTTACTATCTACTCTATTATAAATTATTTCAGGAGCAGTCATTCCAGTAATTGCAAAATGTAATTTATTTTGAACATTTTTATAAAATTCTTTTGTTGTTTCACTATTTTTATCATAATCAAAGCTACATTCTTTATATATATCAGTTATTTTTTGGTAAAATCTTCTTTCACTAGCTCTAATTTCTTTTATCTTAATTAATAATTCATCAAAATAATCTTTTCCAAATTTAGGGCCATTTTTTAATAATTCACTATTAACAACAAAACCCTTCTTTATATATTCCTTCAATGTTTTTGTTGCCCAAATTCTGAAATCAGTGGCTTCTTTTGAATTTACTCTATAGCCAACTGATATAATAGCATCTAAGCTATAGAAATTAGTATTATATTTTTTTCCATCATTTGCAGTTATTCGAATTTTTCGAATAACTGTTTCTTCTTTTAGCTCTTCTGACTTAAAAATTTCTTTTAAATGATAATTAATGGTATGTACTTCAACATTAAATAATTTAGACATTGATTTTTGAGTTAACCAAAAATCTTCTTCATTATATAAAACTTCTACTGATATGTTCTTATTATTTTGACTTTGATATATTATTAAATCTTTTAAGTTTTCTATATTACTCAATTTAAATTACCTCTTTTATATTTTTCTATATTTATATAACTGTTTTTGCTGTATCAGAACTATTGTTTGTATTTTATAATAAATTTACTATGTTGTCAACAAATTTTCCACTTTATTTCTTGTCCAATTATAATTTTACAATTCTTTTTTATTTTTTTCTCTCCTAAAATTGCATTATATATTTCTAAAATATTTTTTATTACTTTTTCATCTGCAAATATATTTTTTGCGCAAGGTAGCATATATGCAGAAAATAAAACAGAATATAGTTCTATATCAAATCCCAATTTGTGAAAGCCTAAATTTTCATAAAATTTTGCTCTTCTTTGTCTAATTTGATTTTCTTTTTCATTATCTCCATTGCCTATTTTTTCAATTTCTATAAATATACCATCATAATCTTTATACATTTCCTTTAATAATTTTATTGCTTCACTTCCATATCCTTTATTTTGATATTTTGGTAAAATGGCGAAAAAATCTAACAGTACATATGGACTATCTTTTAGGAAATCTATTATAAAAAACCCTACAAACTGCTCTTCTACTATAATCTCAATTATATCGGTAATATTATTATTATATGATTTCTTTATATCTGCATAATCTTTTCTTTCTGACTCTGGAAATATACTTTTATATGCTAGATATATTACTTTTTTAAATTCTTTAATATCAACTTTTTTTAAATACATGCTGTTCCCCTTGTTATTCCTATATAAAATTTATAGTTTGTCCTACCTCATATTTCTACATTTTCTTTATTACACTCTACTGTTTTTTGTAAGTTAATTAATGCCCTTGCAAAAAGTATTAAGAATATTGCGAAAATATATATCATTACACCAGCTCCAGTAAATGCCATTAGGATGAATAAAGAATTACTTATTAATCTTCCTATAAATAATGCTGTTTCCACACCAAACCAATATTCTACTTTATATTCTTTTTGTATTATGCTTAAATTAGAAGTATTTGTCTTATTTTTTAAATTTATTAAGTCCATTAATTCTCTAGAAAATGTCTTGAACAAATTAAACAATATAATTGTAATCATGTTGCATTTATATATCATTAAGCACAATGAAATTACTGTAAACACCGTAGAAACCTTTATTATGCTTGCATAATGTTTTGGTTTAATACATTTAGCAAACAATATTCCTAATAAAGCTGTGATTAAGCTAAATATAGATGTAAATATTCCTAGACTTACACTATTGGAAAATACTTTTATTATATAAATTGTAACTATATATGAAAAAGCACCTTCTGAATAAGTTAATCCATCAAAAAATTGTACAATATATGATTTTTTGATTACTTCGTTTTTCTTTGCAATATTGGCATAAGCTCTTAAGTCTGTTTTTGCTTTCTTAGGCACATTGTGATCTTTAATCATAAATGATAATACAATTAGAGCAACTACCATTACCATTAATATTAGTAAACTTTTTATAAAGCCTGTCTCATAAATTATACCACCAAATACTAATGGATATATTATAGATATAATTGCTGATAAAGCACGGTATGTTCCCAAATATTTTGCTCTTTCTTCATTTTTTATACCATCTGATTCAATATTATTATAAACTGAGAAATAGAAGCCTTCCCCTAATCCATATAATAATCCTACTATATACATATATTTTGTTACATTTTCTCTTAATATTATAATTGCCAAAAAGTATAAAAGGTTTAATATAATTCCTGTTCTAGTTAGATTTATTCTTTTCTTTGATGTGCAAAAATTTCTTGAGAAGAACATAACAGCATAAATAGCAGAAATTGCTATCAATTTGTATATTCCAAGTGGCAATATATTGCTATGTGATACATCTAAAAAGTATAAAACAAAAAAACTATCAATAAAACCATTTAATATTGTTTTTACAATTCTCATGCTCAAATAAACTTTATAATTGTTCATTTTTCCCTCACTTCTTGTCCTTATTAAATGTTATTACTGTTAATATTATAAATAATTTTGGTGTTTTATATACCTTTTTATAAAATTTTTAAATTCCTATTCATTATCCAATTTTGTATAATTTCTTTATCTATTTTCATATTGTTGTTTATTCCTGTTCCTAGTTTCACATCTGGCTTATTTTTAGCGTGATAGTCGGTTCTACTGTATCCGTTCCATCAGAATGATTTGTATGTATGTGTAAATCAATCATAAAATCCTCCATTTTTTGTAATTTTATCATAACACCTATTTTTTGACAATAGTTAAATCTATTACGTCATTTACATTTATAATTTCTCCGTTAATTTCAATTTCTTTTTTTATGTAATTTATCTTTTTTACTATTCCTACAATATTTTTATATTTCCCATCTTTGTAATATTTAACTTGTACTTTTTCACCTACATTTATTTTTCTAAGTTCATTTTCTAGTTCTTCCAATACCCATTCTGATATTTCCTTTTTTTGTTCATATTCTATTTCTTTTTTTCTTAATTCTTCTTGTAAACCTTTTAATGCATCAAATGCCATAAATTGTTTTGCTCTTTCTTGTCTATTCACCGTTATGCCCTCCTATTAGTCTATTTCTTATTGGCGTTGTTGCACCTTCTTCTAAGTTCATCCCTCTTAATATTGCATTTTTACCCATCTTATTTTTCATGCTACTAATTGTAAGTTCTAGTCTTCTTTCTTTATCTACTTTTTCCTGGTCTACAAACAAGCTTAATTGTATATCTTGTCTTTCGTTCACATTTTCAAAACTTATTCCTAGTTTTCTTATTAGTTCATTTCTATTTGTTGTTTTATCAAATGCTCTTAAAAATGCTTTTACAAGCTCAGTATATACATTTGTTGCATTTGTAGTATGCTCTGTTCCTTTAGTTGCAGGAATTGCATCGTTTGAATAGCCAACATACAAGCAAACTGTATCTGTTACAAAATTATTTTCTATTAATCGTAAACTTCCTAATTCTACCATCTCTTTTAGGGCAAGTCTTGCTTTATCAAATGAATAATTTTCAAATAAAATTTGACTATTAGAAAGTGATTTTGTTTTTGGTTTATATTGTTTTATATCTTCCATTGTACAAGTTTCTCTTCCCCAAGCATGGTCAATTAATAATTCTGCATTTATTCCAAATTCTTTATATAATGTCCTAGGGTCAGCATGAGCCACATCATACATATCAAATAAGCCCATTTTATTTAATCTCTTTTCTATACCTTTTCCTACTTGCCAAAAGTCTGTTAATGGTTTATGATGCCATAATTCTTTTTTATATTTTTCTTCATCTAAATATCCGATGTTTGTGGTGATGTGTTTTGCTGTTATATCTAATGCAATTTTAGTTAAATACATATTTGTTCCGATTCCTGCTGTTGCTGTAACTCCATAAGTATTAAATACATCTTGCATAACTTTTTTTGCAAGGTCTGTTGGAGTCTTATTATACATTTGTAAATAATGTGTTACATCTATAAACACTTCATCTATTGAATATACATGAATATCCTCTTTTGCAAAGTATTTTAGATAAACTCCATAAATATTTGCTGCGTATTCTATATATTTTTTCATACGAGGTTTTGCAGTTATATATTTAATGTTGGGTGGTATTTCATAAATTCTACATCTATTTTTCACTCCTAAATTTTTCATTTTAGGAGATACTGCTAAGCATATTCCTCCTCTGCCTCTATCTGGGTCTGCTACAACTAAGTTTGTGGTAAATGGATTTAGTTTTCTTTCTACACACTCTACTGAAGCAAAAAATGTTTTTAAATCTATACAAAAATAAATGCTCTGCATAAGGTTTGCACTTCCTTAATTATTTTTTGATATTATACAACATTTTCTTATTGCTGTCAAACATTTGTTTTTGATAAAAATTTTGGTTAATGCTCAATTAATTTATTTTAAACGGCATAGGGGCGCAATCATGCGCCCCTACAAATACTATATAATAAAATTCCCAAAATCATTTGACAAAGTCTAAAAACATGTGTATAATAAAAATAGGAAATGAAAAGCCACAGAAATGTGCGCTACCATAAATATATGATTACACCACATTGCTTGGCGGAGCAAAATGTGGTGTATTTTTATTGTTCCCTATTAGATAGTATTATGTATATAACGCTTAATAAGGCAACGTTTATAGTTACAGAAATCATAAATCCTAAAATTAGGAATATTAAAAAATCTACCATAAACACCACCTCCAATCTCTCGATAAGCTCGAGGAATCAAAGGTAACACTCACATCTGCTTATTCTCATTTCCTATGTCCAATACTATATAATATTTTTTACAAAAAAGCAAGAAAAGAATTTAAATTTTACAAATTTTGGAATTTCCCTTACTTCAAATACTTAATTATAAACTTTGTTCCTTGTTCCGCTTCTACACTAATATATCCATTATTATTTTCAATTATTAATTTTGACAAAGCAAGGCCTATTCCCACACTTTCTGGAGATGAGTTTTTTCCTTTATAAAATCTTTCAAATATATGTGGTAAGTCTTCTTTATCAATTCCCACTCCATAATCAATAATTTCTATTTTAGTATAAACTTGATTTTCTTCATAGTTTATTTGTATATTTCCATTGGTGTTTGAGTGTTCTATTGCATTTTTTAAGATGTTTGTTATTGCTTCTACTTGCCATTTAAAATCACAATGTACTTTTGCATTTTTATCTCCATTAACTTGAATTTTAACATTTCTCAAATCGCTTAATATTGCAACATTTTTCATGCTTTCTGTTATAATACTTTCTACTGTCACGTCTTCATTTATAAACTTAACCGAGTTTGCATCTAATTTTGATAGTTTTAATAATGCTTGTACTAAAAAATTAATATTTGTTACTTCTCTTTTTATGTCTTTTGCAAACTCTGCTTTTGTTTCTTTATCCATTTCTGGATTATCTATAATATTATCTATTAGTATTGTAATTGATGTCAATGGTGTTTTTAATTGATGTGATATATCTGACAAAGAATCTTTTAATTTTATTTTATCTTGTTTTGAATTTTCTGCTATTTCCTTTAGCATTATAGTTGTTTTATAAATTTCATTTTTTAATATCGATAATTCATCTTCGCTATTATCGTCAATATCTAGCTTATAATTTTTATTATTTATTTCCTCTATGTATTTTGTTATTTCATTTAGTTTCTTATCTTTTGACTTATTATATCTTAAAAATAAAAACAATATTATTATGCAAATAAATACTATAAATATTATGTTGCAAATTAGGAATTTGCTAAAAATCCTCTCATTTTCAATAACTACAGCATCTTTATTTAAGTTTATCCCATAGGTATCAAAAAGCTTTTCCTTAATATTTCCTTGTTGATTAACTATTTCAAATAATTCGCTTTCACTTAAATCTGGATACTCTTCAGTTAGCTTTGTTATTATCATTGCAATTTTATTATTAAAATTATTTGTGTATACCTTATATTGATAAACGTAAATTGCTCCAAAGAGAGCGACCGCTAGAACTATAACACACAAAATACATATTAAAGTTTTTCTTAATTCAATTTTATTCTTCATCAATTCTATACCCTATCCCTTTTACTGTTGTAATGATATCAGTATCTATTTTTTCTCTTATTCTTTTTAAATAAACTGTTACTGTGTTGTCATTTACATCATTTCCAGTCCATTCCCATATTTTTTCTATTATATCTTCTCTTTTTACTACTTTATTTAAGTTTAAAAATAGCAAATGTAAAATTTTTAGTTCTAAACTAGTTAGTTCAAGTGGTTTATCTTCTTTATAAACCAGCATTTTATCCATATCGAATTTAATATTTTTTACACTGATTATACTATTTTTCTTATTTCGTAATATTATTTTATTAACTCTTGCCAATAACTCTTTAGCTCCAAATGGTTTTGTAATATAATCATCTGCTCCCATATTTAAGGCTTTTACTATTGTTTCTTCATCATCTTGTGCTGTTAAAAATATCGTTGAGATATTTGTTTTTTTAGCTGTGTTTTCATAAAATTTTAGTCCATTTCCATCAGGAAGAGTTATATCTAAAATTATAAGATTTATTTTTCTTTCTTTAATTATTTGTGTTGCCTCTCTTAAATTTGTTGCTACATTTAGGTTATAATTTTTTTGCTTAAATGAGTATTCTAGTCCTTTTACTATACTTGAGTTATCTTCTATTAATAATATTTCCATAATTTTCCCTTTCTGCCTAATTATAACATAGATTTTTTATAAAATAATAATTTATCAGAAAATTTATTATTAATCAGCCTACCTTTTGTATAATTTTCTAAAAAATTAAATTTTCCAAGGCGTACGCAGGTCTTCCCCCGCCTCAAAGGGCTGTCAAATTTAATTTTTTATAAAATATACAAAACGGCTGATATTATATTTTCTTTATGCTTCAGACCTTCCAACAATTTTAAATATTATCATTTCTTATTGTTTCTATAATATTTTGTTTATTAATTTTGTTTATAGAATATTTCATAATTGTTGTTATTAACAAGAATACAGCTATTGCTGATATTATTATTGCACCTATTGGTAATTGATATTTAATTATTAATTCTCCACTCATTAATGCTTTGTAAATTAGATAAGATAACACACAACCTATTGGAATCCCTATAATTAGAGATTTCATACCATAGAAAAAGCTTTCTAGTCTTATCATTCTGTTAAATTCTTTTTTAGTCATTCCAATACTTTTAAGCATTGCAAATTCTCTTCTTCGTAAATTCATATTTGTAGTAATTGTGTTAAATATATTAGTTATACCAATTAAAGCTATTACTGTTATAAATCCATATAAGAAAATTGCAATTAAAGTATAAAATGAATTCATCATTTTTGCATTTTCATCTGCATTTACAAGCCCATAATCTGCATCTCCTAATATTTTCTCAATTTCCTCTTGTGTTTTATTTGCATCTTTAGAATCTATGTATACATATTTATAATAACTGTCATCTATTATATTTTCTCCTAATTTTTCGTCTATAAATATGCAAGCATTTCCACTCTGATACTCACTCATTCCCATAGGCACTTCAGTAGTTATTTTGGCAATTTCTATTGAACAATTCTTTTTGATATTATTCTTATCATCATCAATATAGCCTTTTATAGTGTTTCCTACCGTAAAAGTATATTTCGGTATTTCTACTTCTATATATTTATCATTTACTTTCTTTGTTTCGTAAATATTATTAATTAAAATTCCTTTGTCTTTTACATCTTCATATTTTAGTCCTAAACTTTTTACATATCTCGTAAATTCTTCTGTATTTACCGAATATACACTAATATAGTCATCCATTGTATGTTCTACACCATCTTCATCAATATAGGTACCATTTCCTCCATCTGGATGTATTTTTAAATATTCTTTACTATATTTGTCAGTTGTAAAATTTATACCTCTACTAGAAATAGCCGAATAATTTTTTATACTATCCAAATTATATATTTCTTTCATTTTCTCATCTATGTCTTCATTTGTTCTATAGCTTATCTGTATGTTATAATCTTGATTTTGAAATTCTACTTTTATTACATTAAATGCCAAATTTATAAATGAGCTAAGTGCTATAAATACAGATACACAAACTATTATACTTATTACTGTTGTACGATATTTCTTTTTACTTCTTTTTAAATTTTTATACGATATTTCTCCACCAATACCAAATATTTTATTTATTATTTTAGGTGATTTAATTTTTTTAGATTTTATTTTTATATTTTCACTATTTCTAATTGCAGTAATTGGTGTAATTTTTGATGCTCTTTTTGCACTTCTTCTTGCAGATAAATATATTGTTACAAAAGATAATATTATAGCAAATACAATTGCAATCCAAGAAAAACTAAATATTAGATCTACATTCAAAGCATCTTTTAGAAAATAATTGCTTACCATTATTAGTATGTATGCAGCTAGTTCCCCTACCAATATTCCTATTGGTGTTCCTATAAGTCCTAGTATCAATGCTTCATAATACACATTTTTCTTTATTTGTTTTCTTGTTGCACCAATGCTTGATAACATTCCATATTGCTTTGTTTTCTCTGTAATTGAAATATCAAAACTGTTTTTTATGCAAAATACTGATGTAAATATGATTATTATAACTACAACTATAACTGTTGTTCCTAATGCTTTTAATGAAGAATCTCCTACTATTCCTGATTCTAAAAGGATTAAATAACCATTTAAATCTGTTTCATATTTAGGTTCACCTAATTTTTTAGTTAACTCTTCCATTTCATCTTTTTCTAGAAATTCGTCTCCACATAGTTTTTCATATGCTTCTTCACTTACACCTAAAATATTTGCGGTTACTTTTAAATAATCTTTTATTCCTTCTTTTGTATATCTTACAAATACATCAACATTTTTGCCTGAAAGATTTTCTTTATCCATATAAGTTACAAAAGTGTATCCTGGTGCAGAATAATCTTCTATTTCACTAGATGGTCTTTCTATAATACCAACAATTGTGTATGTATGTGGAGTAGTATTAATAATTTCTTCTTTTTGCTCAGGGTAATATGGATTACTTTGATTAAGTTCTTCTCCGTCTGATACTCTAGTGCCAAGGTTTAAAGTTATTGTTTCACCTAAATTTAAAGTTACTCCACCATTTGTTTTTGTATGACTTGGGACAAGAATTTCATTTTCATTTTCAGGAAGCCTTCCCTCAAGTAAATTAATTGCCAAATTTTCTAAAGCATCTTTATCAAGTGCTTTTACATAAACATATGGCTTATACTCGTTTTTACTCCCCTGTAAATAATCATATCCTAGACTTTGTACTAAATACATTGTTTCTATTTTTCTATTTTCTTTAAATTCATTTATATTTTGGACTGGGACATCAAAGAAGCAATAATGGAAGTTTCCTTTTTCTTTAGTCTCAAATCTTATCAAACTACTTCTTGCACTAAAGAACAAGCTTGCTACTGCTGTAATTAACGCAACTGATAAAACTATACCAATAATTGTTACAATAGTTCTTTTTTTATTTAATTTTAAATTTTTCATTGTTAATTTATTTAACAATTCCATTTTACATTTTCCTCCAATCTTTTAATTTTAAATATATGTTGTAGGGGCTGGTCTTGACCAGCCCGCGGGTCAGTCAAAACTGACCCCTACATTTTTACATTAACAAATTCTACCGTCCTCTAGTTTTATAATCCTATCCGCTTCTTTAGCAATTTCCAAATTGTGTGTTATCATAATTATAGTTTGTTTGTAATCTTTATTTGACCTTTTTAATAATTCCACAATTTCTTCACTTGCTTTAGAGTCCAAATTTCCTGTTGGTTCATCTGCTAAAATTATTGTAGGATTTGTTATAAGTGCCCTTCCTATACTTGTTCTTTGTTGTTGTCCTCCAGATAATTCGTTTGGTAAATGTGTTTTTCTATCTTCAAGTCCTAATAATTTTAACAATTCATCTAATTTTGTCTTGTTTACTTCCCTATTATCAAGGCTTAGTGGCAATGTAATATTTTCTTCTACATTTAATATTGGTATCAAATTATAGAATTGATAAATAAGTCCTACTTGTCTTCTTCTAAAAATAGCTAGTTTATCGTCATCAAAACTATATATGTCTTTTCCATCGATAAATACTTTTCCGTATGATGGTCTATCTACTCCTCCTATTAAATGAAGTAATGTAGACTTTCCAGAGCCACTTGCTCCTACTATTGCTACAAATTCTCCTTTTTCGACTGAAAAAGATACATTATCAAGTGCTATAACTTTATTCTCATCTTTTCCATAAATCTTTGTAAGATTTTCTACTTTTAATATTTCCATAAAGCTTTCTCCTTTCAATATTTTTAACCTTTTATTTCCTATAGTGGCTTTATTATATTACATTTAAAGTGACAAGTAAGTGACTACAAAAAAAAAGTTCATTTATAAATGAACTTTTTTCTTTTTGGCTCCCCAAGTTGGACTCGAACCAACGACCTATCGGTTAACAGCCGAGCGCTCTACCAACTGAGCTATTGGGGAATATAAATTGGCGACTACCTATTTTCCCAGTAGGGTAACCCACAAGTATCTTCGGCATGCATGAGCTTAACTTCTGTGTTCGGTATGGGAACAGGTGTATCCTCATGATTATCATCACCATGTTTTGTATTATACTCCATATATTTTTAAAATGCAATAGTTTTTTTAAATTTTTTTATGATTTTTTTCTAAATCCTATTTTTATTATTAAAATTGAAATAATTGCACCTATTGTTGCTGTTATGGCTTGTGTTAGCCCCATTGTATTTCTTAGTGTATTTGCCACTACTCCTTCACTTGGTAAAACTGAAAATGCCATCCATATATTTAATACTCCAAATATTATAGCTACTTTTACAGCTATTGATATTATTGCACTTACAGCATAGTTTATGTTTTTATTTACATATAAGTATTTCATAAGCATTATTAAAGCAAAGTTTCCAAGCCAAATTCCTGGTACCATAAATATTGTAACTTTAGTTAAACTACCAAATATATACCCACTTCCTATTGCAGATAAACTTGGTAATGTAGCAACTAAAAGTATTTTTCTCCATCCTTTCATATTTATGCCTGTCATTATCAAGGCTGTATTAACTATACTTCCCACTACAATTTGTGAATTACTTGCAATCCAGCTTGTTTTTCCAAATATAACTTGTAATAATTGTGGTACTATTGCTGGTACTAATAATGCTCCTAAAATAATTAAAATAGTTTGCATAATTTCTCCTGTTTTTGAAAGTTCATATGCTTTCTTGTTTACAACTTGTTCCATTTACATTTTTCCCCCTTGTTTTAATTTTATTACTAAAATTCATAAATATTCACATAGTTTTGGCTTAAGTAACTATACATACATTTTAGCATAGAATTCAATAAATGTATACGCTAAATAAAATTTTTTTAGTATCAAATGTTCAATAAATTAATAATGAATAGCACATAAGTGATCTTAGTGCCTAATTTAAATTATTCACTGTAAGCTCTTCACCATTCACTATTCACTGCGACTGACAAGTCGCACATTTGGAGCTTCCAGGGAGAATCGAACTCCCGACCTACAGGTTACGAATCTGTTGCTCTACCAACTGAGCTATGGAAGCACGTGTGTATGGACGCTATTAATATAGCGTCCTATAATTTTATTCGAAATGTCTACCTCTTGATTTTATTTTATCTTCTTCTTGGTCGTTTTCTTCAATTTTTGTTTGCTCTGGTTGTAAATCAACAGGTGCTTCTGTAACACGTGATGCTGAATTATTCATTCTAGTTATTTCTGCAACTTTTTTTACTAACATACGATATTTCTTATAGTCAATAATTAGATATACAGATAATCCTCCTAGGCATGCACTGCATAGCATTAATGCTCCCATTATAATTTTATATTGGTTCTCTGCATACCAAGTCGTAATTGTTCCTGTTATACCATTAAACCAATTTTTTATTCTTCCCATTAGTGTTACTACTGGCTCTTTTTCTTTATTTACTGTAATTTTATATGTTAATACTTCGTCCTCTTCTTCTTCACTTTCTGATGGCATTGTAACAGTTATTGTAATAGTGTTTGTTCCTTCAACTAGTTCTTCATTTCCTATTACTTCTATTCTAGCTTGGTCCAAATTTGCTAGCACTTCTACTTCTAATTTAGATATTAAATATGATAAGTCATTTAAAGTATATTCAAATATTTCTGTACTAAATTCTGGGTTTAACAATAATTCTTGTCTATTTCCTTCTTCATCTGTATAATAGATTTTTATGTATTGTACATTTAAACCTTCTCTATCACGTGTTACATTTATTACATAATTTGATGTTGTTCCATCTTCTGCTGTTACTACAACAGTTATTACATTTTTACCCACCAATAATTCTTCAGTTGCTCCTTCAATTTTGTAGCTTGCTTTTGAATGGTTAACTGTTGGTGTTACTGTAACCTTTGTAATATCGTTTGTAACTCTTATATTGTATTCTCTAGTATTTGCATCAAATGTTGGATAAAGTTCATATCCTTCAATTGCTAATCCTTTCAATGTTGAGTCATTTGATTTTGGTTCTTCTGGTTTTGCGGTGGTTGATGAATTATTGCTACTTCCAGAATTGTTACTACTGCTTGAACTTCCACTATTTGTTGTTGAACCATTGTTGTTAGAAGGTGGATTTGTTGGTGTCACAGGTGCTTTTACTTTAATTGTAGCTATTGCTGTTGAATTAGCTACTGGATTAAAATTTTCATCCTCCATTGCTGTTGCAGTAAAAGAAACTGTGTATGTTGTATCTGTTGTTACAGTTGGTACTTTAAAAGTATATGTTGCAAGAGATGTCATACCTGTAGATTTTGCATCTGTTATTGTTGCAGTTCCTGCACCAGTTCCACCCGAACTTGTAACAAAAGTTAGTCCACCACTGCTATTCATAGTTACTTTATAAGATAAAACTGGAACATTAGATGATATTGAAATAGAAACACTTTCACCTGAATTTACAGTTTTACTAGAAGCAGATATTGCTGCTTTTGAAACTTTTGTATTAATCAGTAATATGAATAATGTGATAATTGTTATTTTCCAAAAATTTTTCTTAATCATATCTCTTCTCCTTTTTTTAAGTATTCTTATAATGTTATTTGATAATCATTTATACTATATTTTAATATTCTTGCAGAGTCTCTTGCATCTACTTCTCCGTCTTTACTAATATCTGCAGCTTTTTTCTGATATTCATTTAGTTCATATTGACCAACACTAAATTTTAATATTCTCGCAGAGTCTCTTGCATCTACTTCTCCATCTCCACTAACATCTCCCAATACTACTAATTTATATGTATTATTGTTTAATGTTACTGTTGCTCCTGTTCCCAAAACACTCCCAGTAAGCGTTGCTCCTTCTATATCTGTTATTTTTGTTCCTGGCGCAATTATTAGATTATTTCCATCTATCTTGTAATTTCCTGTTGGTTCTGTAGGCTCTGTAGGAGTTGATGGTTGACTTCCCATTTCTTTTAAATATTCTGATGCAATATATCCTTGTGTTCCATCCGATAATTTTACTCTATACCACAAGTAGTTGTTTACTTTATATGACATTTTGTCTATAACTGTAAGCTTCATTCCACTTGGTAAAGTTTGTTTTATGGTCGTTCCAGTTGTTCCTGGTCCATTTCTTAAGTTTACATCTGTTGAAGTTTGCATTTCTTCATTTATAGTTACAACATCACTAACAAGTGTTAAATATTGTGATCCATCTGTATCTGTTCTTGCTGAATATCCAACAATAATTCCTGTACCTGTATCATAAACAACTTTATCCCAGTACCTACCATCATCAGACATTGCTACTGCTTTTTCTATTCTTAATAAAATTGTTCCCTTATCTGCTGAGCCAATGATACTTCCAGCACTTGATGCTGATTGCCTAATTTTCAATGCAGAATACGAAGTTGTTACTTTTACATTTTCAGTTACAATATTCATTGTTACTGCATTTGGCATAGGTGATATTGTTTGTGGCATATTTTCATAAACAGGAATTATAAAATTAAAGCTGTAATCTAACATTCCTAAGTCTCTGTAAGCCACATATGTACTATATCCTTCTGAATATGGAGCTGATACATTTTGCATATATTGGTGAGAATATAATCCTCCTGCACTATCTACTTGATATTTTTCTAAATACAAACAATCTTGATAATTTTTAATATAATCTGATGCTAAAAAAGCTGCTCCTCCTTTTATCGCAAGTTCTGGAGTGGTCCATCCTTCTTTCTTAGCATAAGTTAGTCCATTTTTTATAATAGTAGCAGAATTTCCACCAGTAGCTCTTATGTTAAAATAGTTATAATATCCTACTAAATCTGTGCAAGTATTTCCACTATCATCTGTGTATGTATAATTTCCATTAATTAAGCCACTTGTTCCATCTCCTTGTTCTTGTTTTACCCTAGATGCCAAGTGATATGGGCTAACTCCTGCCTCTTGGGCTGCCTCCATAATTATTTGTGCATATGATTTATTAATTGTTTGTGTATTTCCTGCTGTATCTGTATATGTAATAGTGTCTCTATCCATGAAAGTACCTTTTAATATTCTTTTTACACCATCTATTGTTTGTGTAGATGCATCATAAGATAAAGTTTCAAATGCAAATATGTAACTTTCATTTAACCAATTTCTGGCATCCATATAATACGCTACTGTAGATTTTGATGCACAGTGCCAAGTTCCATTATCATATGCCTTTAGTCCACAAGTTCCACATAGCCATGGAAGTGAACTGGTTTGCACTAAGCTTCTTCCATGTAATGCTTCTGTTTCATTATATATAACTGTACTCCAATCTAGTCCTGTATATAAGATTGTAAAAGTCCAATTTGGATGAGATTTCTTTAGTTCATTTATTAAACTTGCAACTCCTGGATAATTTTCTTGGGTTAGAGCATTTAAGTTCGTTTCTCTTTTTCTAGTTGTAGCTGCATATGTTTTATTATTTATAAAAATTCCTAGTACATAGTATATTAATACAGTGAGTATTAATATGCTACATACAAATTTCTTGTTTTTTCCCATATTTTTTCTCCTGTATACTAAATATTTTAGACATTTATAGTATATCGTATCGAAAAAATATAGTCAAGGAAATTTGGCAAAAATACATTGGTAATTTGTGGACAAAAAAAAAGATGGTTTTCCATCTTTTTTTATTATTGTATACCATATTTCTTTTTAAATTTATCTGCTCTACCACCTGTTGTTTCTCTTTTTAGGTTACCTGTCCAGTATGGATGGCATTTAGAACAAACATCTACTTTTAAATCTTTTTTTGTAGAACCTACTTCCATTACATTACCACAAGCACATGTGATAGTTGTTTTTTCAAATTTTGGTTGTATTGCTTCTTTCATTTTAAGTATTCACCTCTTCCTTACTCTTTTTAACAAAACTTTATATATTTTATCATATTTGTTTTTATTTTGCAAATTAATTTAGTTTTTTTCTTCTGAATTTTGTGTCGTTGATATTTTAGTTTTAACTGCTTCTATTGTATCATCAAATGAAACTACTTTAACAAGTTTTGATATTCCATTTATTAAACATAGTACTATTAAAATTATTAATCCGATTTTTTTCCAATATTTGGCTAACATTTTTATCACCTACAATAATTATTATACGTTTATTTCTCTTTTTTGTCAATATTTATGTGAATTTTTGTGCATACTACAAATAAATAAATTGTAATTTAGAGGTGTATTATGAAAAAATTTTTATTTATTTTTACTTTTGTTTTTTTATGTTTTATTTTAGTTGGTTGTTCTTCTAATAATACAGTCACCAATAATATTAATAATAATACCGCAAATAATTCTGTAACTAATACCAATACCGCTAATTCTACTAATGAAAATATTATTTACCAACCAGAAAAGCTATCTGTAGAGCCCAAAGAAGAAGTTATTAGTTCTTTTTCTACAAATATTTTAGATAAAGACCCTGATAGGCAAACTAATATTAGCCTTACTTGCTCTAGTTTAAATGGAACTATTGTAAAATCTGGTGAAACTTTTTCTTTTTGTGATACTGTTGGGAAAGCTACTGCTGATAGAGGTTATAAGGAAGCTAAAGTCTTCGATGCTGATGGTAATGTAACTATGGGATATGGTGGTGGAAATTGCCAAGTTAGCAGTACTTTATATAATGCAGTATTACACAATGCTAATTTTGAAGTTGTAGAAAGACACCCTCATAGTCATACTGTTTATTATGTTGAGAAAGGTAAAGATGCCGCTGTTGCTTGTGGTAGTGTAGATTTTAAGTTTAAAAATAATAATAGCTATGACATAAGAATTGATGCTTCAACTGATGGAAATCAGGTTACTATTTCTATTGTTAAAATTTAATTCTATTTTATTTTTATTTGCATACATTTATATAAATATCTTTTGTTAATATTCAGCCTACCTTTTGTATGATTTTCTAAAAAATTAAATTCTCCAAGGCGTACGCGGGTCTTCCCCCGTGATCTACGGACTGTCAAATTTAATTTTTTATAAAATATACAAAACGGCTGACAGTATAGTAATCAGTCATTTTTTAACTGAACTATAACTATCTTTTTTAGTGGAGGTCTGTATGCAATTTTTTAAAAATAAATTTATTTACATTGTAATAATATTTTTTATATTTTCCATAATACTGCCTTTTTACTCATATGCTACCGAAGAGACTTCTTATGTTTGGTCTGAACTTTCTAGTGATGTTATAGAAACTTCTCAAACTTTAAGTCAGGATAAGCGGAAATTTTTTAAATCTTACTTGTGGTAGTGCTGTTTTGATTGAACAGTCTACTGGAAAAATACTTTATGAACATAATATTCACGAACAATTACGTCCTGCCAGTGTTACTAAAATAATGACTGTTCTTTTAATTATGGAAGCATTAGATAATGGAACTTTAAGTTTAACTGACCAAATCCCTTGCAGTGAAAATGCTTCTTCTATGGGTGGCTCTCAGATTTGGCTTGATACTACTGAAACCTTAACTGTAGACGAAATGTTGAAAGCTATTTGTGTAGTTTCTGCTAATGATTGCTGTGTTGCTATGGCAGAATATTTAGCAGGTTCAGAAGAACTTTTTGTTGAGAAAATGAATTCCAAAGCTAAAGAACTTGGTATGAATGATACTTGTTTTAAAAATTGCCATGGAATTGATGAAGATGGGCATGTAACATCTGCTTATGATATAGCTCTTATGTCTAGAGAACTTTTGAGTAAACATCCAGGAGTTACTAAATATACTACTATTTATATGGATAGTTTAAGAAATGGTGAATCATCTTTAGTGAATACTAATAAACTAGTGCGAAATTATAGTGGCGCTACTGGTCTTAAAACTCGGTTCTACTTCTCTTGCTCTATTTAATTTATCTGCCTCTGCAACTCGTAATGATTTATCTTTAATTGCTGTAATAATGAAAGCAGATACTTCTAAAGTTAGATTTGCAGAAGCTACAAAGCTTTTAGATTATGGATTTAGTAATTTTGAATTTGCCAAATACAGTAATAAAGGAAATATTGCAAAAAGTGTTAATATAAATAAGGGAATTTCAGAAAATGTAAATGTGATTTTCAATCAAGATGCTGGTGCATTAATTCCTAAGGGCCAATCTTCTAATATTACAACTACGGTAGAACTTCAAGATTCTTTTGATGCTCCTATTGAAGAAGGGCAAGTTTTAGGTAAAGTTACATACTCCATTGGGGATGAGATTTTGCGGCTCTGTATATTTAGTTGCTGCAAATTCTGTTCCTAAATTAAATTTTGGAAATATGATGGCAAGTGTACTTGATCATTGGATTAGTTTGTTAAGGTAAGAAAAACCTACCAAAAATATTTTGGTAGGTTCTTTATTAGCTAATTATTTTCTTTTTCCTATATAGTAGTTTTTCTTTCCTCTTTTTGCTACTATATATTCTCCTTCTATAAATCTACTATCATCAATCATAGTTTCTAAATCAGTTACTTTTTCTCCATTTATAGATATTGCACCTGTTCCTATAAATTCCCTTGCTTCTCTTTTACTTTTTGCTATTCCCATATTTAATACAAAATCTACTATATTTATATTAGATTCTACTTCTTTTTTTTCTTCATTTTTAAATAAATCTTCTATATCTTTTTTTGATAAGTCTTTGAATTTATTATTAAATAAGTGCTCTGCTAAGCTTACTGCTTTTTCATATTCTTCCCTTCCATGTAAGAAAGTTATGATTTCTCTTGCTAGAGTTTTATGTGCCTCTCTTAATTCTGGATGTTCTTTATTCTTTCTATCTAATTCTTCTATTTCTTCTTTTGATAAGAAAGTATAAATTTTTAAATAATCTATTACCATTGAGTCTTCTACATTTAGGAAAAATTGATACAAAGTATAGCTTGATGTTTTTTCTTTATCTAGCCATAATGCATTACCTTCACTTTTTCCAAATTTATTTCCTTGTGAGTCAGTTACTAGTGGCATTGTAAAGCCATATACTTCATCACCTGTTGACTTCCTTATTAAATCTATTCCTGCTGTAATATTTCCCCATTGGTCTGAGCCAGCACATTCTAAATCTACATTTTTATGTTCATGTAAATATTTAAAATCTAATGCTTGCAATATCATATATGAAAATTCTGTATATGTAATTCCTGTATCTAATCTTCTTCTAATTATATCTTTATCTAACATATAATTAATATTAAAATATTTTCCATAATCTCTTAGAAAATCCAATATATTTATATCTTTTATCCAATCGTAATTATTTACAACCTCAAAACCAAATATCTTTTCTACCTGTTTTTTTAGTCCTTCATAATTTTTAAAAACTTGTTCTTTAGAAATCATTGCTCTTTCTGTTGTAGGTTTTGGATCTCCTATCATTCCTGTACCTCCACCTACTAGTAATATTGGATGATGTCCTGCATCTTTTAATCTTTTTGAAATTAAAAAACTAGATAAATGCCCAATATGTAAACTATCTGCTGTTGGGTCTGTTCCTATATAAAAAGTTAATCCCCCTTTATTTAATTTTTCCTCTAGTTCTGGGCTTGATATATCTTTTATAAGTCCTCTCCATTTTAAATCTTCAACTAATGTCATATATTTATTACCTCCTAAAATCCAAAATTTCATTACACAAAATTTTTCTTGGATTTTTTTCTGTTATTTCATATAATTTTTCTTCAGATATTACTTTTTTTAGTTTCTTTATAATCTGAGGTATTATAGTATATATAGTTCCTTGCTTGTGTGTATCTGTTCCTAAAAAAGAAATTAAATTTAATTTAAATAATTTTTTAACTGTTTTTTTAGCCTCTTTTCCATATATATCTACTATACTTCCAAAATTTGCTTGTAACAAGCACCCTTTTTCTACCCACTGTTTTGCATATTCAATATCTTCTTGTACAAATTTGTATCTTTCTGGATGTGCAATAATTACTTGGTAGCCCATATTTTTCATTAAAAACAACACATTGTCTATATATCTAGGTACACTATTCATAGGAAATTCCATTAAAATATAATTACTATTTGCTAAAGTTATAATCTCTCCTTTTTTTATTAGTTCTTCTATTTCTTCTGTTATATATACCTCCATGCCTTGATGTAAATTAACACTTATTTGTTTTTCTTCAACAATTTTTTGTAAAGAACCTTTTAGCAAGCATATATCTCTTCCAGAGTTTTCATAGTAACCAGTTATATAGTGAGGAGTCAAAATAATATCTGTAAATCCGTGCTTCTTTTGCTTCTTTTATCAAGTTAAAAGTTTCTTCTACACTTCCTGCACCATCATCTATACTAGGAATAATATGTGTATGAATATCTATCATATCTTTCTCCTATTTCTTTAAATATTTATTTAGTTCTTCTATTATTGCCTGTGTTTTCTCACTAGAAATATTTTCATCTTTTTCCAATATGTAATCTGTCTTTTTTGTATTCTTTTCACTTTCTGTATAATCAATAGTTTTTACTCTATTATTCGCACTTTTTCTTACTTCTGTAGGTAAGTTTGTACTGCTATAATAATATGTGCTCATATATTTTTTTGCATTTACTGGAATTTTATTAAGAATAATTCCTACAATTTGTCCACCAACATTTTCTATATCTTTTTTCACTTTTTCTAAATTATCTTTTTTTGTACTATTATGTTCTGTAACTATTACTGTTGAATCCACTAATCTTGAAATTATTAAAGCATCTGTTACTAGTAAGCTTGGTGTACCATCAAAAATTATAAAATCAAATACTTCTTTTAATTTTTCAATCATATTAATAGTTATTTCTGAAGCTAATAATTCAGATGGATTTGGCGGAACATTTCCTGCTGGTATTAAATATAAATTTTGTATTTCAGTAGCTTTAACGTATTTCAAAACATCTAAATTTTCATTTCTTCCCATTTCGTCTATTCCAGATAAATAATTTGATAGTCCCATTCTATTTTCAACATTAAACATTACATGCTGTCTACCTTTTCTCATATCTGCATCTATAATTAGAACTTTTTTTCCTGCTTGTGCAAATGTTATTGCTAAATTTGCTGCAACCCAGCTTTTGCCTTCCCCTGGCATTGTTGATGTTACTAGAAGTGTTTTTAAATCTTTTTTTGAATTCATAAATTGTATATTAGTTCTTAGTGTTCTAAAAACTTCTGCTATCGGTGACTTAGGAGTTCTTTGTGCTATTAATTCCCTTTTCATTATCTTTTACCTCCTTTTACCTCTGTATCATAATCTGGTATAGATGCCAATACCTTTAATCCTGTTATTTTTTCAATATCTGCTTCTGTTTTTACAGTATTATCTAACATATTTACAAGTAGTACATATCCACATGCTACTACTATTCCTATGAATGTAAAAATAACAATATCTTTTGTATGGTTTATATTACTTGGAACTTCACTTACCTCTGCTCTATCAACTACATAAACATTATTTATTTTATATATATCAGCAATTTTTTCACTAAATACCTCTGCTATTTTATTTGCAATTATCTCTGCATAATTTGGATTTTCATTAGTTACTGATATTTTTATCATCTCTGTGTCGGTTACAGCACTAACTTTTATACTGCTTTTTAAGTTTTCTTCATTTAGATTTTTTATGTTCAAGTTGTTAATTACTTCCCTCAATACTGCATTACTTTTTATAAGTTCACTATATGTAGATACAAGCTTTGAATTCAATGATAAGTCTGTTTGAGTTATTGAAGTATTGTCTTCAGAATTGTTATTTGTTACTTGTGTTAATAGCAACGTAGTATATGATGTATATTCTGGTTTTAAAATTGCATACGAATATACCGCACCTATTACTATAAATATTAGTATTATCAGTAAAATTTCTAATTTTCTTTCCCAAAAAATATTAAATAGTTCTTTTAAATCAAGGTCTTCCATTTTTTATTTCCTTCCTTCGTAAATTTACTAAAATATTATATATGTTTTCATATGCTTTTTTCAATAGATTTTTATAAAATTTTACTTAATCTATTTATAAAATCTTCATTATCGCTTAATCCCAATATCATCCAAAATAGTGGTGCAATACCTATAGTACTTATGTTAAAAAATGCTTGTACTAAATAGCTTATTATGGTTAGAGTTATTACTAAATATGTTTTTTCAGTTAACATTTTTCTCATTTTTGGTAATAAAATCATGCCAATAAATAATAAATACACAATTAATGCAGGTATTCCAATGGTTGCCGCTATTTGTAGATATTCGTTATGAGCTTTGTCCACAAGAACATTGGCTCTATTAGCAAAGGCTACAATATCGTCTGTACAATTCTCAATTAATCCTGCTTTTAAATTATCTACTCCACATCCTAATATTGGTTTTTTTGCTATAAGTTTTAACGTCATTTTCCAAATTTCTATTCTACCTGAGCCCATTTCATTTGAAAAGCCAGTTTGAGTTGCCTTTTTTAAATCATTTTTTATTTGATTTATTTTTATTTTAGTAGTTGAATTATTTTGGATAATTCCAAATCCATTAAATAAATACACAAAAATTATAATAAAACATACTAGCAGTATTATAGTTCTTTTAAAATAAACTTTGTTTCTTTGTTTTATCAAATAAATTAATCCTAATAGTGCAATTACAGCAAATGCAACCCATGCACTCCTTGTCCCAGATGATATTAAATTGAAAAACATTAATAAACTTAGCAAAAATCCTTTTTTACTTCCTGTTAAAATAAATATTGTTGCAGCCACTGGTAAGACCATGCTTATATAACTTCCAAAAAAGTTTGAATTTCCAAATGTAGAGCATATTCCATGGTTAAATATAGGATATAAATATACATAATCCACATGTCTTTGAGCAATTCCTAAAATTCCTATTGCTACTGAAACATAAAACATTATATTTAAAAATATTTTTATGTTTTTATATTGGAAATATTTTTTAGAACATAGATAAATAATTATGTATGTAGCAAACATTAATAGTCCTTCATATCTGTTTTTTTCTCCTATTATAGAAACTTTTAAGTTACTTGAAAAGCATGTACTTGCGAAAACCAGCCCTAAAAAAAGTAATATTAAAACATCTTTTGTATCTATAGAAAGAGTTTTATAATTAGCAAGCAAAAGGATTACAAGTATTGCGCCTCCTGCTAGTAAAGATATCAGCTTTACTGTGTTATAGCTACCTGTTAATATTACAGGCAAAACACCTACAGCAGCTATTATTACAACTAAAGTCAAAATAATTGTTATAGCTTTTTGTTTCATCATTAGTCTCCCTTATTTTTTATTGTTTTATTATATTATATATTTAGTTTAAAAGAAAGTATTTTTTGAAAAAAAGATAATTTACACGAAAAGTGATTATATTAAATATTGTAGGGAACGACGAGGGCGTCGTTCCTTACACATAATACAAATTTTATTATTTACCTTATAACTAATCGTATATCTCTGTTGCCTTTATTACCAGCCTTTTTATTGCACCGGTTGTGCATGTAATTAATGTAACCTCTCTATTTCCATATGTTTCTTGTCTTAGGCATTCTACTTCATTCGGGTATACTTTGTATATATCATAAACTATATATTCTACTTTTTGTCCATACATGTTTATTAGAGTCATTGTATCGTTTATTTCTAATTTTTTTAAATTTCCAAACATAGTTGTTTTATTGTAGTTATGTCCCAATATACAAAAATTTCCTGCCCCATTTATATTTGGCCCACATAGTTTTGTTACTGATTTATTTAAAGTATTTTCATTTGTTTCTGCTAATATATATGTACTTAAATTTATTTTTGGAATTTCTAATTTTCCGATTATTTCATGTCCATCTATATCTGTTGGAAGAACTTTTTGTGGTATTATTTTTTTAGATGCTATATTCTCATTTGTAAATGTATTTTCTATTGTTTCTATGTTAGTTTCTACAGTTTGGTTTTTTAAGTTTTTCTTATATATTAAAGACCATATAAAAAAAATAATTGCAATTAATAATATTGATATAACAATACTATTTTTAATTACAATTATTTTATCTTTCAAAGCAATCACCTTAAAATTAATTAATAATATATAATATTATTAATTAATAAAATTTGTGCATGTTTTAGTCTTTTTTATTTTTTACAAAATATATTACTGCCCACACAATTATAACTGCAGCTACAACTATAAGAAGATATATCCAAAAGCTGATTCCTGCTTGTGGTATATTTTCAACTACATTATTATTTGCAACTACATTATTTTCTGGAGCACTCGCCTCTTTTACTGTTATAGTAAACTCTTTGCTTGTAATAACAGCTTCATTACTATTTACATCTACAAGACTTAGTTTTGTTACATATGTTCCAGCTTTCGGATATGTAGCTGTAATTGGTGTTTCATTTGTAAATGTTCCTCCAACTGCAAAACCTGCTGGTGGTCCCCAATATCCAATTTCTGCTATATCAAATCTTGTACCATTTGAATCATATGCAATTAGGCTTGGTGTAGCTGGTCCTGATACCAAATCTACTTTAATACGTACATTAGTATATGGAGTAGCATCTGTTCCTGTAAGGGTTACACTTCCCTCTTTTGCCTCATCTATAATTATTTCTCCTTCGTATTTTAAGTTAAATTCATATCCTTGGTCTGCTGCAAAAACTGCTGTGCTAAATACTAACAAACATAACATAAAAATAAATAAAATTTTCTTCTTCACTGAATTTACCTCCTTAATTAAAAGGTATGCTTAAAGTAAGGGGAATATGAAAAAACCTAAAATTTAGTTTGATTAAATTTTAGGTTCTATTATTTAAATATTAATATATTCAGCCATACTGTATTCTATTATCTGATTTGGCTTTGTATCTTGATATGCTTTTTCTTTATGCATGTAATCTACAATTTCATCAGTATTAAATTTTGAAAATTTATTTAAAACTTTATCTATAACTATCAATTCTTTTTCAAGTAAATTTTTAGTTTTGTATTTTTTATTTGGTAATATATGATAGCAACTTTTATATTCTCCATCATATTTCTTCATTTGCTCATTTATTATTAGAGCTGGCAACTTAATAATTTCGTCAAATCCTATTGGTAAAGCTCCCATTTTTTGATGAGAATAAACTAAGCCCATCATAGATTTTTTATAAGTTTTGTAATATATAAAATCTATATACCACAATATTTTCATTAGCTTAACTTTATACAAATTATCTATTCTTTCTGCAACATATTTTAGTACAGCTTCTATTTTATCAATACTTATTTTTTTAAACCCATTATAGATAGTTTCATCATCATATTCAATATATTTGGTATAGATTTCTTGCACATTTAGGTAATTGTATGTATTTTCATTTATTATTCTTTTTATATTATTTTCTATTTCTTCATATCTATTATTGGTAAACTTATCTTTATTCTCTTTCAAAGATTCCAAAGCAAACAAAGCATTTTCATCAATTAGCCTTATTAACTTATCATAAGTTTCATTTTGTATTAATTTAGACTCATACCTGGTAATGGTAATTTCTCCTAATCCTAGTAAAAATGAAAATTCTGCTTGTGTTAGTTTATACTTTTCTCTTATTTCTTTAATTTGTTTAGATGTAAGTAAATTATGATTTTTTCTATATTTATCTCTAGCATTTAGTAAATTTCCATCCATTAATTTAGCTGTAACAAATTCATTTTCATTAGATTGTGTTTTATTACATAAAAAATATTGTTCTTCATAATTAACTTGCTCATTTTTTATTAATCCTACTGTAGTTCTTTTTCTTTTTTCTACTACATGCTCTTCATTACAAAAAGGACAATCAATTTTTACTTTTTCAATTAAAATATCCATGTGTATACACCTCCTAATTATTATATGGGAATTTTGTTAGTGGATATCTAGCAAAATGAAAAGAAATACAAAACACTTTATGATTTATTTTATCTCGTATTTTAATTTTTATGTATATTACTTTTCCCTGTATTGTTTTTCCAAAGATATAAAGTTTTGGCAACTGATTATTTTTTATGTCGTTTCCTGTTTCTATATAGTCTTTATCTGTTAGAGACTTTAAGGTATCTACAATATCATGTTTATCAAAATCTAGGGCTAATAGTGTATTTTGAGTTGTATATGGATCTAATAAATTTTCATTTTTCTTTTTTAGAATAATATCCAAATCATTTTCAACATTAAACTTATTACTAGAAATTATATCTTTAAGTTCTTTTAGAAATTCATTGACCTCTTCTTGCGTAGAAATAAAATTCGTATCCATGTCCTGCCTCCTTATTATACACTATCAGTTGATAGTTTGTCAATTAGTATTTATGTTTTTTATTTACACTATATTACAATTACTGACACAAATTGTCAAGAAAATTCGTTCGCCATAATTCGACAAAAATAGCCCTAAAATTTAGATTTATTCTAAGCTTTAGGGCTCATAAAGCATTATTTATTTTCATTTCTAAATTATAAGAAGAGATATTTCTTGTAGTGCTTCTACTGCATTTTTTTTGCACATGTGCTATTTAATTTTAATCTCTACTAAATAAGTCTCTAGTATATATTTTATCTTTAACATCTTTTAATTCATCATTTAATCTGTTTGCAACTATTACATCTGATAATTTTTTAAATTCGTCTATATTTTTTATAACTCTACTATTAAAGAACTCTTCTTCATTTAAGGTAGGCTCATATACTACAACTTCAATACCTTTTGCTTTTATTCTTTTCATAATACCTTGTATTGCACTAGATCTAAAATTATCAGAACCACTTTTCATAGTTAATCTATATATTCCTACAACTTTTGGTTTTTTGCTTATTATCACATCTGCTATATGGTCTTTTCTTGTTCTGTTGCACTTTATGTATTATATAAATATTTTTTCATAATATATTATTATAAATTAATGTTTTTTGATCCCAATATTCTCACTAACATATCTTTATAATATTTAACTTCATCTGTTTTATAAAATATTAATATCATAATTAAGTTTGGTACTATTAACGATATTATAGCATTTACTAATAATTGTATGAAAATATTTGTAATTATTATTTTTTTTATAATAATTGCAGTTATAATTATGGAGATTGCAGAAGGTAACATATACCTCAAATTATCTTTTATATATTTTGTATAGTTTTTCCCAAACAATCCTTTGTATACGAATTTTGGAAAGCTATAAATATATAGTACTAAACAACTTGCAATAGTTCCTAGAAATACTCCTTCTAATCCCAATATTTTTACAAATATTAATGAAGAAACTATATTAACTATTGATTCTATTAAAGGGACAAAACGATCCTCATAAAAAATTCCCGCTGCTTCTTTAAAAAGTCCATATGCTTTTCTTATACCTTGAAGATAAAAATTAATTACCAAAATAACTAATACTGAATATGGTAATATGTATTCAATTCCTATCCATAATGTTATAAATGGTTCTATCAAGCATAATATTGATACAGATGCAAAGGTAAATAAACAAGAATTCAAAAACATAACATTTTTATAAATTTTATATGATTTTTCATTATTCTTTTCTAATAATAAATTTCCAACTGTGGCTGTTAATGATGCGAATATTTGTCCAAACAAATTTGATACTGCTTGTATTATCAGATTATAATTCGAATACAGCCCTACTGTTACTACACCCAAGAATTTTGAAATTATTATATTATCGGTTCCTAATACAAGGAATGACCCTATTTTATGAAAAAAGAGTCCTTTTATTTTTATAACAATATTGCTCTTGGTTTTTTTAGAGATTTTAGTAATATTCTTTTCCTTAAGATATGGATATCTTTTATTTGCAATTTTTGTTATTACTATATTTTCTAAAGCTCTACAAACTATTTTAGTTATAAGATATAATATGAAGTTTTTACTATATAATAATATTGCAATCTGTATAGTATTCATAGTAACTAAATATCCAATATGTATGATATTAATTATATATGTTTTCTGGTCGGCATATAATATAGATCTTTTATAGGTTAATAAATAAGATACAACTACATCTGTTAAATATAGTAAAAATATGAGATTTAAGTTTTCTCGTATGTTTACTTTTCCAACAATATCTTCTAAAAATGGAATTATACATATACCTATAGTCAAGATTGATGTAGCAATTATTCTATATGTTTTTTTATAGAAATCAACTAATGTTTTTATTTCTTCTTTATTATTATCTGCTAAAGGTTTATATAAATTATATATTATTGCAGAACCGGAATCCTAGTTCTACTATTGAAAGCATAGATATAATATTTGTAAATAAACTATTTATTCCCAAATATTCTTTTCCAAGAGAAACAATAAATACTTTTTGTGCAATAAATCCTATTAATATATTTATTATTGTCATAGTAGCTGCAATTATTCCATTTTTTATTGAATTTTCTGTTCTCATTTTTCCTCCTGATAATATTTGTTTATGTACTGTTCAATGTTATACATTTCTGGTATTCTTCGTTCTATAACTTCAATTGGTAAATCCCACCACTTATCCATTTTGCCAAGTTTTTTTATTTGTTCTTCTTCAAATCTGTATTTTATTATTTTAGCTGGATTTCCTGCAACAACAGCATATGGCGGAACATCTTTAGTAACTATAGCTCCTGCTCCAATTATAGCTCCATTTCCTATTATTATTCCTCTCATAATAATTGCATTTAATCCGTATCCACACATCATTTCCAATAATTGTTTCTTTTTCTTGTTTACCAATTTCTTTTTGATAATATTCTTTTTCTGGTATATTTAGTTTTTTTCTCCAAATTGGATCGAATAATATCGGATGCGTAGTCACATTACTTATTTTATGTTGTCCTGGTGCTATAAAAACATTTGGTGCTATTGAGCAATAACTACCTATTATAACATTTGAGTCAACAGTACTTCTAGGGCTAATATATGTGCATTTTCCAATCTTCACGTTTGTACCTATTCGTACTGTTTTTGCAATAACACAATTTTCACCTATGTTTATATCATTACATATATCCATTGAATTTATAATTGTGTTTTTAGTTTTCTTTAAATTAATTTTCATTTTTAAATATTTTATTATTTTTTTTACTCTTATCATTTATTACTTTCCTTACATTACCTATTATTATAAACATATTATATTTTAAATTGGATATATTAAGTTGTTTTATTATCTCTTCTTTAGTATAAATTTCTGATGCAATATTACAATATGATACATAATGCGCCAATTTTCTAATTGTTTTTTTTTCAATTTCTATTAATTGTTTTAAATATAGTAACGTTCCTTTTGGATTTTCTCTTGCAATTTTGTAAGATTTAGCAGTAAGACCATCTTGTAAGTAATTACATATAATAAAAATTTCATTAATCCATCTTATTTTATATCCATCTAGTGCGATTTTATTCCAGATATATGCTTCAGATAAAAATCTTTCATTTTCAATTTGTGGAAATTCATATTTTCTTAAAACTTCTGTATAAAATACTTCTGCCTTATCTCCTAATATATTATATTTTCTTCTCTCAATAGTTGTGGCATCAAGGTATTTCCCTTTAAATGTTTTACCAACTATCTTTTTCTCATTATATCCTCTATTTCCTGAAATGCCTACAAACTTTTCTTTTTCTTCTTTTGTGAATTTAGATTCCCAATATGCAATTTTATTTATTGCATTATCTGCTAAATGGTCATCTGAATCTACTATAAAAAACAACTTTCCGGTTGCTAATTTTACACCTTCATTTATTGCTATATGTTTTCCTCTATTAATTTGTTTTTTATATATAATGTCAAAATTATTATGATTTTTCTTCCATAGTTTCACTTTTTGTTCAGTGTCATCAGTTGAGCCATCGTCTATTATAATCCATTCGAATTCTACATCTGTGTTCTGCTCTAATAGTGATTTATATAGTTTCTCTATTATGTACCCCCTATTATAAGTTGGCGTAAATATTGACAATAATTTCATGTTTAATTCCTCTCTTTCCTTGTAATAGTATTATATATAAGAATAATTGATAAATATGGTATTATATACATGTATACTATATTTCTGACCGTATTATGGAACGGAAATCTAGCTACTAACAAAGAGTTGTATAAAAATACTAATGATAGTAATTTTAGTAATGTATTTTTATTGCTTTTATTAGAGTGCATATTCAAAACTTTTGAATATACAAATCCTATTACCATAATAAATACTATCCCTCCATAAAATCCGAAATTATAATAAGTTTCTGCAACAATTGAAAATCCTGGTCCATATGACATATTATGTATATCTTGCAACCAGATATCTAACGCAGCACTATTAGCAAATGAATACCCCCCCATTAACTTACTAGGAATTATCATCATTATACTTGCAATATATGACTCTCCATATTTATAATCTACTATATTAGGAACAACTTCATCTGTCAATATAAAAGAGTGCATTGTATAGCCTAGTTCGGAAATTGTCTTTACTAAAAAATTAGTTTCAGTACTTGTAATATTTTTTTGAATTTCATTTACAAACGCTGATATACTTTTATTTTCTTGTGTTCTAAAAGTAGCAGCAATTGGAATTACAATCATTATTAATAATACTATTATTGCTAATTTTAATATTTTACCTTTTTCAAACTTTTGTATACAAGTACCATAAAATACTAATATTATTACTATAATTGAAAGTCCATCCCCTCTTGCACCTATAAATACATTTACAAAGGCTATTGTTGACAATACTCCTATTATAAAATAAGCAATTTTCTTATTGTTTTTATAACTATATAATAGCATTATTAAAGAAGGTATAAACATTTTTGCAATATAGCCAATAACACCTGATATAGAAGTAGAGTTTGTATATAATGCTTTATATCCTAATTGTACAGATAATTTAATCTTGGGTAATAGTATGTATACGTATGGTATTACCGATATTATTGCAAGCATATATGCAAATATTTTAATTGATTTTTTAAAAATATTATCATTTATATCTTCTATATTATCATTATTACTATTTATACATAACATAGAACCTATTTGAAAAAACAATAAACTAAAATAAAAATATATTATTTCTTTCATTATTTGGTAACTAGATGCTATTTTTATTACTGAAAGTTTCTTTATAGGAACTCCTAATGTATATAGAAACGTTTGTCCATTACAAAATACAAATAAAAAAATCAAAAAAATTATATTAAAATCTAAAATATTCCTTTTTATTTTATATATGCTATAAATATCCCACAAAAATAATACATTTATAATCCAGCCTAAAATAAATAGATTTTTTTCATAATTAATTGATAATTCTTCTATATTATAGAAAGTGGATATAATAATAGATATTATTAGTATTATTATATCTACAAATAAATATAATTTTTTATTGCCATTTTTTTTATACATATTAACTCCTTAAATATATATTCAATATCATATTAATTGTACTCTTTATATCATAACCCGCCTTTTCTATTATTTCACTCATATTTTTTCTTTGAAAATTCATATTTTCTAATACTAATTTTGCCCATTCTTCATCACTTTTTAAAAGAGATATAAATTCCACTAAATCTGAAATTTTAGTTTCCGATGAAATATTATTTGATGCAAAGATTGGTAACCCAGCTGCCTGCATCTCAATCATTGTAACAGGTAATCCTTCAAATATTGACGGAAAAATACACAAATCCATTCCTTGTAATATTCTATTTACATCATTTCTTCTTCCTAAAAATTTTATTTTGTTTTGTAAATTTTTCTCATTAACTTTTTGTTCTATATCATTCTTTAGTACTCCATCTCCTATTAAAAACAGTTTACAACGAAAATTAATGTTATCAATTTTATCAAAAATATCAATTAAAAACTTATGATTTTTTTCAGGAACAAATCTTCCAATATGTACAATTGCAACTTCGTTTTCTTTTATTTCTAGTTCATTTCTTACTTGTTGTCTAATATTCTGATTGAACGAATACCTTAGTACATCTATTCCATTATGTACTAAGCAAAATGGATTTTTTCCAAAGACATAAATTCCTGCTTCTGTAGAACACGCAAATAAATCAGTTGCATATTTTTTAATATTTATTTGGTGTATCTTGTTTAAAACATTGTGTATTTTTCCTGATTGTAAAGTACTATGTGCATGGATTATTCTGTTCTTTATTTTATGCTTTTTTGCTAGCTTTATTGGTAAAACAGTAGTTAAAGAACTAGCATGCATATGTATTGCTACATATTTTGAAGCATTTTCTTTTAAAAATTTATTCCAATCTTTATAATATTCTATTAACCCATTTCTCCTTGAATTAAAATAATAAATATTACCTCCCATTTTTTTTATTTCATCGTCATATTCTCCTTTTTCTTCTGTATGTACAGCAAAATCAAATTGAATTTTACTTCTGTCAATATTCCTATATATGTTCATTAAAAAAGTTTCTATTCCACCATATCCCATACGGTTAACTACTTGTAATACTCTAATCATTTCATAGCCTCTTTCAAAATAAAATTATGATATTTCTCTATCTCTTTGTTAATATCATTACTTTGATATTTTACTACCTTCTTTATATTTTTTTCAGAATAAAAAATCATTTTTTCTTTGTCATTAATTATATCACTTATTCTTTGCGCTAGTTGCTTATAATTTTTTTTCTTAATCATCATATCTTCATCAAGTAATTCTGAAATTCCTCCTACTTGTGTCCCTATACATGGGCAACCTCTACTCATTGCTTCTATCAAAGACCTTGGCATGCCTTCCGTCATACTTGGAATAATATAGATATCCATATTATCAAACCATTTATAGATCTCTTCATGTGGTAGCGTTGCATCAAAAATTATATTATTTTTAACTTTGTTTTTCT
The DNA here is from genome assembly GCA_051891435.1 of Clostridia bacterium. GTDB lineage: Bacteria > Bacillota > Clostridia > TANB77 > CAG-508 > UMGS1933. The sequence continues at coordinate 23,408 of JBJFFE010000016.1, read as the reverse complement.
TCGCTATTTTTTTCCATCTTTCTTGATTGCCATTTCCTAAAAAATGCAATTCTATATTTTCAAATTTGTTTTTTAATATTTTCAATGCTTTTATTGCAGTTAAGTGTCCTTTATAGTTTACATCTAGAGCTCCTATTAAACCTATTTTTATTGGAGCGGTGTTTATATCAAGCCTTTTTATCTTATTTATCCTATTATTTAATACCTCTTTATCTATATCCCTAATTAGTACATCTGATATTGTAAATTTTTTTCCTTCTGTTGGATATCTATTTTGCAGAAAATTATTTGACACATAAGTTACGCATACGGCTTTTTTTATATAATATTTGTTTAGTTTATAAATAATGGGGGCTACAATTTTGTAAATAATTCCTCCTCTGTACCATAATGCCTCCAATGGTGATCCTACCATTTCAATTATGATTTTTTTGTTTTTTTTATTTAATATGTGGCAAATAAACAATCCAATTATTGTGGGTAGCTTTACTATACATAAGTCTGTATTGTCAATCATTTCCTTTATATTGTTTTTCATTTTTTTATTAAATAATTCTTTATAGTTACTTATTGTAATAAATTTTACTTTTTCCCCAGAAGATTTTGCTAATCCTTGAATGTTATTTGTGGCTTCTTGTCTGCACAATACTATTAATTCATCATTTTTTGTTATTTTATGGCTATTAAAATATTTGTAATCAGCTGCACCAGTTGTATAATAAACAGCATCCTTCTCTTTTAATTTTACATCTAAAAAAAATGCGATCTTCATATTTTCATATCTCCTAGATTTTTATGTGTTTTAAAACTTCGTTAGCGACAACTGAAACATCTTCTGTTTTAGATACATTTAATATACTACACTCTTTATCTGTAAATGCTCCATGAAATATTTCATTCATATTATTAAATACATCATTATATGATATCATTCCAATCCCACACATTATCAAAATTGCAGTTATGTTGTCAGTAAATAGTTCATTCATAGTTACAGAAATTGCTTTTGATATTAGTTTATTACTATCTACTATTTCGAAATTCTTCTTGCCTATATTTCGTTCTATCCACATAATTTGTTCTATGTTACTTTCTCTATCAATTTTTTCTTTTTTAAATATCTCTACTGGTGATACTTTTATTGATTGTGGGTTATGTCTTCTAGCAAATGACAAAAATCCTGGTATATATCTCAATATTTTTTTTACTGTCGGAATAATATTGGTATATAAACTGTTCAATTGGCTATTACACCACACTTTTTTTTCTTTAAACACCTCTGGGAATAACTCTTTATGATAAAAATATAGAACAAATTTTTTTGGGAAAGCATATATCTTTCCTTGTTTATTTATAATATTTAAATCATCTCCTAATAGTTTATAGTCATTTTTAATCAGTTTTGCTACTGAAGCAGTTTTTCCTACTCCTCCCCATGATGGCATTAATAATGAAACACCATTTTTTGAAACTGCAGCGGCATGTATAAAAGAATATCCTTCTTTTAACAACATGATTTGTAGCATTATAATTAGCCATTCATTTGACTCTTGATTAGATTCAATAACACACGTATTATCATTTTCAAAATAAATTTTTGCCTTTTTTTCTTTATCATAGATATATTTATTGCAAACAAATAAGTTTTTTTCTATCATTCTAGCTTCTGAAAAATCTAGTTTTTTAGTATATTTTAATTTTATAAATTGTTTACATTCTTTATAAACATTCTCATCGTCAGAAGATACATATTCATCTAAGAAGAGTGTATCTTTCCATTTGTATTCATCATCAATTTCTATTCCAATATTTTTTATAACTGATATTTTCATTTTCTACTCTCCCTTATATATTTTTTTCATTTTTTTAATTACATTCTCTAATAAATATTTTTTTATTTCTTCATTATTCTGTTTTATAAATTTTTCTGCTAATTCTCTATTTTCTATAATCGTCTTTACTTTATGTTCTATCTTTTTACTATCATTATTTATTAAAAATCCATTTTCATTATTTTTTATTAACTCCCTATGTCCTCTATTATCCATTGCAATTATCGGCAATCTCATATACATAGCTTCTAATATATTTATTGGAAGTCCTTCTCTTAAGCTTGAAGCAACATAAATGGTAGTTAATTTTAAAATTTGTGGTATATCTTCTCTTTTTCCTAATATTTTTACATATTTTTGTAACTTATGTTGTTTTATATATTCTTCATATTCTTGCTTTTTGTTTCCATCTCCTACTAAAATCAATCTATATTTAGCATTTTCTTGTATAAGTTCTTTTAGTGTTTTTATTAGTAAAATTTGATTCTTATTTTTATTTAATTCTGCAACATATGTTAATACAATATTATCCTTATTTATTTCTATCTCATTTCTTAGCTTTTCTATTTCTTCTTCAGAAATTTTAATATCAAATTTTTTAGTGTCTAATCCTACTCCATGAACATATTCAATATTTTTTAACTTTTTGAATTTCTTTTTTGCTAGTTCATAATCTTCCCTGTTTATTGTAACTAAAGTATCTGTATATTTTGATAACCACTTTTCTATTGGATAATAAATTAACCAATTTAACAATGGTGCTCCTTTATAGAAGTGAAAACCATGTGCGGTATATATAACTTTAGTTCCAGATTTTCTATATTTTTTTGCTGATATTCTAGTTATGGCTCCTCCCATTGGAGTATGACAATGAATTATGTTAAAGCTTTCATTTTTCAATATCCCTTTAAGTTGTTTTATTGCTTTCAAATTTTTTAATTTAAATGGATTTCTTTCAAACGATACCGTGTGTTTAACATCACAATATGGGATTTTTTCATCACCATTCGTTGCTACATGAACTTCATAACCTGTTTCTTTAAAATATTTTAGATAAGGGAGGTGGAATCTTAATATATGTGAATCTACTGTTGCTACAAATAAAACTTTTTTTATATTAATTTTTTTTTGACTTATCTTCTTCAAGCTTTTTTCTCCATTCTTTTATTGTTTGTCTATTGATATATTATAGTTTTATAACCAACTTTTTTCTTATTTATACCTTAATTTTTTCTTTCTCTTGACTTCCTTCTACAACTCCATCATGTTTAAATACTTTAATTATTGTTTTAAAAAATATCTTTATATCAAACAATAGTGACATTTTTTCTACATATTCTCCATCATATTTTGCTTTTACAGGTATTTCTAATTCATCTCTTCCACTAATTTGCGCTAAACCTGTAAGTCCTGGTTTTATATCATTTGCATTATATTTATCTCTTTCTTCTATTAAGTCATCTTGGTTCCATAATGCAGGTCTTGGTCCTATAAAACTCATATCTCCTTTTAAGATGTTAATTAATTGTGGTAATTCATCTATGCTAGTTTTTCGCATAATTTTACCAAATTTAGTTATGTACATTTCTGCATTTCTTAACATATGTGTTGGCATATCTTTTGGAGTATCGGTTCTCATAGTTCTAAATTTATATATTTTAAAATGTTTTTTATTTTTTCCTATTCTTTCTTGTTTGAAAAATATTGGTCCTTTTGATTCTATTTTAATAATGATTGAAAAAACAATAAAGAACGGAAGTAGTATTATTAATGCTAGTATAGATAATAAAATATCTAATATTCTTTTTATAATCATATACAAATTTTTCATAGTTCTTCCTTTATTATATTAAGGTATCTTTCACCCTACCTCTACTTTTAATTCATTATTATCTTTGTTTGATTTGTTTACCTTATTTAGTATTGTTTTTATTTTCTTTCCATCTATTTTCGGTTTTACTTCTAAATTGTTTATCTCTGTTTTTTCTTGTTCTGCTTCTTTATATGTTGGTACTATTTTTCTCATTGTTTGTTTTATTTTACTAATTTCCACGTTTTCATTTGCAACAAGTTCTTGTAGTATTTTTATTTTATTTTCTAGTTCTTCGTTTGTTATGTTTGATGGTTTTCCTATAAATATTTTATTGTGTTCAGTTTGTGTTAAGCCCTCTTCTTTCATTAAAAGTTCTTCATATAGTTTTTCCCCAGGTCTTAATCCTGTTATTTTTATTGGTATATCTACATTTGGTTCTAATCCTGTTAATTTTATAAGTGATACTGCTAAGTCATATATTTTTACAGGTTCTCCCATATCTAATACAAATATTTCTCCACCTTTTGCATAACTCATTGCTTGTAAAACTAATCCCACCGCTTCTGGTATTGTCATAAAAAATCTTGTTATTTCTTTATGTGTAACTGTTACTGGTCCACCAGCAGCTATTTGTTTTTTAAATAATGGAACTACTGAGCCATTGCTTCCAAGCACATTTCCGAATCTTACAGCTGCATAATCTGTTTTACTTACTTTGTTTTTTGCTTGTACTATCATTTCACACATTCTTTTTGATGCACCCATTATATTGGTTGGGTTTACTGCCTTATCTGTTGATATTAATATAAATTTTTTTACATTATATTTATCTGCACAGTTTACTGTATTGTATGTTCCAAATATGTTGTTTTTTATAGCCTCTAACGGACTTCCTTCCATTAATGGCACATGTTTATGTGCTGCTGCATGGAATACTAAATATGGTGTGTATTTCTCAAATACATTTTCTAATCTTTTTTTGTCTCTTACACTTCCTACAATAGGTACTATTTCAACATCATTATTATCTGGATTTGATTTTAGTTCTATTTCAATATTATATAGATTGTTTTCATATATATCAAAAATTATTAGTTTACTTGGTTTGTATTTTACAATCTGCCTACATAATTCTGAACCAATAGAGCCTCCTCCACCTGTTACTAGAATTGGCTTGTCCTTTATTATTTCTCCGATATTTTCATTATCTAGTACTATAGGATCTCTTCCAAGAATATCCTCTATTTCTACATCTCTTAAATTTTGCATTACATTCTTATTTTTTATTAAGTCTGCTGTTCCTGGTAACATTCTAAGTTTTGCCCCAGTTTCTTGGCAAATTTGTAATATTTCTTTTTTATCTTGATTGCTTATATTCGCAATTGAAAAGAATATTACATCTACTTTGTTTGCTTTGCATATTTCTACAATTTTGTATCTATCTCCTAATACCTTTACACCAGATATTAAATAGTGGAATTTGCCCTCATTATCATCAATAAGTCCAACAATATTATAAGTATTTCTCATTGTTGTTTTTAAGGTTTTTATTATATCTCTTGCAGCTTCTCCTGCTCCAATTATAAGTAAATTTTTTCTCTTATCTTCAGAAATATTAGCCGTGCTATCAGTTCCAAATGTTAATATAAATCTTATTATTACCCTATATGTAACAGTTCCAACAGCAACTATTATACTTGTAAATAATATTTGTTTAACAGTTACTAACTGTAATTTGAATATAAATTTTAACAAAATTACTAAGCATGCTGAAATTCCACATGCTAATATGTATTTTATATAATCTTTACCATTTTCATATCTTGTAATGTTTTTATATAAATCAAATATTCCAAAAACTATTTCGTATACAAATAATGATATTATAATAGAATTACTTATTAATTCTAAATTATCCGCACTTATAAATTTTGCCATATCTAGCATTAAAAATGCTGTTATAAAATATGCTCCAAAGATTATTAATATATCTATTAAAAACAACAAGACATTTCTATACTTACGTATTTTTTTCATTTTTATCCCCCAAAATCTTTATTGTTATTTAATTATTTTTATCTATACCCTGTTCTATTTATTATACTTTGGCTTATTCCTTTTACTGTTTCAGATACTTCATATTCTTCGTTTTCAAATAATTGTTCATGTAGCTTCCTTACATTTTCTTCTAATGTTACAGGTGCTGCATACCATGCTGCTCCAGTATATCCTCTTACTTCATATGGCCATCCAAAATTATCAATTACATTATATGCAGTAATTTTTGATGCATATGATAGTATTTCTGTTTGAGTTATGTTTGTTGTAACTTCTGGTAATAACTCATCTATCAAAGAATTTAATTTTGCATATGTTAGTCCCTTTGCCTTTTCAAAAACTTTAATTAATACTGTTCTCATTCTTTCTGTTCTGACATAGTCACTATCTATTTTTCTTATTCTTCCATATGCTAGTGCCTGTGTTCCTGTTAAGTTATATGTACCTGCTCCACTTATTCCTGGAATTTGTGAAGCTTCTGCAGATGTTACTGTTATGGTTACTCCACCAATTGCATCTACAATGTTTATAACAGAGTCAAAGTCTATTGTTACATATTTTGTTATATCTAAATCTAAATTTGTATTTAGTGTACTCAGTGCTAAAGGTGCTTTTCCATAAGCATATGCATGTGTTACCTTGTCTAATCCATGTCCTTCTATATTTAAGTACGTATCTCTATATACTGATGCTATTTTTACATCTTTTGTTTCATTATTTATACTTATTATCATTATACAGTCACTTCTGCTGTTTGTAAAAGTAGCATCTTGGGCATCTAATCCTAGAAGTGCTATATTGGTATAACCTGTTAGTACTTCTTCTACACCTTCATTTATTTCTATCTCATTTACTGTTACATTTTCATAATTAATTTTATTTAATTTGGACTTTAAAAATATAGCTACTGCAGCAACACAGGCTATAATTACAATTAATAAAAATATTCCTAAAAACTTAAAAAACTTTTTCATTTTTTACCCTTCTCTTCAGTAATCTCAAATTTAAATTTATTATATTATACTACATACTATTTTTCAACATTTTTTTATTTTTTTTTGCATGAATTTTTTTTACAGTTTAAGTGTGAATATATATTAAATATAAGCGTTCAGCCATTTTGTAAAGTACACAAAATGGCTGAATAATAAATAAATTTTTAATTTAAATAATACACATCACATGCATTTAATCTTTTCAAATATTCACAATTTGTCAAGTTTGTTGTTTCTTTTAAAACTTCTAAAATATCATCATTTTCTTGACCCTCATTTATAAAAATTACAAGTCCTTTTTGTGTATCTTTTCCTGCTAATATTTGTTGCATGTTTTCTACTGTATATTCCATATCTTTTGCAACATAAGATTCATCTACAGTTGCGAACAGCAAAATATCATCTAAAAATCTATTTTGCTCAGAATTAAAGCAATAGATAGTTGGAACATTTAATTCGTTTCCTAATTTTTGCACTATTTCCTTTTTATCGCTAAAAGCTACTTCTGGTTCGATTTTAAAGATAGCAGGTGCTATTAATATTATGACTAAAATTAATCCAACTAATATATTTGACATTTTTTCACCCAATATGTTATTTAGAAGTTCGTATAAGTAATATATTACTAAAACAAATATCAAACCGCAGACTGGCATTATGTATCGAAGTTCTATCCAAGGCGAAGCTACTGCAACTAATATAAAGTAAAACAGTGTTGGAAAAATTATAAATTTTGTATATTTATTTTTTTCCTTTACAACATTTTTATTTTTTATTAAATTACAAACTATTAAAACCAATATTATAGCAAAAGTTACAAGCATCAATTTATTAAAGGCAAATATATTCACTTTTTTTAGATATTCTTTGAGGCTTGTTAAAAATTGTGGTACATCCATTAATTTGCTAATTACCCCTTGTCCTCTATACCCAAAAAACATATGCTTGATTGAATATGGGAAAATTGCAAGTGATAGAATTCCTGCTATTCCCATTGTTATAGTATACCAAATTAAATTTTTAAAGTTCTTTTCTTTTATATATTTTATTGCAAATAATAAGTATAACATTGCTAAATAGAATAAGTAATAATAATGTGTTAGAGAACCTGCTAGAGCACTAAGTCCAATGCCAATTAATAATTTGTAGTTTAACTTTTCACTATCTAATAGCTTCATATGTAAATATGTTGTAATTAATATATTTAATGTAGAAAGTGTATACATTCTAATATATATTACATTTGTTAATGACGCCATTGTTATTGATGAAATAAATGCCAGTATCATTGCTTTTTCTTTTGATTTTTCCTTATTTGCCAATATTTTTTCTAGTATTAAGTACATAAATATTGTTATAAACATGTATATTATAATATTTACCACTATTCCTGGCCATTTTGAATAATGGTTTTTTGAAAATCCCATAGCAATTCTTAATATTAAATAATATAAAGGTGGATGAACATCGTTTTTTTGATTTTCATATACCTGTGAATATTGGCCTACTTCATCATCATTTACTGTTAAATAATCTTCATAATATTCTTTATTATGCCAAGTATTATAAAAATCTTCGTTATCTTGTATTTCTACTTTATCATAGCTTGCAAGTCCTAATGAATATGCTTCATCCATGTGTATGTATGATTTATTTACTCCTACTATTACAAATATTATTGTTTGTACTATTAAGATTAATGTTATTAATAAGATTTCTCTTTTTTTACTCATATTTACTCCCTCTTATAAAATATACAGGGTCAAATTCCCTGTATCTACATTTATAACTAATATGAATTGCTGTTTAATTAAAATTTGTGTAACAAGCTTCAAAGGCCTATCACGAGAGCCCCTTTAATAAGGGGGCTGTCACCGAAGGTGACTGGGGGTTCTTTTAAATTTGATTTAAGAACCCTCCGTCAGCCTTCGGCTGCCACCTCCCTTGTTAAAGGAGGTTTCTTGTATAAACTTCGAAGAATTGAACCCCTAAATTACTTATTTTACTAATTCCATTGTTTCTTTTGCTATTTCTAGTTCTTCGTTTGTTGGAATTACATACATTGGAATTCTTGAATCTGGTGTACTTATTATTCCTTCATAACATTCATCAGCTAAGTTTGTTCTATCTAATTTTATTCCAAATTCTTCTAATCCTTCAACTGATTTTGCAACTGCATCTAAGTTATGTTCTCCAATTCCGCCTTCAAATATAATTGCATCTACATGCCCTAACACTGCCATATATGCTCCAATATATTTTCTTACTCTGTATGAGAACATTTCTAATGCAAGTTCTGCTCTTTTATCTCCCTTATCTCTTAATCCTTTTAAGTCTCTCATATCTCCTGTTGTTCCAGATACGCCAAGCATACCTGATTTTTTATTTAAGATATTTAACATTTCGTCTATACTTAAGTTTTCTTTTTTCATTACAAATTGTAAAACTGCTGGGTCTACATCTCCAGATCTTGTTCCCATAACTAATCCTTCAAGTGGTGTTAATCCCATTGATGTATCTACACATTTACCTTTTTCTATTGCTGCTAAACTTGCTCCATTTCCTAAATGGCAAGAAATAATGTTTATTTCTTCTGGTTTTTTACCTAGTTTTTCTGCTGCAGCTTTTGTTATAAATTGATGTGATATACCATGTGCTCCATATCTTTTTATTGCATATTTTTCATAATATTCATATGGTATTGCATATAATGCTGCTTTTTCTGGTATTGTTCTATGGAATGATGTATCAAATACTAATACTTCTGGCACATTTGGCATTAAGCTCATACAAGCATTTATTCCTTGTAAATGTGCTGGATTATGTAATGGTGCATATTCAATACATTTATTATATTCTTCTAAAACTTCTGGTGTAATTACTACTGATTTTGTAAAGCTTGGTCCTCCATTTACTATTCTATGACCTATAGCATCAATTTCGCTAATATCTTTTATTGCTCCAATTTCTGCATCTGTTAAAAATTCAAGTACAGCTTCAAATGCTACTGTATGGTTTGGTAATTCTAATTCTTTTACATGTTTTTTTCCATTTCTTTTGTACTCAACAAAAGGCATTTCCATCCCTTTTACACCAATTCTGTCACATTTTCCTGATGCTAATACTTCATCATTATCCATGTTTATTAATTGATATTTTAATGATGAACTTCCACAATTTACTACTAAAATTTTCATATCTGGTCTCTCCTTCTAAATTTGGTTTAATTTTTCCTAGGTTTTTATTTTATATTATATTTTGCCATAATGCAAGAGTTTATTAGGATAATTTTTCTATTTTAATATATTTTGATTTAATACTACTGTACTATATAAAAATAGAACATCTTGGTCTTTAAATTCAATATATGAACCCAGTATTTTACTTGATATGTACCTTAAGTCTATTAGTGTTATTTTTTTATAATTTTCCATTAATAATGGTGCTATACTGCTTCCAAATGAGTCCCTAAACATTAATAGCTCTTTGTCTGTTGTTGCATTTTCATTTTCTATACTAATTATTGGTGTTGCACCTGATAGATAAATATCATATTTATCTTGTGAAGGTGTTTCATCATAGATTTTACCTGTTTTTTGGGTTTCATAATTATATGTAATACAATTATTTATTGTATCATTAATTAAAACATACATTTTATCTGGCATAACATTTGCACTTAATTGTCCATAATATGTTCCATAAAATTTTCCTAAATCACATATTACATAGTTACTTTCTGTGTTTTTTAAATTCATATTTGTTTCTATTGTATTTACGACCCTACCCAATTTTTCTTGTCTCCAATGAAGGTCTGTTTTGTAATAATCCTCTAGTTCTAAACTATCCCAAATATCAATATATTTTAGGTTAGTTAGCTCATTATTCATAATTTGTTTTACTAGGTTATAATCAAATTTTAAGTGGTCATCATTTTCTAAATAATAATTTTTATCTGGAATAATTGCAAAGTATACATTCATACCTTTTAAATATGTATTATATACCTCATTAATTTTACTTGCAGATTTTTCTATGTTTTTCTCATTTAACGGATAATCCATTTTATAAATTGCTCCATCTTTTTCGAAAAAGTTATTGTTATCCTTTTGTCTGTAAATGTTTGTGCTATAAAAAGCTTTAATACTTCTAAAAGTATCTCTAGCAACAAATTGGTCTACTGCGTAATTTTCGAATTTACTAGTTGTTTCCCCTGTTAATAATTTAGATATAGAAATTTCTGGGAAACCTGCTAGTTTTCTTCTTTCTGTAATAGATATTTGTTTATCTTCTACTACTATGTTTATGGAAAATACTAGTATTAATAAACTCACAAAACCTATTGTAATAATTATGTTTTTTGTTTTATATTGCATTATTTTCCCCTCCTAAAATCTAAAATATAAAAATGGGTTAAATGAACCATCTATAATATAGCTTGTAGAAAGTAGTAATATTCCAAGTAAAAATATAGGTTCTAATATATTAATAACTTTATGTATTTTTTTGTTATTTGCAATGTTTTTAAAAATTGGAGTTGCCCCAACTATTCCAACTGCAATAACCACAAAATAGCTTTTTAAATAATATATACTTTCCTTTGAAACTAGCGGAATTCCCCCTATTCCAATTAGTCCTCCTATATTTTGCATAATTTGTGTAAAGTTTTCTCCATTAAATATAATAAAACTAATCATTACAGCCATCAATACATAAATTCTTGATAAAAATTTAGGCAATTTTTTTAAGATTTTTTCTAAAAATAGTTTTTCTATAATTAATAATATTCCAAAGAATAATCCCCAAAGTATAAAGTTCCATGCTGCGCCATGCCATAGTCCTGTTAGCATCCACACTATAAGAATATTTCTTATCCATTTTAGTTTACTTACTCTATTTCCTCCAAGTGGAATATATACATAATCTCTAAACCATGAGCTTAGTGATATGTGCCATTTTCTCCAAAAGTCGGTTATACTTGTTGCAGTATATGGGTAATTAAAATTTTCTAAAAAATCAAAACCAAACATTTTTCCAAGACCTATAGCCATATCTGAATAACCAGAAAAATCAAAATAAATCTGAAGCATTGCAGCTATTCCATATATCCAATAATATAAAACACTCATCTCATTACTTGATAGAAATATGGAAGTTAATTCTCCTAAAACATTTGCAATTAGCACTTTTTTACCAAGTCCAATCACAAATCTTCTAACTCCAAAAGCAAATTTTTCAAATGTGTGTTTTCTATTTTCAAGTTGTTCTTCTATTGTAGTATATCGTACAATTGGTCCTGCTATTAATTGTGGGAATAGTGAAATATACATTGCAAGTTTTAAAATATTTTTTTGAACCTTTGCTTGTCCTCTGTATACATCAACAATATAGCTAATCATTTGGAAAGTATAGAATGATATTCCTATTGGCAATACAACATGAATAAAATCTATTTTGTTTGTAAGCCATAAATTAATGTTTTGTATTATAAAGTTTATATATTTAAAATAAATTAATATTCCTACACTTATAGCAATTGAAAGCACTAAAAATAATTTTGAATGTTTTTTATATTTATTAATTAAAAGTCCAAAAAAGTATGTACAAATAATGGAAAATACCATTAATAATGTGTATTTGGGTTCTCCATAAAAATAAAATGTAAGTGATGCTATTAATAATACTATATTTTTACATTTTTTTGGTACTGTATAATAAACCAATAGCACTATTGGTAAAAAATAAAATAAAAAAGTTATACTTGAAAATACCATTTTTTCTCCTTATACATAGCAATATCGCCGTAAAATATATAATTAATCTACGGCGATACTTTATAGTTTTTATTAATACATTTCTGGTGGTAATTCTATTTCTTCTTCAGTTTTTTCATATACTTCATTTACATTTCCAGCTAATGTTTTAAATTTTTCGTAAATAGGTTTAGCCATATCTTCACTAGACATTACAAGGAATACTATATCTCCACTACTTGTTACATAAAGTTTTTCTGCAGAAACACATATCCATTTTGATGTATTTACTTTTTCAGACATTTCTTTTGCAACTGAATTAGCATCAACACCATTTTTTACTTTCGCAAGTACTAGTGAATATGCTTGTGAACTAATCATTGGTTCTGATGTAACAACATATTCTAAGTTTGTACCATTTTCAAGTCCTGTATAATATTGTATAAAATCATCATCTGTAACATCTACTGCTTCATTTTGCAAACTTGAGAATAAACCTTTTTGCCCCTCATAAAGTTTATCAACCAATGCTAATAAATCCTCATTACTATTTACTGTCTCCAAATTTGTTTTTGGTTTTCTATTTACCATAAAAATTGCAACAACAACTGCTACTACTATTGCAATAACAATAAGTGCAATAATAATTGTTTTTACTGTTTTATTCATATCTCTTTCCCCTTTCTTTTGTGTTTTTAATTACAAGCTAATTATACTATATGGTAAAAGAGTATGCAAGGGGTAAAAGGTAAGAAAATTTTAGCAATTAATACATATCTACATATTTTGTGCTTGCACTGCTGTTATTGCTACAACACCAACTATATCTTCTGCTTTGCAACCTCTTGATAAATCGTTTACTGGCTTTGCTATTCCTTGGCATATTGGTCCATATGCTTCTGCTTTTGCAAGTCTTTCTACTAATTTATAACCTATATTTCCTGCTTCTAGTTCTGGGAATACTAGTACATTTGCCTTTCCTGCAACTTTGCTTTCTGGTGCTTTACTTTGTGCTACACTTGGAACAATTGCTGCATCTAATTGCATTTCCCCGTCTAACATTAAATCTGGTGCTTGTTCTTTTGCAATATGTGTTGCTTCTTGAACTTTTGTAACCTCTTCTGCTTTTGCACTTCCCATTGTAGAGTAAGAAAGCATTGCCACTTTTGGCTCTTCTCCTACTAAAGTTTCAAAACTTTTTGCAGTAGATAATGCAATTTCAGCTAATTCTTCACTATTAGGATTTTGATTTAATCCACAATCTGCAAAGAAAAATAACCCATTTTCTCCAAATTCACAATTTGGAACATCTATTGCTGCAAAAGTAGAAACCAGTTTCGTTTCTGGAGCTGTTTTTATTATTTGTAGTGCTGGTCTTAAAGTATCTGCTGTTGAATGTATCGCACCTGATACCAATCCATCAGCCTCTTCTAATTTTACCATCATCATTCCATAGTAAACTGGATTTAATATTAATTTTTTTGCCTCTTCTTCTGTCATTCCTTTTGCTTTTCTTAGTTCATAAAGTTTATTTGCATATTCTTCTTGTTTTTCTGAATTTTCTGGATTTATTATTTTTGTATCTCCAAGATTAATATTGTTTTCTTTTGAAAGTTTATTTACTTTTTCTTCATTTCCAATAAGTATAACTTTTGCAAACTTTTCTTTATTTAATATTTCAGTTGCTTTTAAAACTCTTATATCTGTTGCTTCAGGTAATACTATTGTTTTTACCTCTTTACTTGCTTTTTCTTTAATTTTTTCAATAAAATTCATGATTAATTTCTCCTCTCATATTAATATATAAGCCCCGACGAGATTTTGCGGACGGCAAAATTATATATTAAAAAAGTATGTTGCTTCTAAGTCTGACTCATGCAATAACAATGCTAATGGATATTTTGTAAAAGCTTGCCCTAATGTTCCATATAATTCTTTTGGTTCAGAAAATCCCATGTGCCAACGTATACTATATTTTTCATCATTTGTTAGTTTTATGTACTCTGTAAGCATCATTACAGATTTTTCCCCATGTCCATATGGAATAGTATCTTCAATTGTATAATATGGAACTTTTTCCCAAACTCCTAAACTATTTTTGGCGTTTCTATAATCTATTTTATAAAAATTAGTTTTGCATATATCATGTAATAGTGCTGATATTATTATAGTTTCTTCTGGTATATCTAAACCAGCTATTTTTACCTTTTCTTTTAATATTTCATATACTTTAAAGCTATGCTCTGCCAAACCTCCTTCATGGTCTCCATGAAATTTTGTACTTGCTGGTGCTTTAAAGAAATCTGATTTTTCTAAAAATTCTATTAATTTATCCATGCCTTCCCTATTAGTAGATTTTAATAATTCAATAATTTGTTCTTTCATTGGTTTTATTCTCCTTCATTTATTTTTACAGGTCTATCCTTCGTAAGAACGAGTCGCCGAGGACACCGACCCCTACATTATTTTATATTTAATTTTTTTATTAATTCTTTAAATGCTTTTTCTCTATGTGTTTCTTCTTTTTCCTCATCTGTTAGGTCATTCATTACTTTATTTGTTCCTTCTGGAATAAATACTGGGCAAAAGGTAAGTCCTCCCATTGTTCCTATTTTTTCTGCTATGCTCCCTTTAGTTACTCCTTTAGCTACAATGGTTTCGCCATTTTGTAATAATGCGGTTAAAACACAAACAAACTGTGCTTTTCTCTTTTCTTTTGGAATATCTCTCATTTCATTCATTAATTTATTTAATGTTACTTCTTGTGGTGCATGGTCTCCTGCATATCTCGCACTATGTACTCCTGGTGCTCCATTTAATTCATCTACACAAAGTCCTGCATCATCTGTTATTATGATTTCATTTATGTTATTTTTATCACAGAATTTTTTTACTGCTTTTGCCTTTATCATTGAATTTTCTTCAAATGTTGTTCCATTTTCATCTATTTCTTCATCAAACCCAATATCCTTTAATGATAATATTTCTGCCTCTATGTTATGGTTTTTAAATAATTTTTTTATTTCAGCAATCTTTTCTTGATTTCCTGTACCATATATTATTTTCATGTTTATTCTCCTTTTTACGGGCAGGGGTGGAACCCTGCCCCTACAATGTTTGCGATTTATTTCAATTGTTTTAATATGTCATATAGTTTGTGAACTGGTAAGCCTTGTACTGTTGTAATATTTCCTTCTATTTTTTCTATAAATACACAAAATGGACTTCTAATTGCATATGCTCCAGCTTTATTGTATGGATTTCCGATTTCAATCCATTTTAATATTTCCTCTTCTGTCATATCTTTAAAAAATACTTTTGTTGTATCATAGTCTAAATATTCTTTATATTCTCCATTTTTCTCTACTAAAACGCAAAGGCTTGTAATAGCTGTGTGATGAGTATTTTTTAGTTTGTTTAACATATTTATTGCATCTTGTTTGTCTTTTGGTTTTCCATAAACTACATTGTCTTTTAAAATCATCGTGTCTGAACCTATAATTATTCTGTCACCTTCTGTCTCATCAAAAACAGTTTTAGCTTTTATGTATGCTAATCGTTTTGATTGTTCTTCTAAACTTAAACCTTCTTCAAAAGTTTCATCTGCGTTACTAACTAATACTTCAAATTCTAATCCCATTTGTTTTAATAATTCTTTTCTCATTGGAGATTGAGATGCTAAAATAATTCGCATATGTTCCTCCTTCTATCTTTGTTATTTTGTGGCATTTGTAGGGGCAGGGTTCCACCCCTGCCCTCTGGCGGACATGGAAATCCTCCCCTACATTTTAATATTGTATTCCCCATACCACCAAATGTTTTGCTGGTTTTCCGCATACAATACATTTATCGTCTATTGCTCCGTGGTCTTCTAATATACATCTAGATTTTGTTCCTTTTATCTCTTTCATTTTAAGTTCGCACTCTTCGTCTCCACACCACATTGCTTTTATAAATCCTGGTTTTGTATTCATTATTTTTTCTACCTCTTTTAGGTTGTGGCACTCATATGTTAATTCTTCTCTTCTTTGCAATGCTCTATTATATAAATTATTTTGAATTGAATCTAATAAATTTTTTGTATATTCTACAACATTTACATCCAAACTTTCTACTATTTTTTCTCTAGTATCCCTTCTTGCAAATGTTATTTTATTTTCTGCTAAGTCTCTTTCTCCAATTTCTATTCTTACTGGTATTCCATTTACTTCTGCTTCTGCAAATTTAAATCCTGGAGATTTTTCAGAATTATCTACATATGCAATAATTCCTGCATTTAATAATTCTTCGCAATATTTTTCACAAAGTTTAAATACTTCTTCAGATTTTCCAATTGGTACAAGTACTACTTGTCTTGGTGCTATTTTAGGTGGTAGAATTAGTCCATTATCATCACTATGTACCATTATTAGACCACCAATCATTCTTGTTGAAACTCCCCAAGATGTTTGATAGGCATAAGCTTTTTCGTTATTTCTATCTGCAAATGAAATATCATATGCTTTAGAGAACTTTTGTCCAAAATAATGAGTTGTTCCAGATTGAAGAGCCACACCATTATACATTAAGGCTTCTACTGTAAGTGTATATTCTGCTCCTGCAAATTTTTCTTTTTCTGTTTTTCTTCCTGTTATAACTGGTATTGCCAAATATTCTTCAAAAAATTTTTTATATATATTTAACATTCCGTATGTTTCTTCTTCCGCTTCCTCTGCTGTTTCATGTATTGTATGTCCCTCTTGCCACAAGAATTCTCTACTTCTTAAAAATGGTCTAGTTTCTTTTTCCCATCTTAATACATTACACCATTGATTATATTTAATTGGTAAATCCCTATAAGATTTTACAATAGAACTGTAGTAATCACTAAATAAAGTTTCAGAAGTTGGTCTAATACACATTCTTTCTTCTAATTCTTTTTGTCCTCCCATTGTTACCCAAGCAACTTCTGGTGCAAATCCATTGATTAATTCTCCTTCTTTTTTCATTAAATTTTCTGGTATAAGCATTGGCATGCAAATGTTTTGATGCCCTGTTTCTTTAAACATTTTATCTAGTGTTTTTTGCATTTGTTCCCAAATTGCATATCCATTTGGTTCTATTACTATACATCCTTTTACGTTTGAATATGATGCAAGTTTTGCTGCTTTTACTATATCTGTATACCAAGCTGCAAAATCCAAATCTCTACTTGTTATTGATTTATTTTTCATATTATTTTCTCTCCTTTTATTTTTTAATTTATGCTTCTATCTATATGAGTGCTTTGTACAATAATCCGGTAAATGAGTTTCATCTAAGACCTCATCATAAGTGTTCCAACATCTGGATGTAGCAAGCATTCCAGTAGATTTACATATTTTATACGTTCCAACCCACTCTGGAGCTTCAAATACTGCTGGTTCTAATCCAGAATGAATTTTAGTCATAACAGCCGACCACATTAAGCCTGCTGGATTTTGCCCATTATACCTTACAGTCTCGTTATAATCATATCCATACCAAGTGGCAGCTGTATAATACGGTGTAAAACCACAAAGCCATCTATCATAATCATAATCTGTTGTTCCTGTTTTTGCCGCTACATCTATTCCATCTATTGCACAAAATTTTGCAGTTCCTCTTGTTCCTTTTACTGGTTGAATTAATAAATGTTTTAATACATATGCCACGCTTTCTGAATACACTCTTTCAGTTGGTTGTTTTGCTTCTAATACCACATTTCCTTTAGAATCTACCACTTTTGTATAAAAAGTTGGTTTTATATATACACCATCATTTGCAATAGTAGCATAACCTGCTGCCATTTCTAGTGGGCTAATACCTTTATCTAACCCACCTATTGCCAAAGATAAATCATTATCATTTTCGGTTAGTGTACTTATTCCCATTTTTAATAAATACTCTCTTGATTTTTCTGGTGTTAATTGTTCCATTATTTTTACAAATGGTATATTTTGAGAAGTTTCTATTGCTTGTCTTACTGTTATATTTCCTCTATATGAACCAGAGTTTTTAGGTGTATATTTTGTTCCATTTTTTAAAGTAAAAGTAGTTCTTGAATCATTGTATATAGATGCCGGCGTTATAATTCCTTCTTGCAAGGCTGGTCCTACAACTGAAAGAGGTTTCATTGAAGATCCTGTTTGCCTTGTACTTTGTGTTGCTCTATTTAACCCTCTTGATACCGTTTTTTCTCCCATTCCGCCAACGCAACCTAATACAAAACCGGTTTTATGGTCAATTACTACCATTGCAGCTTGTGCTATTTCTCCTTCTCTCGTCCTTGATGGTAAGACATAAGCAGTATTTTTAAATTCTTCCTCCATTGTTTTTTGTATTTGAGTATTTTGAGTTGTATATATTGTTAATCTATTTGAGTAAATATAACTTTTTGCCATTGCTATAGACATATTATTTTCTTTTGCAAAGTCTTCTATGACTTGATTTAATGCTGCATCTGTGTGGTAAGAATATATTGTTTCTACTTTGTTTCCTTGATTAAATTTTAAACCCTTATTAACTTCTGCAATTGCATTAACATATTCTTTTTGTGTTATATTTCCTAATTCAAACATTTTCTTCAAGACTATTTTCGTTCTGTCTTTTATTGTTTTTTCATTATCTAAATTTTCAAACGGATTATATTGATTAGGTAAATGTGTTATGCCTGCTAAGTAAGCGCTTTCTGCAAGTGTAAGATCTTTTGCACTTTTATTAAAATAATATTGGGAACCAAGCTCTACTCCATATACATCTGCTCCTACAAAAATAATATTTAAATATTTTTCAAGTATTTTTTCCTTGGGGAGTGTTTGCTCTAGTTCATATGCTAATATCCACTCTCTTACTTTTCTATCTACGCTATCTTCTTTATCATTTGTTATATTTTTTACAAGCTGTTGAGTTATACTACTTCCTCCAAATGAGGAAAAACCTTCATTTTTTATATATGTATAAATTGCACCAGCTGTTCTTTTTATATCAACTCCGTGATGTTCATAAAATCTTTCGTCTTCTATAGATACATATGCCTTTGGTATGTATGGAGACATTTCCTCTAATGTAATTATTTGCCTTTTTTCATCTCCATTTAATGTAGCCAGTTGTTCTCCATTAATATCTACAATTTTTGAGTTTGCATAATCTGTGTTTATCCCCATAAGTAATTTGTCAAATTCTTCTGAAACATTTTCTTTAATATCTTTTAAATACATAAACACTAATGTTTCTGCTACAATTACTGCTAATAAAAATAATATTATTAAAATTAATATTGTTTTTAATAAAAAAACAAAAAATTTTTTTAGTCTGTTTTTTTTCTTCTTTTTTACCACATATGTTACTGGTTCACTCATATATTTTTACCTCATTATATTCCTAATAAATGGGTTGCTATCTGGAAATATATTATTAAACTACATGCATCTACAATTGTTGTAATAAATGGGCTTGCCATCACTGCTGGATCAAATCCCAATTTTTTTGCACATAATGGTAATGTACTTCCAATTATTTTTGCAAGAAATATCGTAAATATTAATGTTAGATTAACAACTAAAGCTACTTGCATAGTTACTTTATCTACTAACAAAAGTTTTACTAAATTGGCAATCGCAAGAGTTGTCCCACAAAGTATAGCTACCCTCATTTCTTTCCAAACAACTTTTAATATGTCTTTAAATTCTATTTCACAAAGTGATAATCCACGAATAATCGTAACACTTGCTTGCCCTCCAGCATTTCCCGCAGTATCCATAAGCATTGGAATAAATGATGTAAGTATTACGTAACTTGCAAGCGCACTTTCATAATTTTGAATAATTTTTCCTGTAAATGTTGCAGATACCATTAAAAGTAATAGCCATGGTATTCTAGCTTTCCATGTTTCAAAAATTCCAACTTTAAAATATGATTTATGTGTTGGCATAATAGCTGCCATTTTTTCAATATCTTCTGTATTCTCCTCTTGTAATACATCCACGATATCATCAATTGTAATAATACCAACCATTCTATCTTCACTATCTACAACCGGCATTGCAGTCAAGTCATATTTTTGGAACATCATTGCAGCTTCTTCTTGGTCATCTGTAGTCTTACAAAAGATAACATCTTTTTTTACAATATCTTTTACCAAATCTTCCTCATTAGCACATATTATATCTTTTAAGTGGATATATCCTATTAATTTTCTTTCAGCATTTACAACAAAACATGTATTAATTGTTTCATAATATTCTATTTCTTTTCTTAGGTTTTCTATTGCTTGCTTTATTGTCAATCCTTCTTTTAGTTCTGCATATTCTACTGTCATAATACTTCCTGCAGAATTTTCTGGATAATTAAGTAATTTATTTATATCATTTCTTGTTTCTCTTGTACACTGCTTTAAAAGTCTCCTAACTACATTTGATGGCATTTCTTCTAACAAATCAACGGCATCATCTGCATACATATCATCTAGAAGTGAAACCGCTTCTTTATCTGTCAATAATCCTATAATTTCTGTTTCTTGTTCTACTGGTAAATAAGCAAAAACTTCTGCTGCTTTATCTTTATTTATTAATCTAAAAATTTTTATAATTTCTTTTGAATCTATATCTTCTAATAATTCAGCTACGTCTGAGCTATTTAATTTATTTAGCTCAATTTTTGCTTCTTTATACTTTTTTTCTTCAAGTAATTTTTCTACACTTTCCAACATAATAAACCTCCATAGATAATACTAAATGAAATTTTAAATTTTTACACGGACTCGGTTCCATTACTATCACCTCTTTTGGTTTATTTTTAACTAAAATATTATATCATATGCTTGTAAAATTTTTCAAGATTTTGAAAGCTTTTTATGCAATTTTACGGGTTAATCTTCAGTCCAAATATTATTGATTAGTATCATGTCAGCCGTTTTGTATATTTTATAAAAAATTAAATTTGACAGCCCTTTGAGGCGTGGGAATACCCTCGTATGCCTTGGAGAATTTAATTTTTTAGAAAATCATACAAAAGGTAGGCTGACAAAAAACCTTTACTAAACATTAACATTTTTATGTTAATGTAACTTTTTGTCTTAATTTGACATTTTATGTTAAATGTTGTATAATTTTTTTGTTGTACTCATTCGGAGTGCAATACTAAAGTATAACACTTTAGTGGTTGTCTTTGGTGAATTTTTTCACCACATGTGAGAAAGGAATTTTCTATGCCAAAACTTTATGAATGCGTTTCCAATTGTCAGGAATGTGAGAATCCCTGTTTTGACTTTGAAGAAACAGGATATTGTTGGAAAGATCATGGATGTTGTCCTATGCTTGAGCCTTATGAAATTAGGGCTTCTAACCCTGAACCTCAGTAATTTGGCAAATTTGGCATAAAAATTGCCCCATTCTTTTTCGGATGGGGCTTTTCCTTTTTAATCTTGCATCATATCATCGACAACATCTTTTAAACAAATTGGTGTTACTTTGAATTTTCTTAGTTTGCTAATTATTGAATCAATGCTAGATTTTTTATCACTAATTCTATCTACTTTTTCTTTTTCGATGTTTACTTTTTTCCCTTGATATTCCTTTTTTACAATTTCTATTCCATAGCTTGTGGTATTTTCTCTTAAGAAATAGTTTTTTCTTTTTTTAGTTCTATAATATTCTAATTCTATTCTATTTTTCACATTTGTTTCTTTGGTGTCCTTGGTGTCCAAAATAGTGCTCCCATAGTATACTTTAGAATTCATAAAAATCTATATATTCCCCTTTCTTATGTTTTTTGTATTTAAAGAATACACTATTTAAATATAATACTGTTTAATCTATAATGCAAGAAAATTTGGTCGCAATATATTACATAATTCGACAGAGTACATTTTTAAATTTTTTGGTGCCGTATAAATAAAAATTTTTTTAATTATTTGTTCCATACGTTCGAAAAGAAATTTTAATATTAGAAAATGAGCCTCTTTCATTCAGACCCAAAAGCTAAAGCTTTTGTCCATGAACATTCCTCATTTTCTAATATAACAATTTCTATAACTCACTCCGGTCAAGCATAATTAAAAAAATTTTATTTATACGGCACTAATAGATTATCTAAAAATTAGCTTCCTCTATATTTACCTCTTGTTCTAATAATTTTTTAGCCACATTTGAAAAATTTGTTTCTTTATCGGTTAGATAAATTTTAAATTCTTTTTCTTCATTACTGCTTTCTATTTTTTTGTCTTGTAAGTATTCTTTTAAATAACTTGCAACTTTTTCTCCTGTGTTTATTATATCTACTTTTTTGTTTAACTCTTTTCTTATTAACATCTCAAATAAAGGATAATGCGTGCATCCTAAGACAAGTCTATTTATCTTTTTAAAGCTTTTCATATATTCTTTTATGGTATATTTTGCGACTTTATTATTAGTCCACCCTTGTTCTGCCATTGTTGCAAGTAGTGGTGTTTCCTCAGATTTTACTTCTACAGCTGGTAGTTTTTCTAAGATTTTTTCTTTCCAAGCATTACTTCTAATTGTTCCTTGAGTTGCAATTACTCCTATGGTTTCTTTAAACTTTACTTTTTTTTGTAAGTAATCTATAGTTGGTTCTATTATTCCTATTATTGGAATATTGAATTCTCTTTTTAGTACATCTAAGCTCTGGCTTGTTGCTGTTCCACATGCAATCACAATTAATTTAACATTTTTTTCTATTAGATATTTTATACAGTTTCTTGAGGCTTCAATTATTGCATCTTTAGATTTTGAGCCATATGGGAATCTTTTCGTGTCCCCTAAATAAATTATTTCCTCATTTGGTAAAACACGTTTTACTTCCTTTAAAACTGTAAGTCCTCCTATTCCAGAGTCAAACATTCCTATTGGTCTTTTATCCATACAAAAATCTCCTTTGAAATTATATAAATTGTAATTTGTGTGTCACTACTTCTCAGCCTACCTTTTGTATAATTTTTTTA
>JBJFFE010000015.1:0-17796 GCA_051891435.1 Clostridia bacterium | reverse complement strand
TTGGAGAGTTTGACCTTTTAAAAAAATTATACAAAAGGTAGGCTGAGAAGTAGTGCCTCACAAATTACAATTTGTTTTTAATCAACAATATAACGGATATTCTCTGCAAATGTTATTTACTTCTTCTTTTATTTTTTCTTTATTTATTTCATAATTTTCTACTGTCTCATTTATTAAATTAGCTATTTTTTTCATTTCTCCTTCTTTAAATCCTCTTGTTGTTACTGCAGGTGTTCCTATTCTTATTCCACTTGTTACAGATGGTTTTTCTGGATCAAATGGTATTGCATTTTTATTTACTGTTATTCCTACTTCATCAAGTCTTACTTCAAGTTCTTTTCCAGTTATTCCTCTATTTCTTAAATCTATCAATATTAAATGGTTATCTGTTCCATCTGATAATAATTTAAATCCATATTTTTTTAGTTCTTCTGCTAGAAGTTTCGCATTTTTAACTACTTGTTCTTGATAAATTTTAAATTTTGGTTCTAATGCTTCTTTAAAGCATACTGCTTTTGCTGCAATTACATGCATAAGAGGTCCGCCTTGTATTCCGGGAAAAACTGCTTTATCTATTTGTTTTGCATATTCTTCTTTGCAAAGTATCATTCCACCTCTTGGTCCTCTTAGAGTTTTATGTGTTGTGGTAGTAACAAAATCTGCATATTCTACTGGATTTGGATGCAAACCTGCTGCAACAAGTCCTGCAATATGTGCCATATCTACCATAAGAAGAGCTCCTGTCTTTTTTGCTATTTCTCCAAATCTTTTAAAATCAATAACTCTTGGATATGCACTAGCTCCTGTAACTATTAATTTTGGTTTATTTTCTGTTGCTAATCTTTCCACCTCATCATAATCTATTCTTCCTGTATCTTCTTTTACTCCATAGGCAATAAAATTATATAATTTTCCAGATGAGTTTACTTTGCTACCATGTGTTAGATGTCCTCCATGTGCTAAGTTTAATCCTAATACAGTATCTCCTGGTGTAAGAATTGCTTGATATACTGCCATATTTGCTTGTGCCCCTGAATGAGGTTGAACATTTACATGTTCTGCTCCAAATAGTTTTTTAGCTCTTTCTATTGCTAAATTTTCTACTACATCTACAAATTCGCATCCACCATAATATCTATTTCCGAGGATATCCTTCTGCATATTTATTTGTCATATAACTTCCCATTGCTTCCATTACACTATTACTTGTAAAGTTTTCAGATGCTATTAGTTCTATTTTATTTTGTTGCCTGTTTAATTCATTTTGTATTGCATTATATACTTCTATATCTTCTCTTTTTAAATTTTCGAAACTTGGCATATTTGCTCCTCCGTTTTTTATTATTTTAGAATTATATACTAATTTTTCTATTGTGTAAATATTTTATATAAAAAACAGATGTAATTTTAAAATCACATCTGTTTTTATTTTTTACTCTTCCACAGGGTAAACACTTACTTGTTTTTTGTCTTTACCTTTTCTTTCAAATTTTACTGTTCCGTCAACTACTGAGTATAAAGTATCATCACTACCTTTTCTTACATTTGTACCTGGATGTACTTTTGTTCCTCTTTGTCTTACTAATATATTTCCTGCAAGAACAAATTGTCCATCTGCTCTTTTCACACCTAAACGTTTTGACTCACTATCTCTACCGTTTTTAACACTACCTTGACCTTTTTTATGTGCCATTTCTAAAATTCACTCCCTTCAAATTGCTTTAAATATTTATTCTAATGTCCTTTATTATTCTTCTACTTTTTCTTCTTTTTTTGCAGTTTTTGTTGCAGCTGTTTTTATAGCTGTAATTTCAACTTTTGTGTATGGTTGTCTATGTCCTTGTTTTGTTCTTTCATTCTTTTTAGCTTTCATTTTGAAAACAACTATTTTTTTACCTTTACCGTGTGATAATACTTTACCTTCTACTTTCACACCTTTTACATAAGGATTTCCAACTTTTACTCCTTTTTCCTCAGATACTAATATTACTTTATCAAAAGTAACTTTTTTTCCTTCTTCAGTATCTAATTTTTCAAAGAATACTGTGTCTCCTTCTACTACTTTGTATTGCTTTCCACAAGCTTCGATTATTGCATACATTATCGAAAAGCACCTCATCTTTCTTTTTAATACTCGCTAAGTTTTATTTTAGGTAGCATGTGTTTTGCTTTATTAACCTAACTTAAGCGGCTTACAGATGAATATTTTAACATATATTCTATATTTTGTCAATTTTTTTGAGAATTTTTTCACGACATTTTTCACAGCCAATAAATAAAGGAGATCCTTTGAAGAGAAAGGAACACTAAAAATCCATATTAATAAAAAGATGTGTATAAAAGTTCACCTCTTATACGCATCCCTTGTATTCTGTCAATAATTTTTCAACATATTTTATCAATTATTATCGACTTTTCATGCAATCGAAACGCGTCCCTATTGGCAGAAACGCGTCCCTATTGGCAGAAACGCGTCCCTATTGGCATAACAAACTATTCGTTTGTTATATAAAGTGCTGGTCGGAATCCTATGTGGCCGCGGGGGTCCGTAGGAGCATAGGTGCTACGGGAAGAAGCCGAAGGGCGGTAGGCGACGTCATTGTAACCACCTCCACGAGAAACACGGCCAGAAGAAGAAACGGCTTCATTTGTCCATTCCCAAACATTTCCTGCAAGGTCATATATGTTTTTTGCCTTATTTGTTTCACTTGCTCCTGTTGTAAGTAATCTGCTATAATTATTATACTTTGTAGTGTCTATAAGAGATGTATACCATGAATTACTTGATGCATTTGTATTATATTTTCCATTAAATTTAAATGTACTATCATTATAGTTTCCCCAGTTTATACTGTTTGTTACATCTACTGTATCTTTTATATATCTTAATGTTGCATCCCATTGTGAACCATATATTAATGTACTTATTACTCCATATTTACCTTCATCTTCTGTTTTTCCATATAATTCTTTACTTAAAAGTAACGCTCCTTTTCCTTGGTTTTTACTGTTATAAGTAATTTCTCCTGTATAATTACTCATGCTAGAACCCCAGCCAACATAATTATATGGATATTTTCCTCTTTTTACTGACATTACTGTTGTTTTATTTGAAGTATCATATCTTGGTGTTTCGCTTCCTGCTTCATATCTTCCTATATAAAAACCTCCATGGTTAAATACACTTTCTAGCATGTCATAATATTCATCCTCTTCCTCTTCATATCCATTTGAATATGGTTCTGTATACCTAGTATCAAACCCGGTAACTGGCTCATTATTTTCCCATAGTGTTCTTTCCATTGCTGATATACTTATTTTTGTATCTGTACTTGTTATTTCTACTGGCACCCATACAAATTCATTTCCTATACTTTTTCCTTCACTATCTACCTCATCTGTTATTACTAATCCTTCTGATACCTTGTTTATTGTTGTATTTACAGATTCTACTCCTACTGCAAAGCCTTCTGGTATCCATGCTGTATCTCCATCTTCGTCTGTATATAATTCTGTTTTAGAGTATATACTAGAAAATTTTTCTTCTATTATGTTGTTTACTTTTACTGTTATTGCACCTTTATCTCCATTTTCATTTGTTGCAGTAAATGTATAATTTCCATTTTCAGTTACTTGATATGTATTAATACTCTCATGCCATATTTCTTGTGTTGTTCCATCTGGGTTTGTTATAGTAATTTTTGCATGAGTGTTTTCGTAATTTACATATTCTTCTGGTTTTATATAATAATCTCCATAGTGTAATAAGAAATCATCTAGTATTTGTTCATCTGTGTCTCCTTCATCACTACCATTCCATGCTGCCATTAAAGCATATATATCTGTATACTCTGTATCATCTTGTTCATTTATATAGTCTACAAAGTTTTGTAAACTATCAAACCCTTCTCCTGTCCACCATTCGTCATTTATGTCCCAATAGTTTATTCCTTCTAATAGTAAATTTTCTTTTGCGGTTTTTAGTTCGTTTGCATCTGTTATTGAGTTTTCTAATTCAGATAATACATTTTTGCCCCATGTTACATAATCTATATAGTCCTTTAGTTCTGGTGTTACATATATACCCACAGCTCCTTTTGTAAAATCTGTATTCCTTAATGTATATGTTAATTTTATTCCTGCATTTGGTTGATTTTCTGAATATATTCCATTTAGATAATCATCCATTGAGTCATACCAAAAACCATCAATTTTTATTTTACCTTCTGCCAGCATCTTCTCTTCTGTTATTGCCTCGTTTGTTTCTTTTCCTGCTCTTCCTGCATATTCAAATAGCCCTCCATTTACAGCTACTGTTATGGTTACACCAACCAATATTAACATTACAATTATTGTAATAATTAATGCGATTAATGTTATTCCTTTTTGGGCTTTAATCTGTGCCCCTACACGCATTTTCTTTTTGTTCATTTGTCCATCTTCCTTTCTTTTGTTTTTTAATATTTCTACAATATTTCTTACTTTATATTTATTTTAAAACATTTTGTTTTAAAACGCAATGTTTTTTCTTTTTTTTCATATAATTTTGTTAAATATTTTTATACTAGTAATTTTTTTAGGGAGTTTTGTTATGAGAACTAGAATTAAAGATTTAAGAGAAGATAAAGATAGCTAAAAAATAAAAGACAGATTTTATCTGCCTTTTTATTTTTCTTTTAAAATTAATCTTCATCTATAAAATTAAATTCGTCTTTGTATTTATCTTTGAATATTGCAAATACTGCATTTAACTCATCGTCGTCTTCTACTCCTACATATGATTCTTCGTCTTCAGATTCAGATTGTTCTACTTTTAATATTACTACTTCTCCTGCTTCTTCTTCATCTTTTTCTTCTACTGGCAAAAGTATTACATATTCTTCAGAGTTGTATTCAATTAAATCTAAAAATTCAAATTGAACCTCATTTCCTTCTTCATCATTTAAAGTTATAATATTATCTAATTCCTCATTCATTTCTAATTCTTCATTATTTTCATCCATTATTAAAATCTCCTTTCATTTTCATTATTATTTTTATATCATATAGTTTTATTATTTGCAATAGTATAATTAATTATTTTTTATTTACATATGTTTCTAAAATATATACTGCAGATAATGTATCAACTATATTCTTCTTATTGTTTGCTTTTATTTGTAAATCATTCATTGTTCTATGGGCTTGCACTGTTGTAAGTCGTTCATCAATTGTTTCTATTTTTATTTTGTTATATTTACATTTTAATTTGTGAATAAATTTATTTGTTATTTCGGCTCTAAATGTACTACTCCCATCCATATTTAATGGCATTCCTATAACAATTGTGTCTATCTCATATTCATTAAATATTTCATCTAATCTTTTAAGTACTTTTTTATCATTTCCATTATGATGTATTGTTTCCAATCCTTGTACTGTAATATTTAGTTCATCTGTTATTGCAATTCCAACTCTTGCATCTCCATAGTCAATTCCTAATTTTCTCATATTATTCATCTACTTCTATATAACTTTTTACCATTTTCTCAAGAAGTTCATCTCTTTCTAAAGTTCTTATTATATTTCTTGCATTTTTATGACTTGTTATATAAGTAGGATCCCCTGATAAAATATATCCTACTATTTGGTTTACTGGATTATATCCCTTTTCTTGTAATGCATCATAAACCTCTTTTAAAATTTCCTTTGTTTTATTATTTTTGTCCCTTTCAACTTTAAAATTCATTGTTTCATCACTTATCATAGTTTGCCTCCTATTTTTTATTAGTTCTATACATTGTAGCATAGATACGAATTTACATTTGATTTATGTCCTCATATACTTGTTATTGTGCTTTCAGATTTATCACAATTATCTAAATATTCTTCTAATTTTTTTGTAACCTCTTCTATTCCTGTTCCTTTATAATATGAAGCTATTACAAAATTTGATTTTGGTTTTGCATAAACCTTTAGTTTTTGTTTTGTTTTATTTTTAGATTCTATTTCTATTTGTATTTCTTCAATTTTGCTTTTTAAATCAGATAAAAAACTAGTTACTCCATCAATATTGGCTCCAGAAAAAGCAATTGCAAATTTTGGTCCCATGTATCTTACAAAAATATATTCTGACGCAATATTAGTTTTTACCGTATTAGCAACATTTATTAATATATCTGTACCTATTTTTCTTCCAAACTTTTCATTGATTTCTTCTATATTTATTATGTTGAACATACAAATAGAAGATTGTGGATATTCATCAATTTGTCTTTTTCCTTTTCCATATAAATATTCTGCTGAAAATAATCCTGTTGTTTTATCTGTTCTATAAATGTTTTCTATTGCATTTTGATATGAAACTGTTTTTAGCACTGAAACTATATTATCTCTTATTGTTCCAAGTATATTTGTGTCCATATTATCAAAGGCATGTGGCAAATCACTTTCAATTATCCAATATCCAATATATATATTATCAATATATAGTGGGAAAAACATTGCAGATTTCGCTCTTGCCATTTCTGCTTTTTGGTAAGTTAATTTTTCATGTGGGTTATTTATCGTTACATATTTAGGTGTAGCTGTCGTTATACTATCTTGAAACATTTCATCTGTATGAAGATTTTTTAGTACATCCCAAAATCTTTCATCTACATTAGAAGCTTTCAAAATATATTCAGCTCCATTAAAGACAACAATGGTAGAATATTTTATATGATATTTTTCAATTAAAATATTATTGATTAATTCTATTTTGTCTTCAACAGAAATATCTCTTCCTATTATGTCCATAAAATCCTGTAATACTTGTAAATTTGCAACCATTTCTCTTGTATTACTTAAAGATTTTACTTTTTTAGCTATTGACATGTTATATAAAATTAACCCAAATATACCTATTACTAAAATACATATTATTATTGATACAATTACCAAATTTATTACTCCTTACTATTAATAATTATTTTT
The DNA here is from genome assembly GCA_051891435.1 of Clostridia bacterium. GTDB lineage: Bacteria > Bacillota > Clostridia > TANB77 > CAG-508 > UMGS1933. Next base: position 10,842 of record JBJFFE010000015.1, on the reverse strand, counting down.
CATCTTGTTTAATGTATTATTTGTGGCATCTGAAAATTGCATTCTACTTCTCTTTTCTCCTTTTGGAGGTACATATTTAGATTGATTTAGTAATGGATAAACCATACCAGCCAATTCTTTTAATGACGCTAATAATTGTTTTGTATACCCTCTTAAAGAAATTTCACAGTTAACCAATGAATCTAAATATTTTACATAGTTTTGAATTTCGAATGGTATTTTGCAATATTCAACACTATTTTTATCAAATAAATCAGTCATAAGAGACATTGAAGGATTATTATAAGAAGACATTCCTCCTATTAATAATTTATCTGAAAGGCTTCTAACCTTTTGTTCTTTGTTTATTACAATTTTTATTTTTTCTTGTCTTAAAACATTTTTAGATCTTAAATTTCTTAAAAATGCTGTAAGAGGTTGTATTGTTAGAATATCCATACTTTGTACTAAATAAATTTCTTGTGCTTCTTCAAAATATTCTACTGGTGTATTAAAATCTGCATCTATCAGAACAAGATCATGGTTTTCCATTAGAGTTACTAAAACACTATCTACATCTTCATGTTTTTGTTCTTCCCCAGGCATTCCCGTATAAACTGTAAGATTTTTACTTGGTACTATTCCATTTGCAATACCTTTTTCTAAATTATCAATACTATGTTCAGCTATTGTTCTAAGTCTTTCCTCATTATTTGTATAGATATAGTAAGCATTTTTACTTTGTGTGGTATCTAATATTGCTGTAGATATATTCATTGATGCTAATGTTAGCGCTAAATTATTAACTACAAATGATGTACCATTTTTAGTTGTTCCAACAAATATGACTATTTTTTTCTCACTAGTAAGAAGTAATGAATTTAAGTTACTCCTAATTTTGCTAGTTGGTTGAATACTTCTATTTTCATGTGTTAATTCCTCATTTATATTAAATAAATCTACATTATTTTCTTCCTCTTGGCTAATACTAAATAAATCTACATCATCATCTTTTTTAGCTTGTGAGTCCTCATCTTCATTCATGTTGAATAAATCAATATCTGGTTCTTCTTCATCATTAAATGAAGCCGTATTATCTTCTTTATTTTCAGAAGCACTTGATTCTGGTTCCATATTAAATAAATCAATTTCTTCTACATCTTCTTTTTCGTCTGCTACTAAATTTTCTTCTTGTGATATATTAAATAAATCTACTTCCGATTCTTCTGGTTTTTTCTTAGGTCTTCCTCTTCCTCTTTTTGGTTGTTCTTCTATTGTTTCTTCTTGAACTGGATTTTTTCTAGGTCTTCCCCTTCCTTTTTTTATTGGTTCTTTATAATTTGCTAATTCAGGTTGTCCTAATACCTTTTCTTCTTTTACTTGTTCTATAACAGGTCTTTCATTCTCTATTTTAACTGTTCTTTTATTATTCAAAGTTGAAGGTATTACTATAGGTCTAGTTATTTTATCCTTTTGATTATTTAACATCTCTACTTTAATTTTTTCTTCTGCTTTTGTGGTCTTAACTGCTTTCGATTTATATGGTTCTTTTCCAGAAGTTCTATTATTTCTAGCAGAAAATGTTGCTAGTTCTTGATATTTTTGAGATCTTTCCTCTAAAACAGCTTTTACATTCATAGGCAGATATCTTATTATAATTCTTAATTGTGCATCTGTATATTGAGAAACTATATTATTAAAGCTATCTACATATTTATCCTCATCTTTTCCTAACCTTTTATAATGTGCTAAAATATTTCGCACTTCCGCTTCACTTACATTATTTTCATCTTCCGCTTGATATCCTATGTTTGTACCCTCAATTTTATAAGCTATTTTTGCTTCTTTTTTTGTCCTTGGTTGATTCATCAATTTACAAAGGTTATCAATATTTCTTTCTTCTCCCAAAAGTGCATTATAAATACCTATACCAAATATTTTAGTTAACATTTCATCCGATTTACTTCTTCTATCTGTACAAATAAGTATAATTTCTATATTTTCTCCACTTGCTTTTGTTGCTTCATCGCTTATTTTATCTAATTTTTCAAATAAGAATTTATCTATTGTGTCATAATTATTATTTGCAAATGGTTCTAAATCCTCACTTATTACTACTCTATCATAAGTTTTATCATTTTGTAATTCTTTTAATATTGCATTAAAGTAGTATACGTTTTTATATGATATAATTTCTTTATACTGTTTTTGATATCTTTTTACTATTTCTTCAGAAATATTATCATTATCAACCGCAAATAATACTTTCATTCTTTAACCCCTCCAACCCATTACTACTATAGTAAATATTAATGGTAATACTTGGCAAACTACCAAAAGAGTTACAAAAGTCATTATTATTCCATAACCCTTGTGTTTTTTATCCAATCTTCTAGTACCTAATACATATTGATTTAAAGCTCCAACTATTATACCAATAAAGCAAACTGGAATACTATAAATTCTTGCAATATTTAATATGTAAGCTGCTAATCCGTAAGCTTCTGATCCATATTTTTCTGTATACTCATCTAACTTAGTTTTAACTTCATCCTTCATTTCAAAAATTTCATTTGCATTTTCTTCTTCTAAAGTAGCTGTAGTATTTTCTGCAAATACAACATTATTAACTGCTAAGCTTAGTATTATTACTAATATTATTCCTACTATTACTTTTTTCATAATTTCCTCCTAATATTTTTCACTTTTTACCTTATAATATAATACAATATAATGGAAAAAATAGCAAGAAAAATTTTATTTTTTCTTGCAAAAAAGAAAAACACCATAAGGTGTTTTCTTTATAATCAAATATTTATTCTTCTGCTGATTCTGTTTCTGGAGCTTCATAAGCTTCTAAAATAGCTGTTTGAATTTTTTCTCTAGTTTCAGCATTGATTGGATGAGCTATATCCTTAAATTCTCCGTTTGGAGTTTTTCTGCTTGGCATAGCTATAAATAATCCATTTTGACTTTCGATAACTTTAATGTCGTGAATAACGAATTCATTATCGAATGTTACAGAAGCAACAGCTTTCATTCTGTTTTCTGAATTTACTTTTCTTAAACGTACGTCTGTAATTTGCATTCTAAGTGCACCTGCCTTCCAAAGTTTTAAATTTTGCATTAAATATGTCTTATATCTAATGTCTAACTATATATTCGCCAAAAAAATATTTTTTCCTTCTTCTTTTTACAAGATATTTAAAAAAACATATTTTTTATTTTTTTCGAATATTATTATTATGGAAATTTATTATTTTATGGCAACATATTGAATTTTTTTATTTTTAAGTGTATAATACATATGTTTTGTAGAAAGGTGTTGTAGAAAATGGTTTATTTAGACAATTTAGAAAATTTAAAAAAATATAAACATATACATTTAATCGGAATTGGTGGAGTAAGTATGAGCGGAATTGCAGAAATTTTGCACCATTTTGGTTTATTTGTAACCGGTTCTGATTGCACTAAAAGTAGAATTACAGATAGATTAGCTAGTCATGGAATTTTTGTTTCTATTGGTCATTCTACTTCTTTAGTTGAGAAAGCCGATTTAGTAATCTATTCTGCTGCAATTAGTAAAGATGATCCAGAGCTTGTATGTGCAAGGAATAGAAATATTACAGTAATAGAAAGGGCCGATTTTGTTGGATTTTTAACCCGTATATATAATGATACTATCGGAATATCTGGGACTCATGGAAAAACAACTACAACTTCTATGATTTCTTTATGTTTTATTGAAGCTGGACTTGATCCAAATATTCAAGTTGGTGCTTATTTAAAACAAATTAACGGCAATTATAGAGTTGGTAATAGCGATTATTTTATTTTAGAAGCTTGTGAATATGTAGAAAGTTTCTTAAAATTTAATCCAAAATCTTCTATAGTTTTAAATATTGATAATGACCACCTAGACTATTTTAAAACTTTTGATAATATTAAAAAAGCTTTTGAAAAATATGTTTCATTACTTCCACGAGATGGTTTATTAGTTACAAATGCAGATGACGTAAATTGTCTTGATTTAAGGAAAAATACCTATGCAAGGGTTGTTACTTTTGGAATTAAAAATGATAAAGCAAATTTTGTTGCAAGAAATATTACCTTTGATTCAAATGGTTTTCCTAAATTTGATGTTTATTATAACAATAATTATTTTGCTGAAATCAAATTGTCCGTACCAGGAGCTCATAATGTCTATAATTCTTTAGCTTGTATTGCAATGTGTACTAATTATGGGATTGATAAATATACTATTAAAAGTGCTTTAAGAAAATTTTCTGGTGCTAGCAGACGTTTTGAGTTAGTTGGCTCATATAATAATATTTCCGTCTATGATGATTATGCTCATCATCCCAGTGAAATATTAGCCACTTCTAAAGCCCTTCAGAAAAAGAATTTTAGACAGTCTTGGGTTATTTTCCAGCCACATACTTATAGCAGAACAAAAGAATTACTTGATGATTTTGCAAAAGCTTTATTAGATTTTAACAACATTATTATAACTGATATATATGCAGCAAGAGAGAAAAACACATATGGTATATCTTCCCAAGACTTAGTAAGGAAGATTGAATCTTTAGGCAAAAAAGCTGTTTATATTCAAGATTTTGATGAAATTGCTACATATGTGAAAGAACGTGCTTGTCCAAATGATATTATATTAACAATGGGTGCAGGTACTGTTGTAGATGTATCTAAGAAAATTTTGTTATAGAAAACAGGTGGAAATCGGGACGGTTCTCTTTTCCAAAAAATTTGGAAAAGAGAACCGTCCCGATTTCCACCCGTTTTAAACTTTAGCTTTCACAATTATTCTTGCTTCACTATTGTCTGTACAAGTTACTAAAGTAATTTCTATGTTTTCTCCAACATTTCTTGTAATATATGCTACATCTTCTGGTGTTGTTTCATACTTTTCATAAACTGTATATACTAAAGTTCTTCCATTTACATCTGTTATTTTTATTTTATCTCCAGTTGAAACTTTTTTTAAATTAGAAAAGAACATTCCATTTCTATAATTATGTCCTGCAATAACTACATTGCCTACCTCATTTAATTTAGCAGCATCTGGATATCTAACAGCTACAGATTGTTCTAAACTTGCAACAGTTTCTTTCTCAAGTATAGGATATTTTATATTTATTGATGGAATTTCAATATAACCAATCATTACAAAATTATTATAATATGTAACTTTTCTTGTTCCTGAAGATGATGTATTTGTTCCTGTATCATTTACTACTATATTTTGTTCTATTAGACCTTCTCCTGTCTGGTTCTTATCATTATCATTACCTATATTATTTTGAAATTCATTTATTATTTCAGAAGCTTCCTTATTATTTTTGTATTTTTTATATGTATTTACTGCTAATACAGAGACTATAACTATAATTGCTATAATGGCTATTACTAAAATAACTGTTAAGAAATTACTATATTTGCTTTTAAACATATTACCACTTCCTTGTTTTTCTTATATTCTTATTATAACATATTTTTGTTTATATTTATAGACTAATTTCATTTTTTCTAATGTTAACTGTTAATTAGTTGCAAATTTTAGTTCCTAATTTTTTTCCGCCTATTAAGTGAAAGTGTAAATGTTTAACCTCTTGTCCTCCATCATCTCCACAGTTTACTACTACTCTAAAACCTTTTTCATCTATGCCTTCTTGTTTTGCAATTTTATTTATAGCACTATAAATTCTTCCTACTACAGCTTCATCTTCTGGTTTTAAATCTACTAAACTACTTATATGTTTTTTAGGAATTACTAGTACATGCACTGGTGCCACTGGGTTTATATCTCTAAATGCAATTATTTCTTCATCTTCGTATACTATTGTGCTTGGTATTTCTTTTTTTACTATTTTACAAAATAAACAATCATTCATATTTTTGCTCCTTTCTTTATTTAAAAGTTGGCTTGTAATTTTCTCTAAACTTTATTTTTTGTTCTACTGCATATGCAGCCTTTAAAATTGTTTCTTCATCGAAGCTTTTTCCTATTAATTGCATTCCTATTGGCATTCCTTGTTTATCCACACCAGATGGTATTGATATTCCTGGAAGTCCTGCTATGTTTACAGATACTGTGCAAAGATCTGCCATATACATTTCTAATGGATTTTTTGACCTTGTTCCAATATCATATGCTACTGTTGGTGATGTTGGAGTAAGTAAAACATCATATTCTTGGAACAATTTTTCAAATTCTTTCATTATAACTGTTCTTACTTTTTGAGCCTTTTTGTAATATGCATCATAATATCCAGATGATAACACATAAGTTCCTAAAATTATTCTTCTTTTAACTTCTGCTCCAAAGCCTTCACTTCTTGAGTTTACAAATATATCATTTAAATCTTCAAAGTTGTCAGTTCTATATCCATATCTTATCCCGTCAAATCTTCCCAAGTTTGAACTTGCTTCTGCACATGCAATAATATAATATACTGCTAATGCTTTGTCTGCTATATCTAATGTACATTCTTGAACTTCGGCACCTAATTCTTTATATATTTTAGCTGTATCTTGTATTGATTTTCTTACTTCTTCATTTATTCCTTCACCCAAAAATTCTTTTGGAACACCTATTCTTAAACCTTTAACTCCTTCTTTTAAATTTTTAGTATAATCTACTTTTTCTTTATTTACAGATGTAGTATCTTTTTCATCATGTCCTGCAATTACATTTAAAAGCATAGCTGCGTCTTCAACATCCTTTGTAATAGGTCCAATTTGGTCAAGTGATGATGCAAATGCAACTAATCCATATCTCGAAATTAGTCCATATGTAGGTTTTAATCCGACAACTCCGCAAAGTGAAGCAGGTTGTCTAACAGATCCACCTGTATCAGAGCCAAGTGCCCAAGGCACTATATCAGCTGCTACTGCTGCTGCGCTTCCACCTGAAGAACCCCCAGGAACTTTATTTAAATTCCATGGATTTTTTGTTACACCAAAATAAGAATACTCTGTTGATGCTCCCATTGCAAATTCATCCATATTTAGCTTTCCTAAAACAATCATGTTTTCATCATCTATTTTATTCATAACTGTTGCATTATATGGTGCTACAAAGTTTTCTAACATTTTAGAACTACATGTGGTTTTTACCCCTTTTGTACATATATTATCCTTTATTCCTATTGGAATTCCTGCTAATTTTGAAACACTTCTATCCACATTTTTTGCTTTTTCTAAAGCCTCTTTATCTGTTAAAGTAACAAATGCGTTTATGTCTTTTTCTTTCTCGTTTATTCTGTCTATATAACTTTTTGTAATATCTTCTGATGTAATTTCGTTTTTATCTAATTTTTCTAATAATTCATGAACTGTCAATTCATATAAATTCATAACTTCCTCCTATTTTTGTTTTTTAGGTTTATCCTTGTAGCCAATTTATTGTTGATGTTAATATTGTTTTTAATTTATTACTTTTGGGATTTTGAACATATTATTTTCTTTCTCTGGGGCATTTTGCATTAATAAATTTTCATCCTCAAAATTTTTGACTTCATCTTCTCTAAAGAAATTAACATTTGCACTTGTGCCATTAGTTTCTTCTATGTTTTCAGTATCTACACTATTTATTGTATTTGCAAAATTTAATATATCTTGTAAGTTTTTTCTATATTCTTCTATTTCTTCATCTTTAATTTTTAAACTCGCAAGTTTTGCAATATGCATTATTTCTTCTTTTTTTATTTCCATAAGGTTTTCCTCCTTTTAATCTTTTCTATTATATATTTTTTTTATGCAAAATACAAGGTTTGTATTTGATTTTCACATTTTTTAGTAAATTTTTTTGAATAATTTTCAATTTGATTTGTAATACTAAAACTATGAATTAAATTAATATTAAGGGAGGAAGTTAAATGAAAGCAACTGGAGTTGTTAGAAGAATAGATGATTTAGGTAGAATTGTTATTCCTAAAGAAATAAGAAGAACTCTAAGAATAAAAGAAGGAGATCCTATTGAAATATTTACAGATAAAGAAGGGCAAGTTATTTTAAAGAAATATTCTCCAATTGGTGAACTTTCTGAATTTGCAACTGGTTATGCAGAAACTCTTGCCAAAACAACAGGGCATATAGCTTGTATTACTGATAAAGATTCTGTTATTGCAGTATCTGGAGGTTCGAAAAAGGAATTTCTAGAAAAAGCTATTAGCCCTGAACTAGAAAAATTAATTGAAAATAAAGAGATTTACACTAGCAAAGAAAATAATGAAAAAGCTATACCTATTACCCAAAATGGTAATAATAGTCTTAATAATTCTCAAGTAATATATCCTATTATATCTGATGGAGATGTTATCGGTAGTATTGTACTCCTTTCTAAGGAAGAGAAAACGAAAATGGGAGAATCTGAGCTTAAAGTAGCTCAGTCTGCTGCAGGTTTTTTAAGTAGCCAAATGGAGATTTAGAAGTTTTTTAGCATTAGTTCTTGACCTATTTTTTTCTTTCATATAAAATAATATTATAAATTATTTTAGGAGTGTACAAATGAAAGAAAATAATATTGATTTTTATAATAAAACTAGTTTAAAATCTTACAATTTAGATGAATCTATTCGTTATCAGTTAAGTATGCTCGATAGTCTAGATGTATTTACTAGGAAACATTCAGAAAATGTTGCTAATATTACTTGTAGACTTTGTGAACGTCTTAAATTAGGCAAGGATTTTACTGTTTATTGTACTACTTGTGCTTTTTTACATGATGTGGGTAAACTTTTTATTCCACCTTCTATTTTGCAAAAACAAGGTCCTTTAACTGACGAAGAATATGAAGTAATGAAAACGCACACCACCCTTGGCTATAATATGTGTATGGAGGATATAAAACTTAGACCTTATGCCAATGGTGCTTTATATCACCATGAAGCTTTAAATGGTTCTGGTTACCCTAACCATGTAACTAAAAAGGATATTCCTATAGAAGGACAAATTATTCGTGTTGCAGATGAATTCGATGCTATTGTCAGTAAAAGGCAATATAAATCACATATTGGTATAACAGATACTTTGAAATTACTTGTTCAAGAAGCACAACCAATACCCAAATCTATTGCCTTAAAATCTATGGAGTCAAATACTAAACTTGGCAAATTAAATCCTAAAGTTGTAAGAGCTCTTTTTAAAGTTGTTATAGAAGACACAGAATATGAGATTAGTTGTATCATGGATTATATGAAATATATAGATGAACAAATTAAAAGATTACAAATTATTAGTGATTATAATTTTAAAATGCAAAAATCTAAAAAAGAAAAGAAGAAAGACTATTATAAGGCTTGCATGGATTCCATGTTTGAAGGTGGAGAAAACATCAGAAATTTCAACTATATTTTAGAAGAATATTCAGCTGTTTATTTAAAAAAGAAGGAAACTGTAAACAATTTATTTAATGAGATTAAACAGATAAAAAAATTAAGAGTATAGGAAATTGTAATTTGTTAGGGAAATGTTTATGGCGAATGTTGTAGGGGTCGCACTCTTGGGCGACCCCTACACCTTCTAAAATAAATTTCCTCTACAAACTACAATTTATTTTTTAATTTTCCTGCACACTCTATCAAACATCTTATTAAATAATCTATATCTTCTTTAGTATTTTCAGTTCCTAAAGTTATTCTTAATGTTCCTTTACTTAAACTCTCAGGTAAACCTATAGCAGTTAAAACATGTGATGGATTTGTATTTCCTGTACTGCATGCAGAGCCTGCAGATGCACAAATTCCTCTTGCATCTAAATTTAGCAATAAGTCCTCTCCATTTATGCCTTCAATACTTAAATTAACATTTCCTGGTAACCTTTTCGTTCTATGTCCATTTATTTTTACATCTGGAATATTCTTTTCTATTTCAGTAATTAAATAATCTCTTAAATATTTTATTTTTTCATTATATTTATCAATATTTCTATATGATATTTCTATTGCTTTTGCTAATCCTACAATTCCTGCCGCATTCTCAGTTCCTGCTCTTTTGTCATGTTCTTGATGTCCTCCATCTTGAAGCTTTTTAAAATTTATATTTTCTTTTACATAAAGTGCACCTACCCCTTTTGGTCCATAAAATTTATGTGCCGACATAGATAGACTATCTATATTTAATTCATTTACATCTATTTTCACATTTCCTACAGCCTGAACAGCATCAGTATGAAAAATTACATTATACATTTTGGCAATTTTCCCTATTTCATAAATAGGCTCTATTGTCCCAATTTCATTATTTGCGAACATTATTGTTATTAATATTGTGCTATTTGTTATTGAGTTTCTTAACTCTTCTAAATTTATAAATCCATCTTTATCTACGTTTAGATAAGTTATTCTAAATCCTTCTTTTTCTAATGTTCTACACGTATTTAAAACTGCTGGATGTTCTATTTTACTAGTTATTATATGATTTCCTTTATACCTATTTGCATATGCAATTCCTTTAATTGCCAAATTATCGCTTTCGCTTCCACAAGCAGTAAAATAAATTTCCTCTGGTTTACAATTAAGAACTTGTGCAACTTTTTTTCTTGCATCTTCTTTTGCTTTTTTTGCATTTCTTCCTAAACTGTACATTGATGAAGGGTTTCCAAATTCTAATGAAAAATATGGCAACATTTCTTTTAGCACTTCTTCTTTTACTGGTGTAGTTGCAGCATGGTCAAAATATCTTATTTTATTCATTTTATTATTCACCTTATAATTATTATATGCAAGACTAAGTAAAACTTATACCTATATTAGGTAAATTGTAATTTATGTGAGTAATTGTTTTATTGAAGATATCAAAAGACGACCGCCAAATCTCGTCGGGGTTTATATATTTTAAATTGCT
>JBJFFE010000014.1:0-3592 GCA_051891435.1 Clostridia bacterium | reverse complement strand
GCATCTGATTACCTTTCTTAATTAGATTATACACTGGGGGATGAGAGAAATCAAGTCCCCCTTCCTATTTGCTATTAAAACCTCTTTTTTGAATGTTTACTCCACCCTTTTATTTTTCACTAAGTATGAACCGTTCATTAAAGAAATACACAAATTTTTGAATTTTTCCACATTGGCTTATCTCAAGCTTTTCTTCCACATTCCGTACCACCAAGAATTATTTTATTCATAACATACCATGTCTGGGAGAATCAAACCACAGTAGAACAGCCGTTTCACAATATATTTCGGATGCCCAATTTTCCAACTATACTGTTATAAATCTATTACTTCTCTGATACAAAACCATATACAAAATCACTACCTGACAAATGCGCTTCTGTCAAAATAATAAGCGAATCAGCATCTCCAAAGTCGACATTAAATGGAAACGCATTTAATGTATTACCGCCTATTTCTCCAGTTGTAAATACTTCCTCATTATTTATTAAAATACTGATAGTTCCTGTACTATTTGAACCATACATACTCTGGTCTAAAACAAAAACCCCCTCAAATATTGTTTCGTCATAAGTTCCATCTAAAGGTATTGTTATCCTTGACGTGACATCTTTACTTCCATTAGATCCCATGCTAATAAACATATCTGAAATCGAGACTTTTATTCCACCTCCATATCTTTTGCCATCAATTCCCATGTCTTCATCAACATCCCACTCAGGTAAAGATACAATTGTAGCCACATCATCCGGCTGATGAACTTCAGTTACTGGTATCTTCTCTTTGGGCGGAGTAGAAAATTGTACATATAATGGATTGTCTACTTCACTGACTAAATATTTATTGGTATAGGTTTTTTCATTATCGTAATGCAACGTCAACTGAAACTCTACATTGCTCGGCATGCTAAATACATAAGGTAACTTTCCATCTGCATCCGAAACAATATCTTTAATCTCATATTCCGTTCCCAACACATTGAAATCACATTTATACCCCTTTATAAGTGCACCATCACTATCGGTAATAATGATTTGCATTTCTTTATAGTCATTATCAGCCTGAACACAAACCGTCTTCCTCCAAATATTGTTCGACAAATCACTTTCTTTCAATTTTATCGTTCCTGAATAAAGTGAGAAATCATTTAGCTGTATCCTCACATCATATGTTCCAGCTGGAATATTAGAAAATACAATCTTGCCGTCCTGCACTTTATATTTTTCCAATACAATATCATAATCAATACTCTTTAAAATAATGCTGTCACACATATTTTTTTCAACATTTAATTCTGCTGTGATCTTTTTATTGCCATCTTTGTCTCTATACCCCACCACAAGTTCTTCTACACATAGTTCCAAACTTCCTAATTTTGTGTCTCCGCTGATTTTATCGGAGAACCCATCTGCCGGAGCCTTTAACACTTGCATTATCATCAAAATCATTAACCCAATTGAGATTAATATGCCTATTACAATGCCTCCCGCCCCAAGTTCTTTAGCCAATAATGCAATCAAAATAATACAAGTTATGATTCCTAAAACTAATGATAGAATTTTATAGTTTGAGAGTATTGACCCAAATGTTGCTGTTATTAATGCCAATCCATCCAAAAATAATGGTAAAATACTTCTTCTGTTGCTCTGATTCCTTCCCATAGTTCATCCTCCCAGTCCCTTCTTTATTAATACTTACGCATTTTGTAATGAATTTTCATTTCGTCGACTACCATCCATTTCAAAAATATATTATAATGAAATTATATTAAAATCCATATCACCAAATTAATATTTATTATACTTTGATGAATATGATATCCACTATATGAATATTGTAAGCTGGGAGACTGTGTTATGAAGGACAATGAATTGACTTTAGATAAATTTAAAAATCGTATAGGACATAACATCCGAATCATTCGGGAATTTAAAAAAATCACTCAACAATCTTTATATGAACATATCAACAAATCACAGGCAACTTTATCACGCTATGAAAATGGTCAATCTTCAATGAGTATTGATACTCTTTACAAAATCTGCCAATTTTTAGATATCCCTATTGAAATTATGATATCAAAAGATTTGTCATATGATGATTATTCATATATAAATCCAAATAAAAAAAACAAGATTTCGAAAGATTATACGCACTATTTTGAAGAGAAAATGCTTAATTTGTACTATCTCTCTACTTCGCAAAATAATCTTGTTATTCAATCAGATTTATTAACTGCTGAATTAGTACAAGATAACTATATTCCTTTTCTTTTTGAAGTAAAGCATAATAGCCCAGACAAACAGATTTACGAAGGCAGTTTAGTCCTTGAAGCTCAACATGCTTATTTTTACTTCAAAAACAAAAACCGTAATGAACGAGGATTAATTATCACTTATTTATATCCTCAAAAAAACAAAGATACACCTATTACATTATTAGGGTTAATGATTTCAATTTCACATGGATACGAACAACGCCCTTGTACTCAAAAATGCTTTATTTCTTCTCAAAAGATTGATTTAGAAACATTGAAACCATTTCTTAAAATGGACGCCCAAGAGGAACTTTTTGTTAACAGTAACTTTATAACATTTTTAACTAAAGCTTCTGATCGTAAAATTTATGATTGGATTAACGACACTGATTCTGTGTAAACTCACGCAAAATAGTAATCGTTAAATAATATAATTTACTTTCATCTATACAATATCAAATAAAAGAAAGTCCTCCAAATTATTTCTGGGGGACTTAACCTTAAATAAACGCGCCTGTGTCTATAAAATTATCTATTTTTCGTTATTCGACTAAATCACATATATCACTAAACTTATTCATAATATCTATTAATGCTTCTTCACCATTTTCATATTCCAGTTCTCTTGTCTCAATCCCTATCGTTTTACTTGATGTTTCAAATGATAAAAGTTCATCTAATGTCATTTCCCAATAAAAGCTCGTATCCTCTATAAATTTCTCAACTTGCTTTTTATTGACATCATTTACTTTCGCATATATAAATCCGCAAGTGGCTAATACTGCTGCAAGTGGATTTCTTCTAATAAAATCACTGTTAACTTTACCGGCAAATCCAAATCGCTCACATCCAAATACCCGACTCATATCATGCTCCATACTTACTGCATATCCTTGTGCTCTCATAACTGCTTCGTTCATTATATAATCCTCCTACTAACATAAAACCTAATTAATGCCAAATATGTTTCTTTGCACCCTTATCTCTTGTACTAAAAAAGACATCCAATTGTGGGATGCCTAGAATACGATGTAAAGAAACTTTTCATTTCTTTTACGAACTCTATGCAATTTTAAAGGTACATTCTCATATCAGGCTGTTACATATATATAAACAACAGCGCTCTTGATAATATTATTATAGCACATGCTGTCAGCACTGTCAATAGATGAGTGCTAATTGATTGTTTTTTATAAAAGCACCTCAATTTGAAATGCTTTTATAATTCCATTTGTACTTCCTCTGGAAGCACGTCATTACGAAATCCTTTGAATACAGGTTGTCTCAGAGAATTCATAGTATTCGGCATATACTCTACAACACAGACTCTATTGG
>JBJFFE010000013.1:5782-19848 GCA_051891435.1 Clostridia bacterium | reverse complement strand
ACCTAAGAATTTTCTGTTTTTATCATTAAATCCCCAAATACTGCGTATCCTTCTGTAGGATTATTTACGAACACATGGGTTACTGCTCCGACAAAATTTTCCATTTTGTACTATTGGCGCTCCACTCATTCCTTGTACAATTCCTCCTGTTAATTCTAATAATTTTTCATCTGTTACTTTTATTAACATGCTTTTATTATTACTATTATTATTTCTATAAATTTTTGTTATTTCAATATCGTATTCTTTTCTTATTCCATTTTCTATGCATAAAATCATTTTTGCTGGTCCTTCTTTTATCTCACTTCTAGTTGCTACTGGTATTTCGTTTTCTGTATTTATATTTAGTTTACTTGTATTTGTTACACTTCCATATAAGCCAAATTCTGTATTTGTATAAACCTCTCCTATTGTTTCTGCATTTGCTATTATTCCCTTTATTTGTCCAGGTTTTCCTTCCTCTCCTTTTTGTATATCTACTACTGTGCTAGTTACTAATTCTCCACTTTCTATTGATATTAAATTTTCTGTATCTGTATCTACAATTCCATGACCTAATGCTGCAAATTTTTTACTTGATGGCTCATAATATGTTGCTGTTCCAATTCCTGCTGCGCCATCTCTTACCCATAAACCTAGTTTATATTCATTGTTGGCAGTTATAGCTGGTTCAATATTTGTTACATATTCCTCTCCATTTCTAACATATGTTAAAGCTATTACTTTCCCGTCACTATTACTAATATATTCCACTAATTCTTTCGTTGTTGTTATTTGTGTATTATCTACATATGTTATTAGATCTCCTTCTTTTATTCCTGTATTTTCATACGGTTTTTGTCCTTCAATTTCTGTCATTCCTATTACTAAAACTCCACTTGCATAAAGCTTTAAACCAACAGTGTTTCCAAGCGGAATAACCTTTGTATTTTCTATTGTTGTAACATTTACATCTTTTACATCTACTAAATTAAATAAACTTAGTTTTATTTTCTCTTCGTATACAATATTATTACTTTCATTATTAGAAGATGATGTTGTAATTATTGGTTCTTTGGTTTGAAAGATTCCAAATATTGTTCCTAAATTTAGTTCTTCACCTTCAAATAATATTATATTTTTAGGTATACTTGTTATATTAGTTACATATATTAAAATTATTATTAAAAATATTATTAAAAAAATTTTTCTTACAAATTTCAAAAATGGTCACCCTAACTTTAGGGTAACCATTTATTAATCTAAAATACATCTTATATTAATTACATAGAATTTTTCTTGTATCCGCAATTTCTACATATATTATTTATATAAGAATGAATTCCTGTATTAAGTTTCTTTTTACATATTTCGCAAGTTTTCCAATGATTTTTATCATCATAGCTCCATGTAGATGATATTTGGCACTGTTCAGCTTCTGCTTCATAACTACATAATTCACATCGTAATTGATGCCAATATTTTAAAGTTAATGGTGGCTTTCCTGTACTATATTTATAATAATATAAAGTATGGTTTTCTGTCCCCAATTCAGCATTACATCCACTACAAACCATTTTATGTCCGCTAGCCCCATTTGAAATATACGTATAGTTTGTATGACTACATGGTTCTGGATTTGGTTCTGGGGTCTCTGGCTCTACAGGCTCGGGTTCCTCTATATTTCCTGGTGAATTATCTATAGATATATCGTCATATTCTTTAAATAAGCTTGCTCTTGACATTTGTATATATCGTTCTCGAGCTAGTGCTGATAAATAAAATCCATTAGCTATATTTCCAAGTTCTATATATTGCATATTATTCCTATTTACTATACATTCAAAGCATTCAAATTTTCCAATTTCTCTTTCATCATCTCGATGTTTATAATAATATTTTTGTGTTTCATTATCGGTATAGCTTTGTACTTTAAACTCTGTGTTTCTATATATCTCGGTTGGTTGGTCACATTTTGAACAACCTACTCGGTGATAATATTCATCTTGATCTTGCACCATATATAATGAGTTTTCTGATACATATTCATTATTTTCTGTGCTTGTTACTATTGCATAATTATTATAGGTTTTCAATCCTATTTTTACTCCTTGGAAGAATGTTATCATTGATATGTTTGAAAGTGCTTGTTCCCAATCTGTTGGTGACAATTCTGGTATAGTGTAATTTATTTTAGAGTTTGCGCTATAGTTTGATATTGCTAAATTTAGATTGGTATTTATGTTTTCAATTATTTTTTTATTTTTATTTGTTACATCTATTGTAATACTATTTGTTTCCAACCATTTGTTAAAGCAATAATTTTCCACATAGTAATTAATTGCACTACAATCTTGGTTTTTATTAATAACTGGTTGATATGAATATGCTACATATTCATTTTCTGCATTCTTATAGTACCAGAACTCATCATCTCCATTTAGTTTTTGATATAGTTCTATATATTCTGTCCCACTATTTTGTAAAATTGATAATTTTTTATATTCATCTGGTAAATCGTAGTTTTTTACATAATAATTATCAATACTAAAAAATTTTTTTGAATCTGTATCGTAATATCTTTTTTCATTATTTGAGTTGTATATATATGTATAATTTTTTACTTGAATTTCATCTTCTTTAGAATCTCTTACTGCAATATTTTCAGCTAAACTTTCTGGGGAAATATTACAACCGTCAAATGTAATTGAAGTACTATTGGGAGTAATATTAAGTTTAGTTGTGTCTATAATATATCCTTCTCTTGATTCATATTTGCCATATACTCTTACATAATTATCTAATGTATAATTAATTACATAGTCCTTCCCATTATATTCTTCTTGACTGGTATATGGTACAAAAGTTTTTAATACATGTTTATATGTTGTTTTCGCATTATTTATATCTGTAGTATAATATACCTCTTTTGTTTTTCTTACTTGTTTATCGTCTTCATCTTTAACATAATAAACATATGTTGCATTGCTTCCACTTCCTGTTTTTGCCTCATACATTGGTTCTCCTGCAATTGTTTCGCTAGTGTTTGTTTTTATTTGAGTTGCTTTTGTAGTAATATATTCATCAAATTCAGAGTGGTTATAATAATAAAGTTGCAAGCCATTTTCGTCTGTAATTGTCTGTGGTACATATGTAGGTGAATATATATAATATCCATCGTACATAATAAAAACAATTGCAGGGACATAGTTCAATATGTTTTCTTTAGCAGTTCCACCAATACCTAATTTGTTTGCTAAGCTTGTTGTAAACACGTTTATAGATGATGCTAAACTTCTTCTTTTATTATTTGCTAAGCTCGAATATTCATTATTCCATTCTACTGTATTTATTTCAAAAGCTTCTACAGCTTCTTTAGTTGCTTCTATAAGCTTCTCATCATAATCAGTTTGCATTCTTATTGTATCTGCTTCCAATCCCAAATAATATGAAAAGAATAATACAATCGGAATAATAATTATAATAAAAATAATTATTAAATTTTGTAATTTCATACTTCCTCCTATGTTTTTTAAAGGGTTAGGTAACACCTAACCCTTTATTAGTTTTTGCTATTTAGAATAATTTCCTGTATTTACTACTGAGGCTGATGCACTTGCTGCAATTGTATAAGTATCTTTTCCAACTATTGAATATACAAAATTTTTTATTTGTGAAGCAATTGTTGTATTTGTATTTTTTACGGTTGCCAAAATATAATCGCCTTTTTTTAGTAAATACTCTCCTTTTGCACTATTTACTCCATTGTCGCCATCTAATATTGTTGAGTTATATACTGAATAATATAGGTTTTCTCCTAATTGTTCTGTTTCTCCTTTGTTTGGGTTAACGGTCATAATTTTATGTTCTAATTGAACATCATATGTATTTGCTGTAGCATATAGTTTTGATATAAAACTATTATAATCATCTTGTGTTATTTTACCTTTAGTTGCAGCATTATTTACGAATTCTGAAACTAAGGATTGAACTGCTACTTGTGAAATTTCATCTTGTGTGTTAGATACAGCCATTAATGGGAAAACAAACATTAATATTGCTGCTAAAAATATTCCAATTACTGTAATTAATGTATCTGACATATTTTTTCCTCCTATTTTTTAAGGGTATTTATTAATAACCCATATGTTTTTCATAAATTAATTTATTTTTTCATATGTTATATACAATTTTTTCCCAACATTTTCTTCTAATATAGTTCCATCTTCTGCTGTATATGTTGTACCACTTATTGTAACTTCTACATATGTCTCTCTATATTTACTGTCAGTTCCAATGTGTGTAGATATAAACTCAGAAATTTTCTGTTGTATTTTATCTTTTGAATCTATACTGTATTCAAAAATATATTCATATTCATCATCTGTATCTTCATTAATTCTTACAGTAAAATTTTCTTTTATGCATCTAGATATTGTTGCAATTACTGTATCTACTCCAACTGTTCTTCCCCCATTTTGAACATTTGTTGTATCGTCTTTTAATGGTGTTTGAAAATTTTCTCTGTCACTATAAAATAAAACTACATCTGCAGTAGATTTTGCTTGTGTTAAAGTAGAAAATGTTACAGATAGAGCAATTACAAAAACTAATACTGCAAACGCCATTAATAAAGCATCTGTCGCATTTTCCATAATAACCTCCTATTATTGAACTTTTATTCCATTTACCAATCCAGTGCTTGCACTAATACTTACTGTAACTGTATAAGTAGAATTAACATTTATTTCCCCTAATATGGTATTAACTGTTCTCTCTGCGTATGCATTTCCATGGTTATTTAATCCATTCGTTGAAGTCCTAACTGTTGTAATTTTTATCTTTTTATTTGCGTCTGTCACTGTTGCATTATATGTTTTTGCTTGGTTAATTAATTTTTTCACTGCAGTTCCATTTTGTTTTCCTTCATATTGAGTATATTGTGAATTAAACATTGATACTTCCATTGTTGTTGATAAATCATCAACTTGCTTAGTTACTCCTGTTGTTGAATTTAATATTTTTATTCCTACTGCAATTAATACTATTGCAATTAGTACTGAACCTGCTATTAATAAGGCTTTGCTTGCATTTTCCATATAAATCACTCTCCTTATTATTAACTATTTATTTTTGCTGTATCCTCAAACTAAAATTTAATTTTAAAAATTAAACTTTAGTTTAAGGATATGTATCCTTAAACTATTATTATTTTTTATTTTCCTGCTGAAGTGATACTACCTGATAAATCAGATGCCACACTATTAATTTGTGTACCTAGTGAATTTCCTACAGTTCCAGCTTGTTCTGATGTATCGCCACCTGCATTTAATAAGTTTACTCCTAAAGCGATTAATACTATAGCAATTAAAACTGCTGCTGCTATTAATAAAGCTTTTGTTGCATTCTCCATAATATTTTCCTCCTTTGAAATTATTTTTTATTATTCTTTAGAATTAACCCATTCTAAAAGTTAATAACAATTTTTATATGTGGTGCAATCATGCTCCCACTACTATTTTTCTACTTGTTCAAAGAACATTTTGCTTATTTTCCCTGTTTCTTTATGGTATTCTATGCTTGTACATTTGAATTCTATTACATTAAAATACTTTACAAATTCTGCTGTATTTTTGTTATATATTTCTTCCATTGGGTATGTTTTTTCTGTAAGTGACATTTTTATTTCTATTTTTATTGAGTTTTCTTCATTTTCTATATAGTAATTTTTTTCGTCTTTTTGCACTTTGTTGCTTTCATTTAAATTTATAACTTTATTTATAATTGTTGCTAAATCTGCCCCATAAATTGTTTTATTTAAATAAAATTCATATTCATTATTATATTTTTCTAAGGCTCTTTTACTACTCTCTTTATTTATTTTTAAAGCGTATATTGAAAAAATTATTATTAAAAATAGAATAATTAATACAGCTAATAATTTTTTCATTTTTCAACACTTCTCCTTTAATTATAATATTTTTCTACTTTTTTTGCAATATTTTTTTTACTTTTTATAGTTTTTTTAGTTAACTATTCCTTGTAAATCTTATCCCGTGTTATTTTTCCTGTTTCACTATCATATTCTGGATTTTGGCAGGAAAAAGTTTCATCTAAATTTTGTTTAATAAATTGTTCTGGTGTTATTGTGTTAAATTTCAATATGCTGCCTTCTAACTTAATTGTTACTATATCATTATATTCTTTTGCTAAATTTACTACAGATACTACCTCTTGAGCTGTTATATCTGTTCTTCCCACGTATGCATCAAATTTACTATTAAATTTTTGTATTTCTGTTGTTGTAATTATTTGGTTATATTCCTTTGATTGATTAGAGTACATTGAATATAATGTTACACCTATTGTTAATATTATTATTGCTATTAATACTCCTCCTGCTATTAATAAGGCTTTAGTTGCATTTTCCATAAGATCCTCCTTATTTTTTTATTACGGGTCGCCGAGGACTGCGACCCCTACGTTTCCCAATTTCTCAATCACTATAATCTTAAACAGGTTCTATTGTTATTTTACTTACTCTTCCTGAAGCATCATATTCCATCCTTGTGCATTTAAATCTTCTCTTTAATAATTCATCTTGCTCTAATTCATCAAACTCTTCCGGAAGGCTTAATATTATTTGATTACTTGGATTATTTATATTATTTTCATTTACTTTATTTTTTAGTGTTATTACATCTGCTCCATACATTTGACTTTTATTATATGCCTCATACTCTGCATTAAATGCCGCTAATTGTTCCATTTTCGTTTTTTCTTCTTGTGTTTTTTGTATGCTTGTCATTCTATTAAACATCATAATAAACATTGTTAATATTATTATTGCTATTAATATTCCACCTGCTATTATCAAGGCTTTTGATGCGTTTTCCATAATTTTCTCCTTTTTTTGCACTTTAGGAACGACGAGGGCGTCGTTCCCTACATTTCTAATCTCTAAGTTCTAACCTCTAACTTCTAAATTAATACATTGTTGACATCGTAGAGAAGCTTTGTGTCATACTGCTTAATCCTATAAATACAAGTGGTACTATTAAGTAACCAACAAATACGCAAACCATTGGTGCAAAGCCTATTACTTTTCCAATTAGTCCTTTTCTTGATATTAATCTGTTATTTGATTCTTCTCTTTTTGCTTGGTAATATTCTCTTTCATTATCTAGTTCTTCAAAGGCCTTTTCTATTGGTATTTTTTCTACTGCTGCTTGCATACTTTCAACTAGCCTTATCAACTGTGGAAATGCTATGTCATTTTTTAATTCTTCTAATGCTTCCCAAGCTCCTGCTTCATAGTTGTTTACACATTTTGTTATCGGCTCTTTAAATATATTAGAATATCTTTCTAGCCATTCTAATATTATTTCTACATTTACTCTTTCTATTTTCATAAGCATTGTTATTATTGTTTGGAACTGCATTACTTCATTTTCCATTTCTAGTTTTCTAAGTATTTTTTGGAAGAATAACATCCATATAGGTGCTTGATATCCCATCCAAGCGAAAGCACATGCAAGTAATAGTTCAAACCACTTAAAGCTTTCATTATTAACTATTTTTAATTCGTCAAAAATTTGCTCTGTTACCTCATCAATCTCTGCATCTGTTGCATCTTTATATTCTACAGATTGAGCAACTGTTCTTCTTACCTCTTCTATTTTTATATTGCTTCTTCCTTTCAGCTTGTCTAAGAATTTATTGTATATTTCTCTTTTTTTCATTCCTTCGATAGTATCAGCTTCTGATAATCCACTAATCATATCATAATCTGCAACTGGCTGGGTATATATATAATTTATAGCCACTTTATGTATAAGATTAAAGAAAAATATTGATACTAAGAATGTCAATATGCATATACAAATTCTATTTATATATAATGTTTCCATTTTTTGCTTTGTTGCTGCTTCTTTCATTAGTTTAACATTTTTTCTGTATTCCTTGCTTTTTTTGTTTGGTATAAACATATCTACTATTGGTTTTATAAATTCTTTTTTATATAGTTTCATTTGCCAAACTTTGTTCTGATCTTTATATTCATCCTTTATACTACCAGTATCTTTTATTTTTCTAATTAATAGGTATGAAATAAATGTTAATATTAATAGCAATATTTCTACAATTAATCCACCTTTACCATTATAGAACTGAGATGTAAACGAGAAGCTACTTATTGCCCAATTTTTTAATGGTGTTAGAAATAGTACTGGTACTATAGAAATAAATGATAAACTTTGGAATACATAGTCTAATTTATCTCTTTTTAAAATTTCTAGTTGCATTTCTTGTGTTATATTATTTAAATTTTTTAGGTACAATGATGCCCCATCTACTGTTCTATCTCCAAATTCTTTTGTAAGATATGATATTCCAGCAAATTCTTTTAAATATGAATTTGGGGCTACATCATAATATTTTTCTAGTTCTGTTTCTGGGTCATCCGATATTAATATTTCGTATATTTTTTCACCTTGTCTTGAAACCTCTAGTTCATCATTTTGTGAAACCTCATATATTGCTTCTTCTACCATGTTGTATTCATTATATGCATGTCTTATTTCTGCAAAGAAGTCTATTTGTTGTTTTAGAATTTTTGTGTCTAATTTATCTATTTTTCCTGTTATTATTGTTTCTATTAAAAATGCTTCAAATAGTAATAGTATTACTAATAATAGTTTATCATCTTTTGTAAGTAAAATTATTACTAATGTTATTGGAATTATAATTAGTAGTGCTTGTGTCATCGTTTTTGCTGCTTGTCTTCTTGTTTTATATTCATCTTGCATATATATAATTTCTAATTTTCTTCTTATTTTTAATAAGTATCTATGTATAAATGGAATTTTTTTAAATATTAAATATAGTTTTTGATACATTACGTCTGGAGAAAAAGTGTTTTCCTTTGTTCCTTCTCTTAATTGTTTAATACGCTTCATGTCTGCTTTGTCTAGTCGTTTTTGTAGCATAAAGTATGTAATTAGTACTACTAAAAATGCTCCACCTGCTATTCCAATTATATAGTATAAAATTTTGTCTGACACTTATTTCACCTCTTTTTTCATTTGCTAATTTGCTTTCGGTTTTCTGCCTCTCTTTTTCGTAGGAACGACAATGGCATCATTTCCTACTAGTACTGGTTCTTTTTGTGATTTTCCCCAGTTTCTTTCAATAAATTTATCAAATTCTTCTGCATCGGCTTCATTCATGTTATTTCTCATTTCTCTTATGTTGTCATCTGATATTTTATTTGTAATAACATATTCGTCATTATGATATTCCATTATATTAACATATTTATATAGTTCTTTGTTAGTTGTTTTTGCAAAATATTTCGTTGTATTGTCAATAAATCTATCGAATTTTTCTTCCATGTTTTCATTTGCTTTATGTTCAAAAACATATTCATTTTTTTGTTCTATTGGTATACACTCTGTAACCCTTTCTATGTATCTTCTTCCTCTAAAATCTTTTACTAAGTGTACATCAAAGTTTAATACTTGTATAACTTGTTCTTCTGCTGTTTTTTCATCTGTAAACACGCCAGTTCTTAACATTGAGTTTCTAAGTGCTGTTACTAGGTTAGGAAATGTTTTAGCATGGTGCGTAAACAATGTGAATTTAGATGCAACCTGCGCTGCTTGAATCATCCAAGATGCAACTGGGTCAGTTGCAACCTCACCTATGATGTTAACACTACCATCTGTTTTCTTTTGTACGTCTAATCCCATTTGTCCAGAAACCGTTTCTGTTTCTCTAAAAGATAATATGTTTCTTGTAGGATATATCTTTCTTAAGTGTAACTCGAAAGCAGTTTCTTGAACCCTTATGTTCATTGTTTCGTATATGTTTTCTATCATACCCATAAGCATTGTTGTTTTACCACAACCTTGTTCACCTGTTAAAGATATAACTCTTGCACCTTTTACTAAGAATTTTAAAAGGTCAATTGCATTTTCTTTTCCTGGTACTGTAATTAATTGTTCTAATGTTGCTCTTTTTACGTCGAACTTTCTTACAAAGAATGCCCATGTTTCTGACATTGATGGTCTTACAACAACAACACGTGAACCATCTTTCATTTCATTAATTTTAAATCCATTTGAGTCTGATAATTGTCCTGGATTGTTATATTTGTATATGTTTTGGCAAACCCTTTTTAGTTCACTTTCTTTTCCAAAAGAAAGGAATGCAAGTCTTATTGATTTACCTTGGAAGAATATCCATATACTGTCACATGCTCTAGGAACTTTTCTCTCGTTTATTTGTCCTAAATAGTCGCTATCTGTTTGTGCAACTTGGCTTAAGAAGCTTTCTGGGAGTCCTGATACACCACCAGATACACCATCTATATTCATATCTCTTATTTCATCAATACTACTATAGCCCTTATAATGTTGATATATTCTTTGTACTACAACATTTAATTTATCTGAAAAAGCTAAGTCAAAATTTTCTTCATTATATATATTGTTTATTTCGTCTGCTGTTATTACGTATGATGGTTTTGTTTCTCCATCTATGTATTTTAGTGTTGCTAAGTTATATTTTTTTATCATTTGTGTTAATGCTTCATATCCAAAGTCTTTTTTATACATAAACAGAATTATATCAAACTTATCTTGAGCTGTTAATAATGATGGTGTGTCAAATGGAATTGCATTTGAAATATTTGTTTCATTTACTCCATACTCTTTATATAGTAAATCATATATAAGTTCTTTAATATATTTTTTGTCATTTACATCACCATATGTACATCCTTTTAGTGCTTTTCTAAGTTCATATTTTTTTGCTTTTCTTCTTTTTAATTCTTCTTCTGATAAACCAATATCATATAAGTTAACTTTTGTAATTTCATCTAGTCTTTGTTTAACAAAAGCTATCATAGCGTCAATTGTATATATTTTATCATCTTTTATTTCTTGCTCTTCAGGGGTGTCTTTTTTCTTTTTGTCGATACTATATTTAACAATAATCATTACAATGATTATTACTAAAAGCATTAAGCATACATTTATTACACTATTAATCATCTCAAGTTTCTCCTTTAATATATTCTTCTCTGTTGTTCCTTTACAGTGCTTATTATTTTTTCTGTTTCTTCACGAACAGAATTTATAAATTGTGCATTTACGTGTGTCCCATTTACTTTTCTAAATTTCACAAAATAATCTGCCACTTTACCTTCTGGTGCGTTCATTGCAAACATTGTGTTATATGGAATTTTATATACATTTTTTTGCTTTATATATTTTGATATATTTTTTATTGTGAATTTTGATTTTTCATCATACTTTCCAATAGATATTAATACATTATCTTCTTTTAAAATGTTATTTTGGGCTTTTTGCTCTATAAATTCGTCTATTACATTTATGTTTTGAACTAGTGTAACGATATTAACATTTGAAAGTTCTAATATTTGCTTTATATCTTGATTTTCTATACTTCCTTCTAAATCTACTAGTACTATGTCATAATATCTATTCGCTAATTTAATTATTTCTTTTATGTACTTTATGTATCTAACAAAATCCTCCTCTGTTACATTTTTATCTGTTAACAATTCCAAGTTTTTTAATATAATTTTTGTATAATTAGTAATAATTTCTGGAGAGGTTTTATTACTCATAATTGCTTTTGCCACACCACTTAGCCCAGTATCTAAATCTAGTTTACCTTTCGTAAAGACATTATTTATACTATTTTTAGGTTCAAAAGCATATTCTAGTGATTTATCATTATGTTTAGTATTTACCATTAAAATTTTATAATTATAATTTATGGCTAAAGTTGTAGCTACTGCAGCTAATGTCATACTTTGACTGGTCTCTGCTTTGCCATCATTCCAAAACGTTATTATTGCCATTATTATTCTCCTCTTTTGAATATTATTTTTCTAATTTCGCTCTTTTTAGAATCTGATAAAATATCTTCAGATATACTATATAAACCTTCTTTATATGTATCACTCAAATTTTTAAACCTAATTCTTGCTATTCTTTGATTTTCAATTATTGCTGAATTATCACCAATTTCATATGGAAAATATATTTTTTTGTTTTCCCATCTTACTGCATAGTAGAAAGATAGAAAATTTAAATAGTCATCCTCTTCTTCAAGCATTTCTTGTGAAAATAGGATTTTAGTCATAAGTAACTTATCTTCCATTTTTCCTATTATTTCAAGTCCTTTTTTTAAAGAATAACTGTCAAAACCTGTAACAAAATAATTTTTATTTGCAGACATCATATTAAATTTTTTGAAATATGTATTATCATCTATATCAATTAAAATAATATCATATGGTAATTCATCCACACTTAAATATTTTTCTATTTCTTCTATGTTAGTAAATCCAACTGCTACATCGAAATTTTCATATTCTGTTACATAGCATTTGCTAGGAGCAATACATGGAACTATATATCTAGCCTTTTGTGTTATAGTAGTATCTATAACTAAAACCTTGTTGTTCATTTCTGTAAGTACTTTTGCTACATATAAAATTAAATCGGTTTTATCATATGCTCCTATAAACCCTATTTTTTTCAATTTATTTCCTCCCTTAATATCCTGCAAGTCCTGATAAATATAATTCCATTGATGTGTTTTTTTGTTCTGTCATTCCCTCTTGTATATTAGTTAATTCTGCTCCAGCATATTGTCCCAATTCTTGTTCTATAGTTTTTCTTAAATCTGCATTATAACTAGCATTTATTTTAGCATAGTCTTCTATATTAATGCCTTTTTGTGAATTGCTCATTATTAGTTGATATACTTCTGAATTTACAGAATATGTTGGTGTTGAAGCTTCCTGAATTCCAGCTTCTATATATTGTACGACTTGAAGATTTGATGCTTTCATAACATATGATTCAATTATTGCAGAACTCATCATTAAAATTTCATCTTCAGTTAAGTATAATGTAATTGTAGTATTTTGTATGTTCATTACTTGTTTTTTTGAAAGTACAATATAATCTTGTCCGCTTGGCATTGTAAATCTAACATCAATATAATCACCTACTCTTAAAGTTGATGGTAATGTTAGCATGTTATATTCCATTAATCTTGTAGAATTTGAAACCATTTCATCTTGATATAATAAACTTCCACTTAATATCGTTCCTGCTTTCAAATCCACTTTACTTTTATATGAATTTATACTTGTTCCAGCAGGAATATAGTCTTGTGGTAATTCGCTTGTACGTAATTTTACCTGCTCTACTTTATTACTTTTAATTTCTTCCCCCGATTTAATTTCAGAAGTTAATCTATAAGCAACTGTAAGTTCTCCTGTTTCTTTTACATCTCCCATAACATCTGAAAGTACTGTAAAGTATAAAATAGCAATTACGGCTATTGCTATTATTAGCATTATTAACATTCCTAAAAGGAATGAATTTCTCGTTTTTCTTTGTATTGGATTTGATGGCATAACTATTCCCCCATTTTTTTATAATTTAATAATTTTATTTTACAACAAAATGTAATAAAAAACAACAAATTTAAGCGTTGTAATGTTTTTTTAATAATTTTGTAATATTTTTGTAATATTTTTTACATAAATTTCTAGTTTATTTTTTTCTGTTTTGAACATTCTAATATTGAAAAGCTTTATTATGCTTTTTTATTCTAATTTATCTATCCTAGGAGGTGAAAATAATGGCAAATACAAATTCTAACAAAACATTAGTACCAGAAGCTAAAGATTCATTAGAAAAATTCAAATATGAAGTAGCTAGTGAAGTTGGTGTTAACTTAAAAAATGGATATAATGGTGATATATCTTCAAGAGATGCTGGTAAAATAGGTGGTAACATGGTTAAGAAATTAATCCAACAAGCTGAAAACAGCATGATAGGAAAATAGTTTTATTTTAACTATTTTTATGATGAATAAATAATTTTGTTTATCTAAATTTGGGGGTAAATTTAGGACTTGTTTTTACATAAAGTAAGGGCAAGTTCTGAACTTGCCCTTATTATTTTATTCTATTACATTATGAAAATGAAAATTTTTTGTTGCTTTTATGTTGTCAAAAATCTCCGTCCCCATTGACA
>JBJFFE010000013.1:0-5682 GCA_051891435.1 Clostridia bacterium | reverse complement strand
AAATTTTTTGTTGCTTTTATGTTGTCAAAAATCTCCGTCCCCATTGACAATTTTGATATTCTTTACAATTTTATATTCTTCTATTTTTCTAATAACCAATCTATTACATTTTTATGAATTATCCCATTTTGTGAAAAATCAAGTTTATCCATTGTTAAAACATATTTAGGATAGTTATCTTGTATTTCTTTAAAAGCTCCAAATTCTCTTTCAATAACATCATCATCTGCTAGAATATAAGCTACTTGAACATATATTTTTTCATCAAAATATGAAGCAATAAAATCTATCTCTGAAGAATCAGATTTTCCAACTAAAACCTCATATCCTCTATTTATTAATTCATTATATACTATATTTTCAAGTACACTTCCTTTTCCTTTAGTTTTAATTGAACTTTTTACCTGTCCAAGCCCTAAATCTGTTAAATAATATTTATCGTTTGTACTTAATACTCTCTTTCCTTTTATATCATACCTTTTTGCTTTATTCATTATAAAAGAATTTGTTATATAAGACAAGTAATTATACAATGTTTCATTAGAACAATTTCTATTTTCACTTTTTAAATAATTAACAATATTAGTTATAGAGAATTGCTGTGCTGGAGTGGACATTAAATATTCTAAAATTTTATTTAGTAGTTCTACATCTTTTACTTTATATCTAGTTATAATATCTTTTACAACTATTGAATCATATAAATCCATTAAATAATTTTTAATCTCTTGTTCCTCTTTAAAGTAGAATCTTTGTGGCATACCACCCCATTTTATATAATCTTCAAATGCTTTTTCTATTTCTGATTTATCTTTTAGTCCTCTTAACTCACAAACTTCTCTAAAAGAAAATGGTTGTATTTTAAATGATACATATCTACCTGCTAATAAAGTTGCTAATTCTCCTGATAAAAAATTACTATTTGAACCAGTTATAAATATAGAAACATTTTTAGTAGCCTTGAATGAATTTACTGCTTTTTCCCAATCAATTACATTTTGAATTTCGTCAAAGAATAAATAGTATTTTTCATCACATTTTATTTTTTGTTTTATATATTTATTTAAATCCATATCGTTTTTAATAAATGACATATCTATATCTTCAAAATTTATATATATTATTTTTTCTTTATTTACTCCGCTCTCTTTTAATTCATCTATTATTTGTTTTAATAATGTTGACTTTCCAGATCTTCTTATTCCTGTAATTACCTTTATCAAATCTTGATCATAAAATCCTCTAATCTTCTTTAAGTATTCTTCTCTTTTTATCATAAAGATATCCTCCTTACTTAATATCTATATTAATTATACTATTTCTTTATGATTATGTCAATTTTTTTACGATGTATCGTAAAAAATAAATGTTTTTTATATAATTTACGATGTATCGTATTTTTTCTTTTGATTGTTATTGTTATTTCGTTTTACCGGAATAACTATATGCATGTTTTTACCACGAATAATTGTGTGTCCATGCATATTTTTCCTATGAATATCATTTTTTATAATTTATGTGAAACTTTTTTTGATTTTTTTATCAATTTTGTTTCACATTTTAATTTAGTTATTATTTTTGTATCAATAGTATGTGTTTTTTAATGTTTTTGATACAGTTTTAGCCACTTTAAAAATTATATGTAATATCAATTTTAGGCGTTTGTTCTTACATAAAGTAAGGGCAAGTTCTGAACTTGCCCTTCTTATTTTATGCTTCTGGTTCTACTAAACCATAGTTTTTATTGTCTTTCATTTTGAATAGTACATTTACTTTGTTTGTTTCTGAATTTACAAATGTTATAAATCTGTCTGCTGGTTTTTCTTGTAGTTTTAGTACAGCGTCTTCTGGTGTCATTGGTTTTATATCGTAATATACTGTTTTTATTATTTCATTTTCTACTTCTGGCACTGCTACATCAACATTTAAGTTTTTTATTGAGTCCTCTTTGTTTGCTTTTTCTTTTCTTGTTTTTGTTTTTCTTATTTGTCCTTCTAATATATCTATGTCTTTATCTATTGATGCATATAAGTCTTTATGAGCTGTAACTGCTCTATATGTATCTGTTTTAGCTTTTACTGATACATCAGCTATTTGCTCTGTTCTTTCGCTTCTTATTGTAAGATTTACATCGAAATCTTCTCCAAAATATTTTACTAATCTTTCCATTTTCTTTTCTGCATAATCTTTAATTGCTTCTGTTGCTTTTAAGTCTTTTCCTGATATTGTTATATTCATATTTATCTTCCTTTCCATTTTTTATGATACATGTATTATATATTAACATATTTAATTTTGCAAATGTTTTTTATATTATTTATCTATTTTATATTCTTTTTCCAACTTGTCTGTTAAATAAATTTTAGATATTATTTCTAATTCTTTCTGTGTTTCTTCTGGCACTGTAAAGGAATATATTTTTTTCGCATCTGCAAGAATTATATATTTAATTGCATCTTTGGTAGTTTCATTTATTTCTATTGCCCCTCCATCTTGCCTTGCACATGCTTTACATTTAAAGCCAGAATCTCTTATACTAAAGTATTCTAGGGCTTCTTTTGTTTTACACATTACACATTCTTCTATTTGTGGTCTAAAACCTATTATTGACATTAGTCTTATTCTAAATATACTTGTTATAAATTCCAAATTTTTATCACTTTCGGCTATCACATATAATGTATTTAAATATAATTGTAAAATTCTGTAATTATTTTGATTTTCTGTTGTTACATCATTTATAATTTTTGTTATATATGCTGCATATTTTAGCTTGTCTAAATCTACTCTTATTTTGTAAAATAATTCTATTATCTCACAAGAGTTCATACTGTAATTATCCGAACCTTTATATAATATGTATTCTCCGAAACATAAAATTTGAGTGCCTGCCATCAAAAGGCTCTTCGGTTTTCTAGAGCCCTTTGCCAAGCATTCAATTTTACCTAAATTAGGTGTTAGTATTGTAAGCATTTTGTCAAAGTCTGATACATTATGTTCTGCAATTATTATCCCCTTGGTTTTTACAGTTTTCATATGGTTCCACCTTTATTTGCTTTATATTTTGTTCTATATCTGATACTTGTTTTAGTTCTAAAAATGTGTTTATATCGCCTGTTTTCTTAAATGTATTCCATGCAATTTGTTTTATCATATGTTTATCATCTCCTTTAGTCGCTACTAATCAGCCTACCTTTTGTATGATTTTCTAAAAAATTAAATTCTCCAAGGCGTACGCGGGTCTTCCCCCGCGATCTGCGAGCTGTCAAATTTAATTTTTTATAAAATATACAAAACGGCTGATTCTGAATATTAACTTCCTATTTTTATCTTTTGTAATTAATAATTTTTTTATTCTATTTATTTTCAAATTTTTTTACGATACTATTATTATCTTGCCAATTTTTATTTACTTTTACCCACACTTTTAGATTTATTTTTGTTTGAAGCATTTTTTCTAAGTCTTGTCTTGCATATGTTGCAATTTTTTTAAGCATCTCACCTTTTTTGCCTATTATAATTCCTTTATGTGAGTCTCTTAGACAATATATTGTTGCTTCTATATCATATATTTCTTCTTGTTTACTAGTTTTTCTTAATGTCATTTTTTCTGTTTCAACATAAATTCCATGTGGCACTTCTTCGTCTAATAGTTTCAAAGCTTTTTCTCTTATTATTTCTTCTGCCAATTGTCTTGCTGTTTGGTCTGTGTATTCATCTATATCATAATATGCAGGTCCTTCTGGAAGGTGCTTTTCAATTTCATCTAGCAATTCATCTGTGTTTTTTTGTTTTTCGGCTGAAATTGGTACTATTGCAGTAAAATCATATTCATCTTTATATAGATTTATTAGGTTTAATATATCTTCTTTTCTTAATAAGTCTATTTTGTTTATTACTAATATTATTTTTTTCTTACTTTCTTTTATTTTGTCTAGTACTACTTTGTCTCCTTTTCCTATTTTGCCTAGAGTTCCATCTATTAAAAACAATATAATGTCAACATTTGATATTGTTCCCCATGCTGTTTCTATCATTGTGTTTCCTAATTTTGTTTTTGGCTTATGAATCCCTGGTGTATCTATGAATATCATTTGTGAATTTTTTCTATTTACTATTGCTTTTATTGCAGTTCTTGTTGTTTGTGTTTTTGACGTTGTTATTGCAACTTTTTCTCCTACTAATGCATTTAATAGGGTTGATTTCCCTGAATTTGTTCTTCCTATTATTGATATAAAACCTGATTTGAATTTATCCATGTTTCCTCCATATTATATATCATAAAAATTGCTAAATTTGTAGAATTTAGCAATTTCTGAAAATTTTTTTATAGGCATTATAATAATTTATATAAATTGTAGGGGTCGGTCAAGACCGACCCGCGGGCTAGTCAAGACTAGCCCCTACGTCTTGTACAGTATTCCCTTCTGTTGTAACATCTTCTACCTTTGGTGTTATTGTTAATTCACCATTTTTTGGATATATTTGTATAAATGTGTTTCCATCATTTACAGTTATTTCTGTTCCATCTGTGTATTTATAAACCGTTTGTCCACTATGAGATGTTTTTTCCCATGTAATTGGTACAGCATATCCGTCTGTTATATAATATCCGCTTCCACTTCCAATATTATTTAACTCTTGTCTTCCTTTATTTGATCCATCGTCTATTGTGTAGTTTGATACACTATAAACTATTATGTTTTTTGCTGTATATTGTTCACCTGTTACTAAATCTACATTTGCTTTTCCACTCATGCTTCTTTTATAAACCTTATTTTCTTCATCATATTCATAGCTTGTTGTGTGATAATCTGAATATTTTATTTCTACTTCCACAGCGCTTTTAGCTCCAGTCAAAGTAGATACATCGATTTCATCTACAGAATAGTTTAAAAGTAGGTCTTTATTAGTGTCTCTCGTATATCCGTTATTTTCTGCATATTCTTTTACATTTTCCATACTTGTAAATCCTGTATGTTCATAGTCTCTTTTTAATGTTTTATCTCTAAAGAATACTGAGCCTTCTAAGGCTATACCATCTAATGAATCGATTCCTGTATTTAGTCTTGCATATGCTTGTGGGCTTCCTCCCCAATGTACAAATATTGCATCATTTTCTTCTGCATAGTCTATAAAATAATGTCTTGCACTTCTTATTGATCCTATTTTTGCAGTATCTTGGTCTTTAAAAAGTGCCATCATTCTAGTTATTCCACCTTCAGATATTATTTCATATACTAAATATGCATCTTGTAACCCACATTGTGGCCATGCTGCATGATTATTATTTATCATTACTGCATAAGGTCTTGTTTTAGAATCTTCATCTACTATTTGTAATTTTTTTACTACAACTTCTTCTTTTTCTTTAACTTCCTCTACTCCATTACCAGTTTCTTTACTTTTATTTAAGTATTTAAATAAAAATATTCCTCCTGCTACAACTATTACAAGAATTAATAGTATTATTAATACTTTTCCGTTACTATTTTTTGCCCTTTTTTTTCTTCTTTCCATTTTTATTACCTCACTTTTATTAAAATAATTTTTGTATTACGGGTCGCCGAGGGTGGCGACCTTTACACAATTTTCCATAATTTTTTTATCTTCTTATTTCTAATTTATTTAATATATTTTCTTCTCTTTCTCGCATTTTTACTTTGTCTTGTTCCTCCATAT
>JBJFFE010000012.1:0-3942 GCA_051891435.1 Clostridia bacterium | reverse complement strand
ATTACAAAATATGTTTTGTCAAGGAAAATGAAAAAAATTTTATAAATTGTAATTTGTAGAGGTAATTTATTTTAGAAGGTGTAGGGGTCGCACTCTTGGGCGACCCGTAAATATGTGAATAATCATTATTACGGGTCGCCGAGGACGGCGACCCCTACAACATTCGCCATAAACATTTTCCCCTCTAAATTACAATTTATCAAATTCCCTGTTATTTATAATTCCCTTTTCCCCAATTAAATTTTTAATTCTTATTTTATCATCCAAAATCTGTTTTCGTGCTAAATCATACTCTTTACCCCAAATATAACTTTCATAAACACATTCATCATTAAATCCTTCTATTTTATATTTATTAGAAATTTTCGCAGTATAACTATTTGTATTTATTCCATTAAATTTTTTTGATTTTATTTTTATTCCCCCATTTATATTAATAATTATACCTTGCTTAGGTAGGTTATATTTATTAATAATATCCTCCATAAAATCCATATTTATTATTATATTTGTTTTTAATAAATCTGTTTTTTTATTATTAGATAATTTAATCATTATTCCCATTTCATTATATAAATAATCTTCTATGTCTTGGAATTCTTCAATATGATTTGTTATTATATTTAATCTTTTTACTTTCTGTGATAATTCTAATATTATTTGTTTGTTCAAATTATTTGCATCATTTGTAAGAAAAGATATTTCTAAATCTTCCATCTTTTTATTTGATTTTTTACATATATATTCTATACTTTCTTTTATTAATAATTTAAATAAATATCTTCCTTCTAAAATATTTATATTATTAGAATATATTTCATTTTTTAGTTCCTGAATGTTATCTAAATATTTTGATAGTACTACTGTTCTAATATTATTTTCCTTTAATTTTTTAATTATTTTTTTTACTTTTTTGCTACTTAATTTGCTTTTTTCATTTATTGGTAAGTTTATAAAATTTCCGTTATATTCTATTCTAGTGAACATGTTATTTATTTTTAGCTTAAATTTATTTTTTTCTTTATTTTCTTGTATAAAAAAAATAGCCATATTTTTATCACCTAAAACATTATATTTTAGGTAAATAAGAATATGACTTTATTTTACAAATTATTTATTGAAACTTTTACGTAAAAATTTATTGGTGCTAAACTTGTCCCTACTGTATATGTTGTAGTACCTTTAAAAGATGGTAATTCTGGTAAATCTATCGTTTGTATATCTGGTTCTGCTATAGAATAAATTACATAAAAATTATTTGTTTTTAAATAATCTGTTACCTTTTTTGTTCTAGAATCTCTTTCTTCACCTGTATACTCATCACAAGCTTCTAAAGGAACTCCTATAGTTTCATTATCTAATGAAATGTATATTCCTGTACCACCATAATCACAAATTTTCCAAGCATAATCAGTAGTGGAATCGTTATTATTCCATAATGCATATAAATTTTTATACTTATTTGATAAAACAAAATATGCAAAAAGTTTTCGTTTTTCCAGATTCACATTTCTTATAGTAATGTTTGCACCATCTTTTCTATTTCTATTATACCCCCAACTTTCATTTCCATCTATATTTGTTTGCCACACATTTCTTACTATTTGTTTAGTTTCAAAATCTATATAATCTGTAGCTGTTTGAGAACCATATGTTATACTTCTTAATGGCTCATCTAAATAAATATTTATTGTCTCTGTTTTTTCTCCGTTTGTTGCTGTAATAGGTATTAAATATTTACCATAATTTTCATCATCAATATCTGTAACTAAATCTCCTACACTTTGTATCTCAATAGGAGACTCTGGAGTAGGAGTTCCTGCCTGATAACAATTACCAGATATTCTATAATTTATTACATTTTGTCCTATTGTATTATTTATTGTTACTGAATTAGTAGAGACTGTATATTCCTTTGCAATAATGCTATTAGTATAATCTGCCTCTATTATTTCATTCTCTGATGCTGTATCTTTCATAACGTATTTAAATGTTTTTGTCGTATCATTTATTGTTATTGTTAAAACCAAAACATTTTTCCCATTTTCTGCTACTTTTTGTTCAAATAAACAGCTTTCTACATTTTCACATACTTTTATATTGTCATTTAAATTTATTGTTTTATTTTCTGCATTATATGTATATTTATTGCCACTTAAAAAAGTAATTTGTATTCCCTCTGTAATTTCTAATATTTCATTTCCAGTTTTTTTAGATTCATCTAATAGATATAAATTTAATTTTTCAAATTCTGTTTCAAAAGTTACATCTGATGCCTCTGTCATGTTTTTTCTAAAATAGGTCATTACTCTCATTATAGTAGCTAGTACAACAAACATTACAGTAATATAAATTACAAGTGAGGTTAGTGTTATTCCTTTATTAGATGTGAGAGGTGAGAGGTGAGAGGTAGGTTTTAAGTATGCCTTTGGAGTTTTTTTTATTTTATTCAATTTGTCCATCTTTTTCCTCCTTTGTTTCTTCTATTATGTCATCAATTACAATTTGCTCATTTTCATCAATTTTATATTTTGGTAATTCTGGTAATTCTTCTAGACTTGATAATCCAAACATTTTTAAAAATTCTGGAGTTGTTTTATATGTAGTTGGTCTTCCTGGTAGGTCTAGTTTTCCAGCTTCTTCAATCAGGTTATATTCAAGAAGTTTATAAATTGTTCCGTCTGAATTTACTCCTCTTATGCTTTCTATTTCTGCTCTTGTTATCTTAGGGTTATATGCAATTATTGATAATGTTTCCATTGCTGCATTTGATAATGTCGGCTTCGCTCTGTTATCTAAAAGTGGATAAATGTATTCATAATATTCTTTTTTTGTGCATAATTGATATGCATTATCTACTTTTATAATTTCTATTCCCCTATTTTGGTTTTCAAATTCCATTTTCATATTTTGCAATATATTTTCTACATCTTCTGCAGATAGCTCTAAAATTTTCATGAATTCTTTTATTTCTATTGGTCTTCCACATGCAAAAAGCATTGCTTCCATAACTGATTTTATTTTTTCTATTTCCATTTGTTTTTATTCTCCCTCATATTACATTATAGTTATATTATCACATTAAATTAGGGTAAAGTCAAATTATTTTTTTGACATTGCTATTTTTTTGTGATATATTATTTTTATAATATTTAATTGACCATGTGTGTCAGATTGGAGGATATTATGTGTGATAATGAAGAAAATAAAAAAGAAATTGAAGTTGTGTCAGGCGATGATAGTGAACTTGAGATTTCTACAGTATACGACCATATTAATCTAGATAAAGTTAGGGAAAACCCGGAAAAGAAAAATATTATAATTCCTGAAGTAAAAAAAGATGAAAAAAAATCGGATTAAAATCCGATTTTTTTGGTAGCGACGATGTGATTCGAACACATGACACTTCGGGTATGAACCGAATGCTCTAGCCAACTGAGCTACGTCGCCATAACTTAAGCTTATTTATTATAATAATTTTATCTGAATTTGTCAAGCCAAAGAGGGAAAATATTTTTATTTTTTATTCTTTTTCTCTTCCTTCTTTTATAGTTTTTTCTTTTACATTTGCTTCTGCAGCTCTTCTTGCTTCATCAGCATCAATTTCTACTTGTTCTACAAAACCAAGTTTTTTAGCTGCATTTGTTGCTACAATTTCTCCTTTTTGTTCAGCTTCTTTTATTTCCTCAGGATTTGCTGTTCCTGTATCTTTCCCAATTAATGCATTTAAAAACGTTTTAAATGGATTTGCCATAGGTTTTTCCTCCCATATTTTATTTAAAATATAATTTAGTTTAGCATTTTTGAAGAAATTTGTCAAATAATAATTTGTATGAGTAAATTAAATCCGCTCCCAGGGTGTTATATATTTTAAGTCACTCGTTGCTTCCCACCGGCGCTGTAACAAGGCTTGCGCCTTTAACAGCCCACGGCGGTCCCCAC
>JBJFFE010000011.1:0-20327 GCA_051891435.1 Clostridia bacterium | reverse complement strand
GGGAAGCAATGAGCGATTTAAAATATATAACACCCTGGGAGCGGATTATTAAAAACACTCATACAAATTTCAACCTTATTCAAAGTAATATATTAAAATCTCGAATTTTACTTGACATTTCCTATAAAAAGAGTATAATGTTAGAGTACTCTAACATTATATGGAGGAAAAATGAAATTAACTAATGTTCAAAAAGAATATTTAAAAACTATTTATTTATTAGAAAAATCTGAAAAAGAAGTGCGTGTTACAGATATTGCAAATAAGCTAAATAAAACAAAACCTACAGTTAATTATGCTATAAATTCATTAAAAGAGGAAAAACTAATCAATTATGAAGTGTATGGACCAATAACATTAACTAACACAGGTAAAAATGCGGCTGAAAAAGTTTTAGAGGCTTATGATATTGTTTGCTTGTTTTTTACAGAAATATTAAAAATGGAAAAAGCAGAGGCTGAACATGAGGCAAATAAAATAAAAGCAACACTAAAAGATGAAACTATAAATAAATTAGCAAAATACACAAACGAAACATTAGGACTACCTAGTTTAGAGTGTGGGTACAATATAAACAATGAAAGATGTTTAAAATGTCTAAGAAGGGAAAGGAAGAATATAAATGGATAATTATTTTGATAATGCTGCAACAACAAGAACAGATGATGAAGTATTAAAAGAAATGCTACCATATTTTAGCCAAAGTTATGGAAATCCATCTTCAATATATAAAATAGGAAGGGAAAATAGAAAAGCAGTTGAGGAGGCAAGAGAAAAAGTTGCAAAAGCAATAAATGCCGAACCAAATGAGATATATTTCACAGCAGGAGGAAGTGAAAGCGATAACACTGCAATAAGAGGTATAGCATATGCATATAAACAAAAAGGAAATCACATTATAACATCTAAAATAGAACATCCAGCAGTATTAGAAACATGTAAACAACTAGAAAAAGAAGGATTTGAGGTTTCATACATTGGCGTAGATGAAAAAGGAATTGTTAATTTAGAAGAATTAAAAAATTCAATAAAAGAAACAACAACATTAATTACAATTATGTTTGCAAACAACGAAATTGGTACAATAGAACCAATAAAAGAAATAGGAAAAATAGCAAAAGAAAATAATATAATCTTCCATACAGATGCAGTACAAGCAGTTGGAAGTGTAAAAATAGATGTAAAAGAAATGAATATAGATAGCTTGTCTCTATCAGGACACAAATTTTATGGACCTAAAGGAATAGGAGCTTTATATGTAAAAAAAGGAGTTAGATTCCAAAAATTTGTAAACGGAGGGCATCAAGAAAAGAATAAAAGAGCAGGAACAGAAAATGTTCCAGGTATAGTAGGACTTGGAAAGGCAATAGAAGTTGCATACAGCAATTTAGAAGAACATAATAAAAAAATAAAAGAATTAAGAGACTATTATGTTGAAGAGGTAAAAAAGAGAATACCATATATAAAAATAAATGGAGATATGGAAAATAGATTACCAGGAAATAGTAATATATCTTTTAGATTTATAGAAGGAGAAGGTTTACTTTTAAATTTAGACTTAAAAGGAATATGTGCATCAAGTGGTAGTGCTTGTACATCAGGCTCGCTTGATCCATCACACGTACTTTTAGCGATAGGATTACCACATGAAATTGCACACGGATCTTTAAGAATAACAATAGGAAAATATAATACCAAGGAAGAGGTAGATTACTTACTAGATAATCTAGAGGAAATAGTATCAAGATTAAGAAATATGTCACCATTATGGGAGGAGTTTATTGAAGGAGGAAATAAATAATGGAAATGTATAATGATAAAGTAATAGAACACTATAGTAATCCAAGAAATGTTGGATCAATAGAAGATGCATCAGGAGTAGGAGAAGTAGGAAATCCAGTTTGCGGAGATATAATGAAAATGTACTTAAAAATAGAAAATAATATAATTGTAGATGTAAAATTTAAAACTTTTGGATGTGGAGCAGCAATAGCAACAAGTAGTATATCTACAGAAATGATCAAAGGAAAAACAATAGAAGAAGCATTAAAATTAAGCAACAAAGATGTTGTAAATGAATTAGGAGGACTACCACCAGTTAAGTTACATTGCTCAGTTCTAGCAGAAGAGGCAATAAGAAATGCAATAGCAGATTATTATAGAAAACAAGGAGAAAAAACAGAAGAAGAGATAATAGAAATTTGTGGTTTAAAAAATAATGGCGGATGTGCACACTGCCATGATGTACAACCAGAATAATTAATTGGAGGGAACGACACTCTCGTCGTTCCTAAAATGATATTTATAAAATCGAAGGGAAAATATATGAAACGAGTTTTATTAGGTATGAGCGGAGGCGTAGATAGTAGTGTCGCCGCTATTTTATTAAAAGAAGCAGGATATGAAGTAATTGGTGCAACAATGAAACTATGGGAAAGTGATGATGAATATATCGAAGGTGGATGTTGTAACATGAACTCTACAATAGATGCAAAAAGAGTATGTGATGCCTTAGATATTCCACATTATGTGTTAAATTTTCAAGAAGAATTTAATAAATGTGTAATACAAGATTTTATATCTGAGTATAAGAAATGCAGAACTCCTAACCCATGTATTGAATGCAACAAATATTTAAAATTTGGTGCAATGTACGAAATGGCTAAAAAACTAAATTGTGACTACATAGCAACAGGTCATTATGCAAAAACTGAATACAGCCCAGAATATAAAAGGTATGTACTTAAAAAATCAAATGCAGGAAATAAAGACCAAAGTTATGTTTTATATAATTTACCAAAAGAACTAGCTGGAAAAATTTTATTCCCATTAGGTAATTTTAAAAGCAAAGATGAGATAAGAAAAATTGCTGAAGAACATAACTTATTAGTAGCGAAAAAACCAGATAGTGAAGATATATGTTTCATACCTGATGGAGATTACAAAAAATTCTTAGAAGAAAATTCTAATTTAAAAGAAAAACCAGGCAATATTGTAACTGAAAGTGGAAAAGTCTTAGGAAAGCATTCAGGACTTTATAGATATACAATAGGTCAAAGAAAAGGTCTTGGAATAGCAAACCCTGTTCCACTATTTGTTAAAGGCTTTAATATAGAAAAAAACGAACTAATAGTAGGAGAAGAAAAAAAAATATTCTCAAAAGAAACAGTAGCAAATGAAATAAATCTAATATTAATAGACGAAATAACTAAGCCAATGCAAGTAATGGCGAAAATAAGATATTCAGCAAAAGAAGCAAAAGCAACTATTTATCCAATAGAAGAAGGTAAAATAAGAATAGAATTTGAAGAACCACAAAGAGCAATAACACCAGGGCAATCAATAGTATTTTATATAAGTGATATAGTTCTAGGGGGAGGAAAAATAATATGAATAAATATATGAAAATAGCCAAAGAATATGCAGATAAAGGTTCACAAAACGGAGAAGGTGGCCCATTTGGAGCCGTAATTGTAGACAAACAAGGAAAAATTATAGCAACAGGAAACAACCAAGTTTTATCATCAAAAGACCCAACAGCACATGCAGAAATAACAGCAATAAGAAGAGCATGTGAAGAGTTAAACACATATGATTTATCAGATTATGTATTATATACCTCTTGTGAACCTTGCCCAATGTGTCTATCTGCAATAATATGGGCAAACATAAAAGAAGTATATTATGGTTGTACCAAAGAAGATGCAGCAGAAATTGGGTTTAGAGATGAAGCTATTTATGATTTTATAAAAGGAAAAGACAAAACATTAATTAACTTAAAACAAATGGACAGAGAAGAATGCATAAAAACCTTTGAAGAGTATAAGAAAAATGCAGGAGTAATTTATTAAAAAAATTTATAAAACTTTGGAGGGAAAAATGAAAAATATTTATGAAGAAGCACTAGAATATCATAAAAACTTAAAAGGAAAATTAGAAATTAGTTTAAAAAAAGAACTTAAAAGTGCAAAAGACTTATCTTTAGCATACACACCAGGAGTAGCAGAACCATGTAGAAAAATTGCAGAAGATAAATCTAAAGTATATGATTATACATGGAAGCAAAATAGTGTGGCAGTAGTAACAGATGGAACGGCAGTATTGGGACTTGGAGATATTGGACCAGAAGCTGCACTTCCAGTAATGGAGGGTAAGGCAATATTATTCAAAAAATTTGGTAATATAGATGCTGTTCCAGTTTGCTTAAACACAAAAGACCCAAAAGAAATAATAAATATAGTAAAAGCTATTGCTCCAACATATGGAGGAATAAATTTAGAGGATATTTCAGCTCCACGATGTGTAGAAATAGAAAGAACATTAATTGATGAACTTGATATACCAGTATTTCATGACGACCAACACGGAACAGCAATTGTTGTAACAGCAGCCTTAATGAATGCATTAAAAATTGTAGGCAAGAAAAAAGAAGATATAACAGTTGTAGTTAGTGGAACAGGAGCAGCAGGAAGTTCAATTATAAAAATGCTTAAAAATTTTGGGGTAAAAGAAATATATGGTTTTAATATTAATGGCATTGTTTTAAAAGAGGATATTGATAAATATGACTTTTTAACTAAAGAATTAGCAGAAATTACAAATTCCAAAAATAAAAGAATGACCATGGCAGAGGCACTAAAGGAGGCAGATGTATTTGTTGGAGTATCTGCACCAAAACTACTTACAAAAGAAATGGTACAGAATATGAAAAAAGACCCTATAGTGTTTGCAATGGCAAATCCAGAACCAGAAATAACTTATGAACTAGGAAAAGAAGCAGGAGCAAGAATAATGGGAACAGGACGTTCAGACTATCCTAATCAAATAAACAATGTTCTGGCATTTCCAGGTCTATTTAGAGGAGCATTAGATGTAAGAGCAAGTAAAATAACAGAAGAAATGAAACTTGCTGCAGCATATGGTTTATCATCACTTGTAAAAGAAGAAGAACTAAATGAGGAATATATTTTACCTAAAGCTTTAGATGAAAGAGTAGCAAAAACAGTAGCAAAAGCAGTAGCAGACAAAGCAATAGAAACAGGAATAGCCAAAAGGAGAAAATAAAAATGAAGGAAATAGATTGCAAACAAATTACGGAAACCATAAAAAGGTTATGTATAAAAGCCAATTATTATCTACCAGAAGATGTTAAGCAGGCAATATGTAAATGCCAAAAAGAAGAGCCATATCCACTTGCAAAAAATATATTAGAAAACATAAAAATTAATTTTGAAACATCAGAACAAGGAATGTTCCCAATATGCCAAGATACAGGAATGACATGTGTTTTTATAGAAATAGGACAAGAGGTACATATAATTAATGGTAATTTAGAAGATGCCATAAATGAAGGAGTTAGGCAAGGATATGAAGAAGGGTATTTAAGAAAATCAATAGTAGATGATGCTTTATTTGAAAGAATAAATACTAAAAACAACACACCTGCAATTATAAACTATGAAATAGTACCAGGAGACAAGTTAAAAATTACTGTTGCACCAAAAGGCTTTGGGTCAGAAAATATGAGTAGAATAAAAATGCTTAAACCAAGCGATGGAGTAGAGGGAGTAAAGAAATTTGTAATAGAAACAGTAGAACAAGCAGGGGCTAATGCTTGCCCTCCAATGGTCATAGGTGTAGGAATTGGTGGCAACTTTGAAAAAGTAGCATTACTTGCAAAAAAAGCAATGTTAAGGGAAATAGGAACAAAAAACAAAGATGAAAGATATGCTAAGATAGAAGAAGAACTACTAGAAGAAATAAACAAATTAGGAATAGGACCAGCAGGATATGGAGGAAAAACAACAGCACTAAGTTTAAATATAGAAAACTATCCAACACATATAGCAGGTATGCCAGTTGCAGTAAGCATATGCTGTCATGTTGCAAGACATAAGGAGGCAGTACTATGATAAAAATAACAACACCATTAACAGAAGATAAAATAATAAAATTAAAAGCAGGAGACCAGGTTTTACTTACGGGAACAATTTATACTGCAAGAGATGCAGCACATAAAAGATTAGTAAAATTAATAGAAGATAAAGAAAAATTGCCTTTTGAAATAAAAAATGCGACAATATATTTTGTAGGTCCAACCCCAACAAAACCAG
This sequence comes from Clostridia bacterium, assembly GCA_051891435.1. Taxonomy (GTDB): domain Bacteria; phylum Bacillota; class Clostridia; order TANB77; family CAG-508; genus UMGS1933. Next base: position 14,214 of record JBJFFE010000011.1, on the reverse strand, counting down.
GTGAAGAGTTTGGAAGTGGTGGACCAACAACATCAGGAAGAATGGACAAATATTCTCCAATATTATTAGACTTAGGGCTAAAAGCAATGATAGGAAAAGGATATAGAAACGAAGAAGTAAAAGAGCATATTGTAAAAAATAAAGCAATATACTTCGGAGCAATAGGAGGGACTGGTGCAAATATTGCAAAATGTGTAAAAAAAAGTGAAATAATAGCATTTGAAGATTTAGGAACAGAAGCAATAAGAAAACTAGAAATAGAAAACATGCCACTTACAGTAATAATAGATAGTAAAGGAAATGACCTATATGAAATTGGAAGAAAAAAATATTTGTGCAACAACATACACTTGTCGTAAAATGTCAAAAAAAGAAGCACGAAAAAAATAGACAAAACTCTAAAAATATGGTATAAACAAAACTGGTAACAAAATCTTTGCTTACCAGTTCTTTGTATTTTTAAATCAAAAAAATTCAAAAGCTTAAAATCTTAAGCAAAAATCCAAAACAAAGAGAAATTAAAAAGAAGGGAGGAAAAGTTTTTAGAGATTTTTAAATAGATAAATTGTAATTTGTTAGGGAAATGTTTATGGCGAATGTTGTAGGGGTCGCCCAAGAGTGCGACCCCTACACCTTCTAAAATAAAATTCCTTTACAAATTACAATTTATAATCAAAAAAAGAAGGAGAAACATATGTTAAATAAAAATGTAAAAACCCTATCCCCAAAATTAGATGTTGTATTTCAAGCACTATTTGGAGAAGTAGGAAATGAAAAAATAACAAAAGGATTTTTAGAAAAAATATTAAATCAGAAAATAAATAAAATAAACTTAGATAAAAATCCAATATTAAGAAAAGAATTCAAAGATGAAAAGCTAGGAGTACTAGATATACTAGCAGAACTAGATGGAAAAGAAAAATGCAATATAGAATTACAAATATAGATAAGAAAAACATAATAGAAAGAGTATTGTTCTATTGGAGTAGACTATATAGTAAGCAAATAAAATCAGGAGAAGATTATGATGTATTACAAAAAACAATAGTAATATTAATAACAGATTTCAAGATAGAAAATTTGGAAGAACTAGGCTATCATAGTACATGGCAAATAATGGAAAATAAATCTGCTAAAAAAATCATATTGACAAAAAAACTAGAAATAGATATAATTGAGTTACCAAAAATAGAAGGAAAAGAAGAAGTCAAAGACGAATTATTAGACTGGCTGTATTTCCTTGAGGAACCTAAAGGAGAAAGGGTGACTAAAAATATGGAGGAAAACGAAGAATTAAAAGAAGCAGTAGAAAAACTAGATAGCCTAAGTGCAGACGAAAGGATGCAAAGAATAGCAGAATTAAGAGAAAAAGCAATAATGGATGAGAAGGCAATATATGCAAAAGGGCTAGATGTTGGAGGAAAAGAAGAAAAAAGAAAAATAGCAAAAAAAATGTTAGCCAAAGAAATAAATATAGAAGACATTATAGAAATGACAGGATTAACAAAAGAAGAAATAGAAAAATTAAGTTAGATATTAATTGAAGTACCTGCCCACAGGTGCCATATATAAAGTGGAAAGAAAAAATCTTTCCATTTTTTTTGCGATAAATTGTAATTTGTATAACACTACTTCTCAGCCTACCTTTTGTATGATTTTTTTAAAAGGTCAAACTCTCCAAGGCATACGCGGGTATTCCCCCGTCTCAAAGGACTGTCGAGATTTGACTTTTAAAAAAATATACAAAACGGCTGAGGTTGTATATACACCCTTTGTATTATTCTGTATCGCATAGGCGAAAAGTAGCCAAACGCAGAGGTTTTATATATTTTATTTTTATGTAATAATTTATTCATATAGAGTAGCGCGAAGGGTGCTTATATATTTAAAAAGTGAGTTGTTCCGTGGGGACCGCCGTGGGCTGTTAAAGGCGATAGCCTTGTTACAGCGCCGGTGGGAAGCAACGAACGATTTAAAATATATAACACCCTGGGAGCGGCTTATTAAAAACAGTCACACAAATTACAATTTATCTCATTAATAAACCTAATCGAAAAATGTCATAAAAATGTAATAAATAAAAAGAAAAACTCAAAGAAATAGCTTCCGTAAAAGTAAATATCGCGCTATAAAAATAGGAAACAGACAGGGTATTGCAAAAATTAAAAATAAAACTTATTATAAAAATACGAAAATATAATGATAGGCTGTATCTAAATGTATGCCTGTTAATAAAAAATCAAAGGGATGTGTTTATATGCAAAAAAATAGAAAAATAATATTAACACTAATTATAATAATTGTAGCGCAAGTATTAATGCCAATATTAAGTATAATATGGCAAAGTGAATTCACTATTTTTTCAGTGGCAGCAACAGAATATTATATAAATACTGCTCAAGATTTATGGAATTTTGCAGCAGAAGTTAATAATGGAAATACTTTTAATGGAGTTACAGTGTATTTAACAACAGATATAGACCTTGGATGTAGTGAGGACAAGCAATGGAATCCAATAGGATATAAAGAAGGAGAAGATACAATTAATTATCCAGCTACAAATTTTAGTGGAATATTTGAAGGAAACAATCACTACATAGAAGGAATATATATTAGTAGTGAAGCTAAATGCCAAGGATTATTTGGAGTAGTATGGGGCGAAATAAATAATTTGGTATTGAAAAACAGTACAATTTCTGTTACAAATTCTTATAGTAATGTAGGCGGAATTGTAGCTTATTTAAAGTCGGGCGCTAGTGTTAATAATTGTGTAAATTATGCAACAATATATTCTGAATATTCTGATGCGAATGCTGATCAATATGGTACAATTGGAGGTATAGTTGGAAATAATTATGGTGGTACTATAAATAATTGTGTAAATTATGGAAAAATTACAGGATATGTTGCACAGTTAGGTGGAATTGCAGGATGTAACAGAGGAACAATTTATCAATGTGAAAATTATGGAAAACTCGATAATTTATCAACGAAAGTTTCGTATAATGGTCAAGGAACAGGAGGAATTACTGGTTGCAATTATTCGACTGGAGAGGTTTTATTATGTAATAATAAGGCTACAATAGAAATTAGTGGAAAAGGTTTGACAGGAGGGATTGTAGGAAACAATTTTGGCGGAACAATTTCAAAATGCAATAATAAAGAGAACATTATAAGTACTATAGGACCAACCGTAGGAGGAATAGTTGGAGATAATTGGTCAAATGGAGAAATAGAAAGTTGTATCAACGAAGGAAATCTTTCAGGAAGAGGATTTGTAGGAGGAATATCAGGCAAGATTACCAAGGCTTCTGTTATAAATTCAATTAATTATGGAAGTTTAAATAACACAATGTATGCTATTAATGGAAGTAGTTATCTAGAAGAAAGTACAGGAGGTATTGTCGGAGATATCAGTTATGGAGGAACAATTAAAGGTTCTAAAAATTATGGTGTTATTAAAATTAATCAAACTTGTTCTGCTAATACAGGAACAGGTGGTATATGCGGTCAGGCATGGGGGATCGACAACGAAATATACGTTTTGAATAATAATAATTATGCAGATATATTTATTGAAAGTGCTATAGATCATAAGGTATGGAATGGGGGAATAATAGGAACTGTTATAGATGGAACTGTTTATGTAGACAAATGTAGAAATTATGGAAATATTAGTGGCTATGGTACATATTCAGGAGGTATAATAGGTGAGTGTGGATGGAATGGAAGTAAGGCTAAAATATCTTTATGTAGTAACGATGGAGATATTTCTTCTGATAGTAAAACAACCTATGTGTCAGTAGGAGGAATAATCGGCCAAAATACTAATGGCCGAATTGAGAATTCTTACAATAGAGGAAGACTTACGGGTAAAAGTATAAACGCATATTATATAGGTGGACTGGTTGGTTATAATAATTTTTGCGGTACAGATGATGTAGAGATTAATATAAACAATTCATATAATGTTGGAGCTGTTAATGGTGAGGGATTATCAGAAATAAAATGTGTTGGAGAAATAGTTGGAAAAAATTTGATAGATGATGATTCAACTTCAAGCTACAATGTAACAAATTGTTATTATTTAAACGGATGTACTAATAATAGATATGTAAATAATAATGGTACAATACAGACTATTTCTAAAAAAGAAGAGGAAATGAAAAATAATACTAGTTTTGTGGAATTATTAAATTCTAATATTACAGACAATATTTGGGTATATGATACAGAAAACATAAATGATGGATATCCTATATTTGTAAATGAAATTGAAATAAACGAAATTGCGATAACAATAGCTCCAAATAAAACAACATATATAGAAGGACAAAACTTTGATACAACAGGAATGATAGTAACAGCCACATATAATGATGGAAGCACAAAAGAAGTAACAAATTACACAGTAACAGATGGAACAAATTTAACAGCAGGAAAAACGAGTGTAACAATAAGCTATACAGAAGATGGAGTAACCAAAACAACAACACAAGAAATAACTGTAACAGCAAAAGCATTAACAGGAATTGCTGTAACAAAAGCCCCAGATAACGTAAACTATGTAGCAGGACAAAACTTCGATCCAACAGGTATGGTGATAGAAGCAATATGGAATACGGGGGAAGAAGAAGAAACGACCAATTATACAATAATAAACGGAGATAATTTAACATGTTCTCAAGATAAAGTAGAAATACAATATAATGCAAATTCTACAATCAAAACACAAGTACCAATTACAGTAACGCATTCCGAGGTAACAGACGAAGCAGTAGCACCAACATGTACTAAAACGGGGTTAACAGAAGGACAACACTGCTCACTATGTAACGAAGTAATAACAGTACAACAAACAATACCATCATTAGGACATAGCTTTACAAATTATGTATCAAATAATGATTCAACATGTACAAAAGATGGAACGAAAACAGCAAAATGTGATAGATGCGAAGTAACAGATACAAAAGCAGACGAAGGAAGCAAAAAACCACACACAGAAGTAATAGACAAAGCAGTAGAAGCAACATGTACAGAAACAGGATTAACAGAAGGAAAACATTGCTCAGTATGTAACGAAGTAATAAAAGCACAAGGAACAGTGCCAGCGAAAGGCCACACAGAAGTAATAGACAAAGCAATAGCACCAACTTGTACAGAAGCAGGACTAACAGAGGGAAAACACTGCTCAGTATGTAACACAGTAATAACAGCTCAAACAACAGTGCCAGCGAAAGGACATACAGAAGTAATAGACGAAGCAGTAACACCAACTTGTACAGAAACAGGATTAACAGAAGGAAAACATTGCTCAGTATGTAACACAGTAATAAAAGCTCAAACAACAGTGCCAGCCTTAGGACATAGCTATGAAAATGGTGAATGTATAAGATGTGGAGAAGAAGAACCAAAAGTTACAGTTAGTTCAGATGAGTATGAAATAGATATGTCAAAACTTTATATAACCAATATACAATCAGAAACAACAATGGAGAATTTTAAAAAGAAAATAGATACAACACAGGGAACAGAAATAAAAGTATATAAAGATAATGTAGTTGTAACAGATAGTAGTATAATAGCAACGGGAATGGTAATAAAATTAAAAAACGGAGAAAATAAAGCTACATTTACTTTAATAGTAAGTGGAGACGTAGATAAAAATGGATCAGTAGACTTTTGGGATATGATAGAAATAAATCAGCATAGGTTAGGCATAAAACCATTAGATGATGTAAGTATAACTGCAGGAGATGTTGATGAAACAGACAATGAATTTGGATTCTGGGATATTATAAAAATCAATGAGTACAGATTAAAAAAGATAACAAGGATATAATAATTTTAAAACTGACAAGTAATTATTGTAAATATATAGGTTAAAAATGAAATTTTCCAACATTAAATATATAATTTTTACAATTTAACAATCTGCTTTTATAAAAGAAAAAAATATTCTAAAAATTTATAAAAATGTCAAAAATAAACATTGATTTTTATATAAAGATAAGTTATAATGAATAAAGAATATCAATAAATTATGGAGGTAACCAATGAAAAAACATATTAAAATAATAATTTTAGCAATAGTACTAGTACTAGTAGCTACATTAAATGTATATGCGGCAGAAAATAGCATAACATTAAAATCAAATGCTACAAAGGTGAAAGCAGGAGATACTTTAGAAATAGTAATATCAATGAAATGTGAAGAAGACTTTCAAGGTCTAACTGGAGTTTTAGAATGGGATAAAACAAAGCTTGAACTAGAAGGTGTAGCTAATGGAAAAGACTTTAAAGATTTAAATGCAGAAAACAGTGAAGGTGAATATGTAGTATCAATTCTAACAAATACTGCATCTTCTATAACAGAAGGAAATTTACAAACTTTAAAATTCAAAGTTCTTGATGGAGTTAAAGAAGGTGAAAACTTAAATGTAACACTATCAGAAATTAATTTTAAAGTTGGTGAAGATAAGGCAACTGTAGAAAACCAAACAGCAACTGTAAAAGTGGTAGCTAATTCAGACAATCCAAATAATCCAGAAAACCCAGAAAACCCAGAAAACCCAGAAAATCCAGAAAACCCAGCAAACGAAAATAATAATAAAGTAGTAGAAAATAAAGATAACACTCAAGCGAATAAAAATATTAACTATACTGGATTAGAAGACTATACATTTGCAATAATTGCAGGAATAGTTTTAATAGCAACTATCTCATATATAAAATATAGACAATATAGAAATATGTAATAAAAAAGGAAGGTTTAAACCTTCCTTTTATTGTCTTAAATAAAATCCACCAATCTATCTGCTAAACCTAAATAATTAGAAGGTGTTAAATTTAGCAGATTTTCTTTATCTTCATTTGGAAGATCTAAACCTTTTACAAAGTTTTGAATATCTTCACACGTAATTTCTTTTCCTCTAGTTAATTCTTTTAATAATTCATAGGCATTTGTGAATCCATTTTTTCTAAGTACAGTTTGTATAGCTTCAGAAACAACAGCTACATTGTTATCTAATGCTTCAGCTAAAACTTTTTCATTTGGACTTAATTTATTAAAACCTATAATACTTTGCTTCAAAGAAACCAAAGTATGTGCAAAGGCAACTCCAATATTTCTTAAGGCAGAAGAGTCGCTTAAATCTCTTTGCATTCTTGAGACTGGTAAATTCTCAGTAAGAGCAGTAAATATAGAATTTGCTATACGAATATTTGCCATAGAATTTTCATGATTAATAGGGTTTACCTTATGTGGCATTACAGAAGACCCAACTTCTGTTTTTACAACAGCTTGTTTAAAATAATTATTACTAATATAAATCCACATATCTGAGTTAAAATCCATTGTTATGTTATTGAAAGATTTTATATAATTGAAAATCACACAAATTATATCGTGAGATTCAATTTGAGTAGTAAGTGGGTTAAACTCTAAGCCTAAATTCTCTACAAATTCTGTTCCAATTTTTATCCAATCTAAATTAGGATATGCAACGACATGAGCATTAAAGTTACCGACAGCCCCACTAAATTTGCCTCTTAATTTTATAGTTTTAAGTAAATTTAAAATACTTTGCCATCTATAAACAAAAACAGCTAATTCTTTACCAACTGTTGTTGGTGTGGCAGGTTGACCATGAGTATGTGCAAGCATTGGAATAGCTCTATATTCTCTTGCTTTTTCAGATACAGCATTAATTAAATCTTCAGCAGTTGGAACAAATACGTCATATAAACCATGTTTAATCATTAATCCATAAGCTAAATTATTAATATCTTCAGAAGTACATCCAAAGTGAATATAATTTTCATATTTTGATAAATTTATACTATCAAATTTATCTCTTAAATAATATTCAACAGCTTTAACATCGTGTTTTGTAGTAGATTCTATTTCTTTAACTTTTCTTGCATCTTCAATATTAAAATTATCAATAATACTATTTAAAGAGCCTATCTGTTCTTTAGAAAAATTGATATTAATAATTTCATTCAATTTCAAAAGCCATTTAATTTCTACAATTACTCTATATTTAATTAGAGCGTATTCGGAAAAATACTCATTTAATTTTTCTGTAGTTTTGTGGTATCTCCCATCAATAGGAGAAATACATAATAATTCTTCCATAAAACCTCCATATTTTAGTTATTACTCATCACTAAGCATAAATATATAATATTTGAAATGAGAAGCGACCATACTTGCATAAATACATATATGTATCAGTGTTCAGACGTATATGTTTTGAATTTCTTCACACAGTCAGTCTGCTTAGAGCTTCGCAAATTGAAAATATTATATATTTATGCTTAGTGATAAAGCAGTAATTATTTTACAACAATCATATTTTCTCTTCCAGCACCTGTTCCAATAAATTTAACAGGAACGCCAACTAGAGTTTCAATTCTATCAATGTATTTTCTTGCATTTTCTGGTAAATCTTCTTTAGTTTTTATATTTGAGATATCTCCAAAATTCCCATCAAATTCTTCATATACAGGCTCACAATCTGCTAAATAGTGAATATCTGTAGAAAAATCCATATTTATATCTCCTTTATGATTATAAGCAACACAAAGTTTAATTTTATCTAATTTACCAACTGTATCTAAATGGTTAACTGCAAGACCGGTCATACCATTTACCATTGCTGCATATTTTAAAGCAACAAGGTCAAGCCAACCACATCTCCTTGGACGCTTTGTTGTTGTTCCATATTCATGACCTAATTCTCTTATAGTATCACCAATTTCATTTACTTGTTCAGTAATATATGGACCAGCACCAACTCTAGAAGAATAAGCTTTTATAACACCATAAACTTCTCCAATATCTCTGGCAGAAATTCCAGAACCAGTACAAATACCTCCAATAGTTGGGTTAGAAGATGTAACATATGGGTAACTTCCAAAATCAATATCTAATAAAGTCGCTTGTGCGCCTTCGCAAAGAACCTTCTTACCTTCACTAATAGATTTGTGTAAGAATAAAACAGTATCTTTAACATAAGGTTTCAAATATTTTGCATATTCTTCGTAATCAGAAATAGTTTTTTCTAAATCTATAGTAGGATAATTGTAAGACTCAAATAAATGATTTTTAGCATTTATATTTCTTGTTGCAATTTCTTTAAAATCTGGACTAATTAGGTCTCTTATCCTAATACCCGATCTTTCGTATTTATCACAATAAGCAGGACCAATACCACGAGCAGTTGTGCCTATTTTGTTTTCTCCACGGTTTAACTCTAATAGCTTATCCATTTCTATATGATAAGGCATAATAACATGAGCCAAATCACTAATATATAGATTATCTGCAGAATGACCTAAGCTTTTTAGCATTTCAATTTCTTCAATAAGAACTTTAGGGTCAATAACAACACCATTACCAATAACAGCAATAGTTCCTTTATTTAGGATTCCAGATGGAATTAAATGAAAGGCGTATTTTACACCATCAACATTAACAGTATGTCCAGCGTTATTTCCACCAGTACAACGAACAGAAACATCTGCCGAACCAGAAAGGTAATCAATAATTTTACCTTTCCCTTCATCTCCATAAAAAGCTCCTAAAACAACATCAACTTTAGAATTAGACATAAAATCACTTCTTTCTTAAAAAATACACAAGCATTATAACATAAAAAATGAAAAAAACATAGAAAATATGAAAATATTCACAAAAAAATTGAATTTCGTAAATAAAAAAATCCACATTAATTTATTTTAAAAACTTGCTTTTTATTTTTTTTGTGATAAAATAATAACGAAATTTTTATTAATGGAGGTATAACTATGGAGTTAAAAGGATCTAAAACAGAGAAAAATTTAATGGAGGCATTTGCAGGAGAATCTCAAGCAAGAAATAAATATACATACTATGCAAGTAAGGCAAAAAAAGATGGATATGAGCAAATAGCAGCAATATTCCAAGAAACAGCAGATAACGAAAAAGAACATGCAAAAATATGGTTTAAATTATTACATGATGGAGCAATTCCAACAACATTAGATAACCTAGCAGATGCAGCAGCAGGAGAAAACTACGAATGGACAGATATGTATGCTAGAATGGCTAAAGAAGCCAAAGAAGAAGGATTTGATAAAATAGCATATTTATTTGAGTCAGTAGGGAAAATAGAAAAAGAACATGAAGAAAGATATAGAAAACTATTAGCAAGTGTAGAAAACGGAACAGTATTTGAAGCTGGAGAAGTTAAAATCTGGAAATGTAGAAACTGTGGACACATAGTAGTAGGAACAAAAGCGCCAGAAATTTGCCCAGTATGTGAACACTCAAGAGCATACTTCGAAATAAAAGCAGAAAATTATTAAAATAAAAATTAGGGTCGGGTATATGCCCGACCATTTTTAAAAATGAAGGAGAAACAACGTGTTAAAACAAATATTTATAAAAAACTATAAAGAAACAGAAAAACCAGAAGTTAGAAACAAATATGGCAAAGTAGCAGGAATATTTGGAATGATTTCAAACTTAATATTAGGTATTATAAAACTAATAATTGGTTTTATATCTAACAGTGTAAGTATTATGGCAGATGCGGTAAATAACTTATCAGACATGGCATCTTCAGCACTTACAATTATAGGGTTTAAATTAGCAAGTAAAAAGCCAACACATGAGCATCCATATGGATATGCAAGATATGAATATGTTTCAGGTTTTGTAATAGCTATACTAATGCTTATAATGGGTCTAGTTTTCGCAAAAGAATCAATTGTAAAAATTATATATCCCGAAGAATTAGTTATAAATACAGTAACATATGTTATACTTATAATTGCCATTATAGGAAAAGGATTGCAAATGTTAGTGTATTTAGACTTTTCAAAAGCAATAGATTCTAATACTTTAAAAACTAATGCAATAGATACAAGAAATGATATTATTTCCACAACAGCAATATTGATATCTATGATAATTATGAAGATATTTAATATAAATATTGATGGATTTTTAGGGTTAGCTGTATCGGTTTTTGTAATATATAGTTCTATAGGAATGATAAGAGAAGTACTAGAGCCAATAATAGGTATTATACCAACTAGAGAAAGAGTGGAAGAAATAACTAAAAAACTTTTATCTTATAACTATGTACAAGGAATTCATGACTTAGTAATTCATAATTATGGGGTGCATAACGACTTTGTAACAGTGCATGTTGAAATAGATTCAAGCATGAATATGATAGAAGCCCATGATTTAATGGATAATATAGAAAATGATTTTAAAAAAGACTTAGGAATAGACTTAACAATACATATGGATCCAGTTGTTCTTGGAAACGAGAGGGTAGATAAATTAAAACAATTGGTAGAAAATACAATACAAGAATTAGATAAATCTTTAAAAATTCATGATTTTAGGATAGTAGAAGGAACAACTCATACTAATATTTTGTTTGATTGTGTTGTACCATATGAAAAAAATTACACAGCTGAAGAAATAGAAATTTATTTAGAAAAAAATATAAGAACTGAGGAAGAAACATATTATTATGTTATTGAAATAGACAGACCTTATTGTTAGAATATAAGTAGTGTAGGGGCGGATATTAGCCATCTTCTCATCGAAGACTAGACCCAATAAAATTAGGAGGGTAGCATGAATAAAGAAGAAATTTTAAAAAAGGTAGATTATACTCTACTTTCACAAACAGCAACATGGGAGGATATAAAAAAATTATGTGATGAGGCAATTAAATTAAAAACAGCATCTGTTTGTATACCAGCATACTATGTAAAACAGGCAAAAAAATATGTTGGAGAAAAAATGAAAATATGTACAGTAATAGGATTCCCAAATGGTTACTCTATAACAAAAGTAAAAGTATATGAAACCAAAAAAGCTATACAAGATTGGGCAGATGAAATTGATATGGTAATAAATATAAATGCTCTTAAAGAGAAAAAATATCAATATATTTTGGATGAAATAAATCAAGTTAAAGATAAATGTAGAGGAAAAGTACTAAAAGTAATTGTAGAAACATGTCTTCTTACAGAAGAAGAAAAAATAAAAATGTGTGAAATAATTTCACAATCAAATGCAGATTTTATAAAAACTTCAACTGGCTTTTCCACAGAAGGCGCCCAAATTGTGGATATAGAGTTGTTTAAAAAACACTTATCTGCAAATAAAAAGATAAAAGCATCAGGAGGTATAAGAACATTTGAAGACGCAGAAAAGATGATAAAAGCAGGAGCAGAAAGAATTGGAACTAGTGGATTAAAGGATTAAAAAAGGTGATGAAAATGGGAGTTTACATTAAAGAGGAAACAATTAAATATTTAGATGTAGATAAAAACAATAAACTTACTAACAAGGCTATAATAAATTTTATGCAAGACATAGCAGGAAATCAAGCAGATAGTTTAGGCGATGGGCTAAAAAATAAAGAAGAAACACATACAGCTTGGCTATTACTAAATTGGAAGGTAAGAGTATTTTTTAGACCAAAGTGTGATGAAAAACTAACAATAAAAACATGGCCAAGGATAATGGATAAATGCTTTTCATGGCGTGATTTTGAAATACACAATGGAGAAAAATTGGTTGCTATAGCAACTTCAAAATGGGTACTGGTAAATTCTGAAACTGAAAAAATTGTAAGAATATCAGAAGAATTAAAAGAAAAGTATAAAGCAAATGGCAAATGTGTTTTTGAAGAAGAAATAGTAGACAAATTAAAAGAACCAGAAGGATTAGAATTAGCATATGAAGAAACAATAGGAAGGACAAAAATAGACACAAACAATCACTTAAACAATTTATATTACTTAGACTACGCAATAGAAAGCTTACCAGAAGAAGTATACCAAAACAATAATTTCAATAACATTGAAATAATGTATAAAAAAGAAATAAAATACAAAGATAAGATAAAATGTTTATATAAATGTGAAAATAATGAGCATATAGTAGTTATAAAAAGCGAAGATTTAAAAACATTACATGCGATAGTGAAATTGAGCTAAAAAATAATAATTTTGTTTAGATAAAGACGACCGCCAAATCTCGTCGGGGTTTATATATTTTTTGATCAAGAAAAGTCGTCAGGTTTATAGGGTAATCCGGCAGCCGTGCTGGACGACCGTTTTCTTTCAAAAAAAATATATTAAACCCCTGCGTTTGGCTACTTGTTTCTTATGCAAACAGTTTATTTATATAGAGTAGCGCGAAGGGTGCTTATATATTTTAAAAGCGAGTTGTTCCGTGGGGACCGCCGTGGGCTGTTAAAGGCGCAAGCCTTGTTACAGCGCCGGTGGGAGCGGGCGAGCGATTTAAAATATATAAGCACCCGGGGAGCGGATTATTAAAAAAAGTAACACAAATTATTATTTAAATCTCTGTTCAATATTATCTTTTATTTTTTCAGTATTTTCTTTTATCTTTTTAGTGTTTTCCTTTATTTTAGCTTTTATAGATTCTAATGTTGGATATGCATGAATTAAACGTCTATGTAAAATAGATTTTGAAAGTAAAATCTCTTTAACTTTTTTAGTAATTTCTTCAGTATTATCCAATTCTTTATATAATCCTTTAGTTGTAGTTCTTACAGTAGATATAATATTAAATGATAAAATATTATCAATAATAAAAATCACAAACAAGCAAGAAGATAAAATGATAAGTAATGTAGAAGGTATTTTATTTAATATATCCAAAAAAAATGGATTTGAAACATACATAATAAAAAGTCCAAGTAAACCGAAAGGAATAAGAGTATCTAAGCAAACCCTACCATTAATATTAAACTTCTTTTGACTATAATCCCACCATCTAGCCTTAAAAATCTTTTCCATTAAATAACTTGTAATATATTCCAATACGCCACATATAACTATTGCCATTATAAAAAGAGCAATCCCATCATTAGTATATTTTTTTAATAAAAAAGTAATGGCTAAAGCCCCAAATCCATAAATAGGACAATAAGGACCAATTAAAAAGCCTCTATTAATAAATCTTTTTTTCTCAATTAATTTACCAATAACTTCAATAGCCCAACCACAAAAAGAGTAAATTAAAAATAATAAAAAATAAATCATTAAATTTCTCATAAAAACCTCCTAAATTGTAATTTATATGAGTAATTGTTCTATTGAAGATATATAAAGACGACCGCCAAATCTCGTCGGGGTTTGATTTTTCTTTTTTAGGCACCTCTA
>JBJFFE010000010.1:0-4072 GCA_051891435.1 Clostridia bacterium | reverse complement strand
TAGAAGAAGCGCTAGAATTTTTTGCAAATATTCCAAAAATAAAACAAAAAATCCAAACACTATATGACGTAGGACTTGGATATATAAAACTTGGACAACCATCTACAACTCTTTCTGGTGGAGAAGCACAAAGAGTAAAACTTGCAACAGAACTTTCAAAAAGACCAACAGGAAAAACACTATATATTTTAGATGAACCTACAACAGGACTTCATATAGCAGATGTTCATAAATTGATAGACATTTTACAAAGATTAGTAGACACAGGAAACAGCATCATAGTAATAGAACATAACTTAGACCTAATAAAAACAGCAGATTACATTATAGACTTAGGACCAGAAGGTGGAGAAAAAGGCGGAGAAATAGTGGCAGTAGGAACACCAGAACAAATAGTAAAAAATGATAGGTCATACACAGGCAAATTCTTGAAAAAATATTTAGATGAATTAAATTGACAATCAAATAAAAAAGTTATATAATTTTATCAATTTAAAGGAGGGTTTGATATATGAAAAAGAAAAAAATAGAAGATCCCAGTTTTAAAATTTTTCCAACGAAAATAGATCCAGTTGGAGGCAGAAAAGGAGAAAAAGGGATTGATGATATTAGACCAAGTGGGCCATCATATATTCAATCAATAGAAGCTCACAAAAATTTTTGCGAAAGTTTAGGAAATGGAACTATAAATCCAAATACAGAAAAAGCAACAAAAGAAGCACAAGAAAAATTTACTGAAAGTAGAATTGCTGGTAGAAGTGGAAGAGGAGAAAGACCATAATAAAAATAAATGAAGGAGGTAAGCAACTTACCTCCTTTTTAAAATAATTATCTACAGTTATTGTTTTCATTTCTTTGGTTATTATTTTGATTTTCATTATTTCTATTTTGTTTATTTTGATTATTTTTTTTACTTTCTTTTTTACTCATATAAAGCACCTCCAAAAATATTTCTATAAATATTATTTTCAAAATTACATATATTATTCTTGAAAATTTTTAAATAAGTTGTTAATTTTAAAGTTTTGCTGTATAATAGGTAACATGGAAAATTTAAATGAAAAAATTGTAAATTTATTAAATAAACGAAATAAAACTATTAGCTTTATGGAATCTTGCACAGGTGGATATCTAGCAAATGAAATTACAAATGTTAGTGGCGCATCTAATGTTTTAAAAGTTAGTCTTGTTACATATTCGAATGAATATAAAATAAAGTTTGGAGTAACTAAACAAACTTTAGATAAATATACTGTATATAGCAAGGAAACTGCAAAGGAAATGGCAAAAAATGTAGCATTATTTGCAGATTCTAATTTTGGAATTAGTGTAACAGGAGAACTTCGGAAATAGCTCAAAAGAAGCAAACAAAGTTTATTATTGTATTTATGATAAAACAACAAACATATACACGTGCAATGAAATTTATATTGAACCAAATAAAAGAAAACAAATGAAACAAGAAGTATCACAAATAATATTGGAGGAATTATGGAATATTTTAACGAAAAACTAAATGAATTCAATAAGAACATAAAAGAGAAAAAAGTTGCAATTATAGGGTTAGGTGTAAGTAATAAACCTTTAATTGAATATTTATATAACTTAGGTGCAAAAATTACTGTTTTTGATAATAGAGAGCAAGAAAAAATAGATGAAGATATTTGGAGTAAAGTTGTAGAATATAATTTACAGTATTCTTTAGGAGAGGATTATTTAAAAAAACTTAAGGGATTTGATTTTATATTTAGGTCTCCTTCTTGTAGACCAGATTTACCTGAAATACAAGAAGAAATTAAAAGAGGCGCAACTCTTACATCAGAAATAGAATTAGTTTTAAAATTTACACCAAGTAAAACAATTGGAATAACTGGAAGTGATGGAAAAACAACTACAACGTCTTTAATATATGAAATATTAAAAAGAAAATATAAATGTTTTTTAGGTGGGAATATTGGAAGACCACTATTTACTCAAATCTCAGAAATGAGACCAGAGGATATTGTTGTATTAGAACTTAGTAGTTTCCAACTTATGAATATGGAATTAAGTACTGATATAGCAGTAGTAACTAATATTTCTCCAAATCATTTAAATGTACATAAAGATTATAAAGAATATATAGATTCAAAAGCAAATATTTTTAAATATCAAAAAGAAAATGGAATTTTAATTATAAATTATGATAATAATATAAC
Source organism: Clostridia bacterium (assembly GCA_051891435.1). Taxonomy (GTDB): domain Bacteria; phylum Bacillota; class Clostridia; order TANB77; family CAG-508; genus UMGS1933. Next base: position 1,874 of record JBJFFE010000010.1, on the reverse strand, counting down.
TAAAGACTTTGCAAAAATAGCAAACGGAAAAGTAGTATATTTTAGTAGAAAAGCAAAACTTCCAAATGGTGTTATATATGATAATGGTGTTATAAAATATTGTGAAAATGATTTAAGAAGACATATCGTAAATAAAAAAGATATAAAAATAAGAGGAATGCACAATATAGAAAATATCTGTGCAGCTATTGCAGCAACATCTACATTAGTAGAACCAGATGAACAAGCAAGAGCAATATCTGAATTTACAGGTGTAGAACATAGATTAGAATTTATAAGAGAGCTAGATGGAGTAAAATGGTATAATGATTCTATAGCATCTAGCCCAAACAGAACTATAGCAGGGCTTAATTCTTATGATGAAAAGATAGTATTAATTGCAGGAGGAAGAGATAAACACTTAGATTATGAACCATTAGCAAAGCCAATAATAGAGAATGTAACAACTTTAATAGTAATGGGAGAAACAGCAGAAAAAATAAAAAATGTGGTAATAAGAGAATTAGAAGTTGAAAATAAACAAATGAATATTATAAAAGTAAAAAATGTAGAAGAAGCTGTAAAAACGGCAAAAGAAATAGCAAAACCAAATGAAATAGTACTATTTTCTCCCGCAAGCACAAGCTTTGACATGTTCAAAAACTTCGAAGAAAGAGGGAAAAAGTTTAAAGAAGAAGTAAATAAATTGTAAAAATAGAACCTCCATGTGCATATATTAATGTATAGGGAGGTTTTATTCATGGATTATCAAAATTATGAAGATTATATGAGAAGTGTACTAGGATATCAGACAGGAAATATTTATGCAAATACATATAATCCTAGAAATGACTATTATTACGATATGCCAATGATGACAACAGATTATACGATGCCCGAAACAGATGAATTTAGCGAGCTTTATCCTGAGATATATAAATTAATATATCCAATGGTATGTAAAGTTTGTAATCAAAACATGAACAGGGAAGTTACAAAAGATTTAGTAGATAGAATGACAGATGAAATATATGTAAATTTTGAATCACAGGATAGACAAAGCCAAAATAATATGAGAATACCATTAAAAAATGGAGATGTCCGCAATCCAAATGCTAAAGAGCCAGAAATAAGGCAAGAAACAAGACAGGGTAATTTCTTACTTAGAGATTTAATTAGAATTTTAATATTAAGAGAACTTTTAAGACGTAGAAGACCTAATAGACCACCATTTCCACAACCAGGAAGACCACCAAGACCTCCAATGGGACCAGGCAATCCTTGGAGAGGATTTTAAAGGGTTTTAATATGTATATTTTCGCCTAAAATTACCAATAATAATTTCAGATTATTTTGAAAGGTGGAATATATATGAAAGTAAGAGATTGTATGTGTAATCAGGTGGAATGTGTTAAGCCAGAAACAACAGTATGTGATGTTGCAAAACTAATGTTAAATAAACATATTGGTTGTGTACCAGTATGTAATGCAAACAAAAATTTAGTAGGACTTGTAACAGATAGAGATTTAATACTACGAACACTTGCATGTGAGAAAGACATAAAACAAACTCCTGTTAGTGAAGTTATGACAACAAATGTTTATAAAACTACTCCTGAAGCAAATGTAGAAGATGTAAGTAAAATAATGTGTGATTGTCAGGTAAGGAGAGTTCCAGTAGTAGAAAATGAACAAGTAATAGGAATTATAACTCTTGGAGATTTAGCAAATAATCAACATGTAAGTCCTGAGGAAGTTTCAATTACAGTTGAAGGAATATGTAGATGTGGTAATAATGCACAAAATGCAGAATAAATTGTAATTTGTGTGAGTTCCGTACTTGTTAAAAACATCAAAAGACATCCGCCAAATCTCGTCGGGGTTTGATTTTTCTT
>JBJFFE010000009.1:0-4092 GCA_051891435.1 Clostridia bacterium | reverse complement strand
CCGACCTTCTGGTTCGTAGCCCTAATGATAAGTCTCAATTATATGGTTTTAAGCCACTTTTAGCATCGTTTTGTCTATCTGTTACACCCAATTATTCCATTATTTCCATGTATTCTTGAAAATATGTGGTCGTTTAGTGGTCCTTAAGAATTTTATACGATAATATCATTTGGTAAATTTGTAACACATATTTATAACTTTGCCTTGTTATGAATTTTTGTAAATTTCCCTTTCAAAATAAAATCAACGAGAGGATCATAGTTATTATTATATACATTATTTGATGCAGCAATACTTTTTCGTTGTTTCATTTTATTTACAAAAAATGTTGCAGATTCCTTGTTTTTAAATCCTTTACTAACACTGAGATATTTTATGCAAAAATCATCATCATAGTTATCAAAAAGATCAGAAAGTAGTTCTTCTGTTTGCCGACAATAAGCAAAAAATAATCTATTATATTCTGGTGTTTCCTTATACAATTCTTTCTCTGCACAGTAAGAAATGAATTCTTCATTTCTACACATAATCTTTTTTGTTTGAGGGTAACTGCCTTCTTCAGATAGAATTATTTTTTTATATGAAGGCCAGAATATGTCGATTTTATCTTTCTCATAGGCAAATCTATTTTCAAATAATGATTTAGATACAATATAATAAGTGTATTTTTTTGTATCAAGTAATCTTTCTAAAACATTATAAGGTAAAGGATAAGTAGCATGAATACTTGTTATGTTATTAATTGTTTCCACAGGTATACGCTTTAAAACTTTAACGTACTCAATATAAGATTTTTCGTAGTCTTTGAATTTTTTGTTTTTAATATGTTCTTTAATGATTTTTTCAAATTCATCGTTAGAGCACATTGTTTTTGTCATAAAAGCAATTATATCTTCAACGTCTTTAAAATCAAATGCATCACTCATATTTTTTACTATTTCATTGCGTTTTGCTTTTGCTATCCTGTAAAACTGAATGTTATTAAAGTTTAGAGAATTAAAAACATCTTTTTTGATTTCGTTGTCATCAAACAAAGATACAAAAAGCAAAATACTATAAGATAGTTTTTGGTCACATATTGATTCACTCAAATAATCAGATATGTATTCATAATTCTCCTCTAGAATTTGAGATTCATCTATAAGTTTCAAAGCAAATTCTTTATTTTCTATATGCAATAACTCTGTATTATTGATTATAGGGTTTGGTTTTTTGAAAAGGGATAAATATTTGTTTGAAGCTAATTCAGGTGAAATTTTCAATATTTCGGTGCGCAATTTTAGTAGCAAATCAAGCGAAACTTTTTTATCATCGTCATCAAAATAATCTATTTCATTTATAGTATCAATAATGTTGTCGCCATAAAAATCAATGATTTCAGGATTTATTGAAATCGCATTAATTACGAAAGATTTATAATATTCATGTTCATATAATTGTTTACAGGTTTTTTCTGATAAACCATTCACAATATTGAGAGAATCAATATACTCTAGAGTATCGTCTTCTAATTCTTTATATTCAGATATTTTGTTGATTAGGAATATATATTTCTCTTCGATATCTTCTATATCATTATTTTCAATAATAAGTTCTTCTAATTGCCAATAAATATCGTTAAAATGTATCATGAACTCAAACATAAACTTTGTTAATAGTTCGTTTTCACTTTCACCGATTATTTCATACGATTTATGATAATGGTTAATTGCTAGTTTTTTTGAGTTTGAATCCTCAATATCAAATTCCGACAAAATAACTATATGAATTTCCTTTACCAGTTCCATAGATAACTCAGTTGAATTATAGTTAACTAAATTTAAAAATTCAGGATGGTTTTTTAATTGCTTAACTTCAGGAATTGTGATCAATGGTAAGTCATCAGCATATAGTGATTTGAATAAAGCGAACTCATCCGAAAAATCATTTATAAAAGATTTTCTGAATTTAACTAAAGTAGCAGGATTAGTTTTTGCAATTACGATTTTACATAATTTCTCTATTCTTTTTGGGATTTCAATGAAATTATTTAAAATAATATCAGTAAGAATTTTTAATGTAGCATTTAATGATTCTTCTTCGTATGATAAAGAAGATTCAAATGTATTCCAAACCATTTCCTCGTCAAACTCAAATGCTATGTTTAAAAGAGTATTACTATAAAAAATGCATTTTGGACAGTACATGTCTAGATTTTGTAGTCTTTTTAATGATGTTGTTACTACAGATTTGTTTGTTTTAGCCACATCATTAACAAAAGATTCGAAGTCATCAAAAGCAGATATATCCTCATCATACAAAATTACATTTATTAGCTTATTCTCGTTACTATTATGCAAATAACTGTCGGCAGGATAATTGAAATAATACTGTTTATAGTCGTAATCGACCAATTTATTACTAATGATACGTGAAAGTTCAGATGCAAAATTTTTGGACAAGTCCAAATTTTGATATGTATCTAAAATCAAATCTGCTGTAATTTGAGATCTACAAATATAAATGTTTATTGCCTCATCAAATCCTACATCCTTGATTTTTTTATAATCTTCAGCAAATTCTGATGTCAAATAAGCAGCAACCATGCATTTTGCTAAGGATATATCATTTTTATTTTCTTTGAATTTTTCACGAAGGCTTATATATGTTGAGATAGCCGTACTTAATCTGTTTTTTATTTCACGTATAGAAATATTTTTTCCTCGAATTATCCATTCGAACTCTGGTGATAAAGTGTCTTCATCTGTAAAAATCTTTATATCTTGTTCTTCAATAGATGACTTGTTTTCTATTAATAATTTCTTAAGAATCACATCATAATTATCAATGTTTATTTCTCTTAAACTTAAAATATAGTCAAATGCTTTTGGATATATGTTTTCTAACTCTGTAGCATTACCGCTTTGTGGTAATTCACTTTCTTCCTTTATGTTTACAATGAATGTTATTCTGTTAATATTATTAATCCATTTAAAACGGGTATTCTTATTTGAATAAGGAACATAATATCTACGCAATTCTTTAATAAATGTTTTAACACCAGTCGAATTTGAACGATCTAAATCTTCAATTATTACAATATAGTGTTTAAAATGAAAATTGCATATATATGATTTGTATATATCCATTAACTCGTGCTCATCAATTTTTCTATCACAGCCTGATTTTTTAGCAGAAAAAACTATATCTGCTTTATATATGAAAATTAATCCTAGCAAAATAGCAATAATAAATGATAGTGCTCCAATTTTGTTGTGATATGTATTAAAAAAATCAAAAGAGATAAATTGACTTACATCTTCAAAAAAAGTTGTGGAAAGTATGCCGACAATAACAAAAGCGAACATTAAGTAGGAAAGAAATGATAAAAAAGCGTTTGGTAAACTTATTCTAAATAATCCATAGTTTTCACTAAGTCGTTTACTAACATATCTTCCCTTATTTCTGCTTATTTGACTTGCAAGTTGATAAATGAACGATTTATGTATTTGAACAGGACTGGCTTTAGATTCTATGTCACACCACAAATTTACATAGCAAAATTTTGTTGTAAATTTGCTATAAAACGATTCTAAATATTTTACCAAACTAGATTTTCCACCACCAAAATTAGAAGTGATGGCTATTGTTTGTGCACCTTTATCAATAACATTTTCTAGTTCTTTTGCAAAATTATAAATACCAATTTTATCATCCTCTTGCGAGTCAATTGGCATATTTATAAATGTAATTTGACTGTTTTGGTTTTTGTTCTTATTAATGATTTGAGAAATTTTTTCTTTAATGTTTTTGAAGATATTTGAAAATTTCATATTCTTTTTAGAATTCAATGTTATCACCTCAAATATATTGTCGAATTATATAATTATTATAATAAATATGTAAATAAATGGCAATATTTTTGTTTTAATAGAAATAAAACTAATCTAAGTATTAAATTGATGATAAAAACAGCTCACAGAAATGTGGGCTATTTTTTATATAAAAACTAAGAAAGGAGGCATTTTGCTATGAACGATTTAGAAAGAAAATACCGCATGGCTGTAGAATTGCGAAAGCAGTATCCGAAAGGAACAAGAATTGAACTTTTGT
>JBJFFE010000008.1:0-21045 GCA_051891435.1 Clostridia bacterium | reverse complement strand
ATTGTAAAAGAATGAGTAGTTTAGTAATTTCAAATTATAATAAAGAAAAATATAATAATAAAAGAATAGAAACTATTATAAATGAACTTTTATCAGAAGTAAAAACATTAAATGTAGGTGGCGTATTACAGACAAATAATTTTGAAATAAATAGTAGCGAAACAACAGCGATTTATGAAACAATATTTGAAATAATATACAACTTAAAAGATGTTAATTTTATACTAAATATAGAAGTAAAGAATACATACATAAAATTAAAGTATCTATTCGATAGAAATATTAAAGGCTTGAAAAGAAAGCTGGAAGAACTAAATTTGGAAAGAATAACTGGAATAGACGAAAAAAATAATGAAGATGAAACAAAATTAGAAGTAAGAATATTAAGAGGAGAGAGTTAAATATGATTGCTATTTTAATAATACTATCTTTAATATTAGTAGTACAGATAATAAAAATTATAGTTAAAACAAATATAATTGATAAAAACTTAATAGACTATTATATAGAATATGTTGTAGCAATAATAATATTATTAACACTAATATTTGAAAAAAGTATTTCTCCTAATATTCTATTATTAGTTACAATTACTAGTTTATTATATGAAATAATATCTTGTATTTATATGTATTTTAAATATATTAAAGAAGAAAAAATAAACCAATTTTCTATAAAAAAAGTAATAGATTCATCTGATTTTGGAATTTTAGTATTAAAAAGTAATAAAAGCGTTTTAATAAATAATACAATGTATGCGATTTTGAATAAATTAAATATAAAAACAAATTATATAGCTAACATAATAAAACAAAGTGAAGAACAAATGGATGGAAATTATGTTGTCCAAATTGAAGAAAAATATTACCTATTTATTATTAATCAAAGTGAAATAATAGCATTTGATATAACAGAAGAATATAGTCTGAAAAAAGAATTAGATGAGCAAAATGAAAAAATAGAGCTTAATAATACAGAGTTAGTAACAAGTATAGAAAATATTGAAAATCTAGAAAAAGAGAAAAACTTACTTAAAATAAAAAATAAATATCACGATTTGTTGGGACAAAATCTTTCTGTATTACAGCAATACCTAAATAAAGAAGAGATAAATCAAGAAAATTTTGATGAAATAAAATTTATGATAAAAAAGATGTTTATAGATATAGAAGATACAGAAGATCCTAATACAAATTTACAAAATTTAATAAAAATACATAAAAAGAATGGAACTGATATTCTTATACAAGGAAAATTACCACAAGATAAGAAACAAGCAGAAGTATTTTTTGAAATAATAAGAGAGGCAACAACAAATGCTATAAAACACGCAGGAAGTTCAAAAATATTTGTTGAAATTAAAGAAACATTAGAAGAAACATATATGGTAATTACAAATGATGGTAAAAAGCCAAATGAATTTATTACAGAAAATGAAGGAATAAAGGGTATGAGAAGAAAAGTAGGAGAAATAAAAGGATATTTTTATGTTTCAACAGTTCCAGAATTTTCAGTTAATGTATCAATAAAAAATATTTGAATTTGCACTTTTGAGGCAAAAAAACATACAAATTTGCACTTCAGGGACGATGTAAAAAAAGAATATAATGGTATAATGTAATAATGAAAGGAGTTATGATTATGGTAGATGAAGTAAAAACTTGTGTGGATGCAAAGATTAACTTTTTTGAAGATTATTTTTCTGTTCCAGATGATTTAAAATCAGAAATGGATATGTTTATTAAAGATACACAGGCTTTAGGTGAGAAATGTAGTAGTGCTTCAGAATTCGAACAGCAATTTTCTACATCGGAATTGTTAAACCGATTTAATACACTAATATCAAAATGTACACCAAAAGCAAAAAAAATGACAAAAGAAGAAAAAAAACAGTCTGTGAAAATTGCTAAGGATATATTATATGAGAACCGAGAAGAAATAGCTAAAGATGCTTTAAAAGATACTTCTAATAGGATTATAAATGACAAAAGAGATGAGATGTTAACGAAAAATCGTAAAAGGATGATAGAAGAAGGAACTTATGCTGATTACACAATAAGAAGAAACAAGATTAATAGTATTGCTGATTTTTTAGAAAAGATATTTAATAAGAAAAAATAATAACTGCTAGAAATAGCAGTTATTTTATCCTTCAGGCGATTCAAGATTAGGAACAATTAGACCATTAGATACGCAATAAATTGAAAGTTTAGCCAAATTGTCATAACCTGTTTTTGCATAAATTGATGAAATATGAGATTTTAGTGTCCTTGTAGAAATTCCAAGTTTATTTGCTACTTCATCTCTATCTAATAATTTACAATATAAAGTTAAAACTTTTAATTCAGAATCTGTTAAATCAGATAATATGTTATCTGTTGAAAAATTATTTTTATCATTAGGATATATAGAATATCCATCTAAAGTATTTTTTACAGTCATAATAAGAGCATCTTTGCTAATATTTTTGTATATAAAACTATCAACTCCAGCTTCTTTTGCATCATTTATAAAATTCAAATCCAAAATACCTGTCATAATAATAACTTTCACATTAGGAAACTGCTTTTTTAAAAGTTTAGAGTAAGCTATTCCATCTGAATTTTCTTCAGTACATACATCCATTAGTACTAAATCAGGATTCAATTTTTTACATAGCTCAAGAGAATCTTTAGCATTTCCAGCAGTTGCGACAACATTTAAACCATCTTGGGCATTTAGTGTTTCGGAAATCATATCTCTTAACATTTGATGATCATCTATTACAATAATATTATACAAAAAAACACCTCCTATCAATGATATATCTAGTTTATCACAAAATACATAAAAAGAAAAGAATATATGCAGAAAAAATGAATTTGCACTTTTGGGGCAAAAAAAGTCAAAAATTTGCACCTCAGGGACGATGTTTTTTAAAAAAATATATAATAGAATTATAAAAAAAGTGAAACAAAATCTAAAATATGTAATATCTTAAGAAAGGATAGATATGTAGAAGAAAAAAGCTATTAAATTTCAGAAATGAAAGAGAAAATGGACACACAGTAAGTAGTTATTCAAATTCAAAAAAATTTGATATAAATAATATAATTGGAAAGGAGGAAAATGGAAATGGGATTTTTCTCGAAGGAGGAATGCAATTTATGTGGGGCAAAAGTAGGATTTATTAGTAGAAAAACATTAGTCAATAAGAGTGGATATATATGCAAAGAATGTGAAAAAAAGTGTAGTTTTTTAATTAATGTATCTCAATTTACACCAGAAGGAATTAAAGAACACATATCATATATGGAAAAACAAAATAAAATATACAAAGAAGCCTATGAAGTTCTTGACAAGAAGAAAAAAGAAAGACATATTCACAGCTTTAGAGGACTTATTTTTGCAGATGATATTGCTATGTTTGAAGTTGTAGATCCAAAAGGGGATAAAAAAGTTTATAAAGAACTATTTAGATATGACCAAATTGAGAACTATAAAACATACAATGTTGCAAGTATAGATTCACAAAATGGTAAAAAATATTCCGAAGTTGGAGTTATTATTAATATAAAATCTTCAGTACAAGATGTATTTGGTAGCAATAACAGGGTATATGCAAAAGCACCTGATGTTCATCCATATGTAAATGAATTAAAAATTCCAACAGGAAAAGATGTGAATGATTTAGGCTCTACAAATGGAATTATAGATAAATTAGATAAGTTATTCAATAGATACGAAGATAGAAGCTTATTGGGAAATATTAAATCATCATTTACAGGAACTGAAAAGGAAAAACGACAAAAAGAACACATGAAGAATGTGATGGGAACAGCTGGAAGTATGCTAAAAGCTAAAATAACAAAAAATGAAGGAGATATTGAAAAAGCACAAGAGAAAAAACAAGACCTTAAAGAAGCAACTATGAATTTAGCTTTTGACAATAGACCTAAATATTCACAAATAGCGAATGATGTTGAAAAAAGAATTTTAGGAGAATAAGGTTAATAAAAAATATAAATAAGAAAGGTATGTGATTAAAAATGAATAAGAAAGTAATAATTGGAATAGTAGCAGTTGTTGCTGTTATAGCTGTTATAGTAGGAATTGTACTTATGACCAAAGGAGGAAGCAATCCAAAAATAGAAACTGAAACATTAACTTGGAATGAACTTAAATTTTATAAAGTATCAATTGATGTACCTAAAGATAAAGGTTATGAACTAATAAAAGGAAAATCAGAAAAAGCTCCATATAACTGGGATGCTGATTTTACATTAGTAAGCGAAAGATTTATCATAGAATTTGAAAATACAACTTATGTATATAACACAAGTAACGCATGGAAAGAAAAATATGGAGAAACTGACGCAAATTTTGAAGACTTTAAAAAAGCTACAACAGAAAAGATAAATGGCATGACTGGTACAGTAAAACAAATAAATGGAGAAGACGTTGTTGTAAAATATGTTAGTAAAAATTCAAAATATATTGGAATGACTAGATGTTATAATACAGATGGAATGAGAACAGATGGCTTAAATACACAGTTCTCTGCAACAATATATGTGTTAGATGAATCAATAGATGATATTGATGTTTTATTGGAAGAGGAAGAAGTAAAGACAATTTTTGATTCAATTAAAATTGAAAAAAAATAAAATAAAAATTTATTATTAAAATATAGGGAGAAAAACATGAAAAAGATAGTTTCAATAATATTAATTTTTGCTATTTTAGCAGTGAGCGTAGTTGCTTTAACAGGATGTGGAAAGAAAACAGTCTCATTTAAGGATGAAGATACAAAAGCAACAATAAATTTAAGTTTTAAAGATGGAGCTAATTATACTTTATCAACTAATGAGGATGATTTTAGAACATCTCGTAATGATGCAATATTAAAAGGAGATACTTTTAACATTACAATTCAATTTGATAAATTTTGGAGTGGCGAAAATATAAATAATTTAAAAGAAGAACATAAAGATAATGAAGAATATAAAGAAGTAACATATAATGGAATTAATGGATTCTCATATTATTATGCTGGATATGATACATATAAAGTTGTATTGCCTGTATCAGATACTGTATATGCATCATTATGTGTTTATTCAAAAGACATTATGTCATCAAACAAAGAAGAAGTAAAAGCAGCATTTGATTCTGAAGTTGTTCAAAATATATTAAATACTGTAGCATTTTCAGTTGAATAATATATAAAAAGGAATAAAGACACTTTTAGCAATGATTCTTTGTTCCTTTTTATACAATAAAGATTAAAAGAAAATGAGGGCTAAAATGAAAAAAGTGATAATTGGTATTTTAATAGGAATAGCGATATGTGTAATATGTACAATACTTTATGTTAAATGTTTTATGTTTGTTCCAGATAAAGACGGAATGATAAATGAAGAAATTAAAACTTATGAAGATTCAGTAGAATTTAAATGTATGACTGTAAGAGGGTGGCAAGAAAAAATAAGTCAATATCACAATTGTGATCCAAAAGATATTTATTGCTATTACGAAAGCAGTGAATTTATAGCAGTTGTCTATGATGAGAATGATGAAGAAGTTGCTCATTATAGATTTGATGATGAAACAGGTTATGCATTTGATACTATTTCTGGAGATGTAGTAGATTTTCTTGAGGGTAAAGCTGTAGAAGTTAATACAACAAATGGAACAACTATAAAATTCAATGATAATCAATGTTTAGCAATAGGTTATGTATTAGAGAGTAATATTGATGAATTTATACATAATAATTTTTACAATACTTATACATATAATAATTTAGAATTATTAGATTCTAGATCAGCTGATAGTAGAGAAAAGGGAATAGGAAATTGCTTTGTAATAATTCCAAAAACAAAAGATGTGAAAATAACTTTATATAATTGTTTTATAAATGAACAAGGAGAATTAGAATTAGATAACACTTTAATTAAAGATTATACAACTCCATTTATTATCTTAGATGACTATTTAGCAGAAACAACTACACCTGAAATGTGTATAAAATTTGAATATAAAGGTTTTGAAGAAATGTTTCCTATAGTGTTTAGCGGAATGGATGGAAAATTAGATTTAACAGGAGTCGAACAAGAAGTGAAAGACATTTCAGTATATTAATTTGCACTTTTGGGGTAAAAAAAAGGGGGAAAATTAATGAAAAATAAAAAAACTATTATTGCAATAATATCGGCAATTGTATTAATTGCAATAATTGCAATCGTTGCAATTATAATAATGAAAAATAATAAAAAATATACTATTACATTTGATACTCAAGGAGGAAACACAATAGAGGCAATTGAAGTAAAAGTAAATGAAACATTAGTATTACCAAAAAATCCAGAAAAAGAAGGATATATTTTCTTACATTGGGAAGATGAAGAAAATAAACCAGTATCAAATGGTTTTAAAGTAACTAAAAATATGAAATTAACAGCGAAATGGGCAGAGCCTACTCAAGAATTAATAAGAGTATCTTTTGATACAGATGGTGGTAGCAAAATTGAAGATATAGTACTTATAAAAGGAGAAACTTTAAAACTTCCAGATAATCCAACAAAAGATGGATATATGTTTAAAAACTGGGTAAGCAAAGACGAAATACCTGTTTATGATGATGCATTACTTTCTGAAGATATAGTTCTAAAAGCAATATGGGAGAAAGTAGAAGAAAATAAAACAACAGCAACAACAACTACTACCAATAAAAATGATAAAACTCAAGAACCATCACAAGAAAATCAAAATGTTGAAGTAACAAATATTTCATTAAATAAAAATTCTTTAGAATTAATTATTGGAAATTCGGATACTTTAACAGCTACAATATCTCCAAGCAATGCAACTAATAAAAGTGTTACTTGGTCAAGTAGTAATTCAAATATAATTAGTGTTGATAATTCTGGTAAAGTTACAGCAAAATCAATAGGTAGCGCAACTATAACAGCCAAAACAGCAAATGGAAAAACAGCAAGTGCTACAGTTTATAGCGATGTAGAAAAAATAACAATAAGTGTATCAAATAGCTATATATCTAAATATGGGACAATTAAATCTTCATCATTAAAAGTAACAACAACACCTTCAGTGAGTTTAGATGCTTCCATGTATAAATGGTATGCACCAGATGCTAGTGGCTCAAATGCAGCAGCAGGAATTTCAATTTCAGGAGATTCAGCGACAATAACAGCAAGAGACAATTGGAGTTATAGTTTATCTCAAATACCTGTTACAGTTTCAGTAGGAAGAAAAACAAGCAATAAAGTAATTATATATGTAGAACCTCAATTATCACTTAGCAGTAGTACAGGTAGTTATACAATAGTAAAAAATACTAATGTAACAATTAGTTCAACTGTTGAGGGAACGTCATGGTCATTTAATTCTACTAACTATGTGGAAAATATAAATAAACAAAATAAATATGTAAGCTTTACAACAAAAAATGACAGATCAAATCCAGAAGGATTCCAATTAACAGGAAAAACAAATGCTGGACAGTCAGCAACAGTTTCAATTACTGTAAATCCTACGTAAAATAAATATGGGAAAAAAGATAACAAATAAAAAGTTATTTATAAAGGCGATGATAGTACATTTTTCTATTATCGCCTTTATAAATAGAAGTAAAGATTGGATTATCAAGAATTGGCATCAAATAGGCTAGATGAATATAGCAAACTGGTTAAATAAATCATGTCAATAAAAGTTCAAATTTCATATATTATATTATAGTAATATATGGGGGTACAAGTATGAATAATGATTATTTAAGTAGATACTATGATAATATTATGGGTAATTATTATAATCCATATTATAGGATGTATAAGAATCCAATAAGAGATTATGGACCCGAACCTTTTGTTGTTAATATAGAACATCAATAGGATTCATATCTTGAACATTTATAAGATTTACACTTATTATAATTAATAAGTGTATTTTTTAAAAAAAGATATACAGAAAATGTTGTAAGATATATAATATAGAAAATAATATTGAATGCAAAAGGAATTATATTATTATTGGAGAAAATTAATAAATAAAGAATAGGAGGATAATATTATTATGAAAGATATTAATATAACAAGAAAAATATCTCAAGGAATGTATGTTTTAACAACCCAAGGAGGTGGATGTATAGTTGATGCTGTATCGCAAGTAAGTGGAGGAGATAATCCTTTAATCGCAGTAGCAGTAATGAAGAAAAACTATACAAACGAATTATTAAAGAAAAACGATAAATTCGCATTATCAGTATTAGGTAAAGAAGTAAATCCAGAAATAATAAAAACATTTGGTTTTAATTCGATGAAAGATATTAATAAATTTGAAAATACTGACTTAATAGAAGTAGAAAAATTAAATATAATAAATGACTCATTGGGATACATGATATGTGAAATAGTGGATACCATTGATAATGAAACACATACTTTATTCATAGGAAAATTAACAGAGGCAGATGTTTTTAAAGAAGAGACAGAAGAAATGACTTATGGTTATTATCAAGAACATAAAGAAGAACTTTTAAAAGTTACTACAGAGAAAGGAAAGACAGCATGGGTATGCACTGTTTGTGGATATGTTTACTATGGAGAAGATTTCCCAAAAGACTTTAAGTGCCCTGTTTGCGGTGTTGATAGGACATATTTTAAAAGAAAATAATAGTTCAGTAAATAATTAGAAAATGTAGAGGTATGGTTTCAACCATACCTCTATAAATATTATATAGAATCTAAGAGACTTATTTAGTAGTAATAAAATGAACATTTTTTATAAAATATTCATAATATAGAACCAAGAGGTGAAAAAATGGCATATTCAGATAGAGAATTAATAGCTAGAATTGTTCAATGCGAAGCGGGCCGGAGAAGGAGATAACGGTATGAAAGCAGTTGCGACAGTAGTATTAAACAGAGTAAATGCATCAGAAGGAGAATATGCTAGAGTATCACAAGGAGGGAATGTAAGAAATATTATCTTTCAACCAAGGCAATTTGATTGTGCATCAGAAACACTTTTAAGCCAATATAATCCACAAAATATTTATAATATGAACCCAACAGAACTTCACTACTATATAGCAGATTGGGCATTATCAGGAAATAAATTAAATGAGGTAGGAGATTGCTTGTGGTATTTAAATCCATTTAGACCAACTTGTGGTAGTACATTCCCAAGTAATGGTTCAGGAACATTGCATACAAGACTAGGAGACCATTGCTTTTATAGACCTACAGCTTTATATGCACAAACTTAGATAAGGAAGGAAAGTGATAACTAAATGGAAGAAATTGAAGAACAAGATACAAGAGAAAAGAGAAATGTAACAATTGATCAAAATTCACCAGAAATATTAACAAATACAATTTATACTCCAGCATTTTTAAGAGAACAAATAGGAAAACTTATGAGAGTGGAATTCTTAATAGGTACTAACAATTTGACAGATAGAGTAGGAATTTTGGAGGATGTTGGCGCCAGTTATATACTACTCCGATCTATTGAAAGTGATAACTTAATTTATTGTGATATATATTCAATAAAATTTGTAACAATTTCAGCATCTAACCCTTATAGTATGGTAAATACTCCAATGATGAATAATATGTATTATCCTAGATTTTCTAATTTTTAATAAGCTAAAATTTTCTTTCCTCTTAACCATTGAAACCATTTTTTTCATATAGTATAATTATAAAAATAAGAAAAATAAAGAGGACTTTATGAGAAGTAAAAGAAATTTAGTTATTGTATTATTAATTGTACTTACATTAATAGTAATTATTAGTTTTTTATTGGTATTAACTAAAAGAGCAAATAAACAGGATATAATTGAAGTTGGAAGTTATACACAAAGTAATGATGAAGCAAATAATAAAATAAATAATTTGTTAGAAAGGGAAAAGACTGTAGGAATAGTTTCAGATAATACAGATGAAACAAATAATTTGTTGAATGCGGAAAAAATTATAATAATACTTCCAAGCCCAAAAGAGAGCATAGAGGAAGTTGAAGAAGAACACATAGAAATAGAAGCGCCAACTCATACAGAAGAAATAAAAACAAGTTATATTTCAGATAAAAAGTATTACATAAAGGTAAATAATGAAGCAAATGTTGTAACTGTCTTTACTAAAGATAGTGAAGGACAGTATACTGTGCCAGTTAAAGCTATGATATGTTCTACTGGTACAGCAACACCTACCTCAGGTACGTATGGAATAAAATTAAGATGGGAATGGTTAGGCCTATTTGGAAATGTGTATGGACATTACAGTACACAAATTGTAGGAAATATACTGTTCCACTCAGTGCCATATTTGGAGAAAGGAAACCCAGCTTCTCTAGAATATTGGGAGTATGATAAATTAGGGACAAGCTGTTCTGCTGGATGTATAAGACTTACTGTAGCAGATGCAAAATGGATTTATGATAATATTGAAAAAGGAACTTTGGTAGAATTTTATTCTTCGCAAGAACCAGGACCTCTTCGGAAAACCATATTCACAAAAAATATCGGAGAATGAAGCTTGCAGAAATTGGGATCCAACAGATAGTAATCCAAATAATCCATGGCATTCATATACAGAAAGTTCTTCAAACATTATAAATGAAGAGAATGAGATAAATATTAATGAAATAAATAGTATTACAAAATATTGAGTATTTGACATATATAATGACCATACGAATTTATATAATGCGATTTGAAAAAAATAAAAAATTTATTTGGAGAGAAAACACATGAAAGACTTATCAAACAAAAATATAGTACATATAAAAAAAGGAAATGTACAATATTTACAATTTAGAAAATTAATTGAATATCAAAATATAATAAACCATGCTTATAGTTTAGGAACAGATGTTAATTTTAGAACAGAAACAAAAGGGAACCCTATAGAAGATTGTACTTTAGCATTAAATTCATATATAGGTATTTGCGAAGCCATAGGTACAAATTATATAAGAGCAATAAAACCGAATCAAAACCATACAAATAAGGTACAGATTGTAACAAACAAAATAAATAAAGAAGAACCAGATTTCAATTTAGATATTTACAAAAATACAGATGGGTTAATAACGAGTAAAAGAAACTCTATACTATCAACTACAAATGCGGATTGCATATTACTACTATTATTTGACCCAATAAAAAAAGTAATAGCAAATGTACATTCAGGATGGAAAGGAACGTTAAAAAGAATAGGAATAATTGCTATAAATAAAATGATAGAAGAATTTGGATGTAAACCAGAGGATATTATTTGTTGTATTTGCCCTAGTATCAGAAAATGTCATTTTGAAGTTGGAGAAGATGTAAAAAAAGAATTTGAAATAGAATTTGCTGATATAATAGGAAACAAGTATATAGAAAATAATAAGATAAGAACAATACAATTAAAAGATATAATAGAGGAGAAAATTAAAAACACAAAATGGAATATTGACACAGTACTAATTAATAAAATTCTTATGCAAAACATAGGACTAAAACCAGAAAATATCATAGATTCTGGGATTTGTACAGTATGCAATTGCGATTTAATACATTCATATAGAATAGAGAAAGAAAAATATGGCTTGGAAACAGCATTAATAGAATTAAAATAGGAGATTATTATGTTGACTATAAATATAATATGTGTTGGAAAAATAAAAGAAAATTATTTAAAAGATGCAATCACAGAATATTCAAAGAGATTATCTAAATATTGTAATTTAAATATAGTTGAATTAAAAGATGAAAAATTACCTAATAATTTAAATCCAAACTTAGAAGAAAGCATTAAACAAAAAGAATGTAAAAATATAATGGAACATATAAAAAAAGACTCATACATTATTTGTTTAGATTTAAAAGGTAAGCAACTATCATCAGAAGAATTCTCTAAGAAAATAGAAGATATATCCTTAAATTTGAATAGCTCAATTACATTTATAATAGGAGGAACATTAGGATTAACTAAGGAAATATTAAATATTTCTAATGAAAGCATTTGCTTTTCAAAAATGACATTTCCACATCAATTGATAAGAGTGTTTTTGCTAGAGCAAATATTTAGAGCATTTAAAATATCAAAAGGAGAAACATATCATAGATAAAAAGGAGAAATATATATGTACGGAAAGATAAAAGAAAGTAGATTATTAAATATAGAAGTTTACGAAGGAGAAAATTTATTATATAAAGGGAAAGTTGAAGAAGCACCAGAAGAAATAAAAAACAAAAATTACCAATCTGTTGAAATAAAAGACGGATGGGTAATTTATCAAGTTTAAAATTTAAAATTTGTGCTTTAATATTTCAAATAAAAATGCTAATTTCTAAAAAAATCATTTTTTAAAAAACTCCAATTTTTTATAAAAAAATATTGACAGAAAATAAGCTTACATATATAATCTGTTTACAAAAGAAAAAGTAAAATGGAGGTAAAAAATGCAAGATAATTTAGAAAAAAATATTGATATAGTAGTTATAAAAAGAGACGGAAAACGAGTAAACTTCGATGGTAGCAAGATTGCACTTGCAATAAAAAAAGGATTTGATTCTGTTTATACAGAGGACGAGGAAACACATAAATATATTGATAAAGACATATACAAAATTTATAATAAAGTTATAGAAAAAATAGAAAAATCGAAAAAAGAAAAAATTAAAATTGAAGAAATTCAGGACTTAATTGAAGAACAATTAAAGCTAAATGGTTATGAAGATGTGTATGAATCTTTTAAAGCATATAGAGAGAGAAGAGCACAATCAAGACAAATATTTTTTGATGAGAAAAAACAACATAAATTTTTAAAAGCGCTAGAAAATCTAGGGCTAAAATCAGCACATGAAGAAGATGCAAAAAGAGAAAACGCAAATATAGATGGCGATACAGCAATGGGAACAATGCTACAATATGGTAGCACTGTTTCAAAAGAATTTGCAAAATCATATTTAATGAAAAGAAAATTTGCAGAAGCACACGATAGTGGCGATATTCATATTCACGATATGGATTTCTTGCCAATGGGAACAACAACATGTTGCCAAATAGATTTAAATAAATTATATACAGATGGATTTTCAACCGGTCATGGATTTCTAAGAGAACCAAATGATATAATGTCTTATTCAGCACTGGCAGCAATTGCAATTCAATCTAACCAAAATGACCAACATGGTGGACAAAGTATACCGGCATTTGATTATTACATGGCACCAGGAGTGTTAAAAACATTTAAAAAACAATTTAAACAAACAGTATACGACTTTTTAGAGTTAACAGACTATATAAAATTTATTGCAATTAATGGAATAACAAGGGAAATAGATAAATTAACAAGTATAGAATTTGATATATCTATTTTCGATGCATATTGTAGAGATGCTGAAAATTTAAAAAGAATGTTTAGATTATCTTATAAAAAAGCTTTAGAAAAAACAAATAGAATTACATATCAAGCAATGGAAGCATTTATTCATAATTTAAACACAATGCATTCAAGAGCAGGAGCACAGGTTCCATTTTCGTCTGTAAACTTTGGAACAGATACAAGCCCTGAAGGAAGAATGGTTATAAAGAACTTCTTATTAGCAACTGAGGAAGGCTTAGGAAAGGGAGAAACACCAATATTTCCAATTTCAATATTTAAAATAAAAGAGGGAGTAAACTATAATCCAGAGGATAAAAACTACGATTTATTTAAACTTGCTTGCAAAGTATCTGCAAAAAGATTATTTCCTAATTTCTCATTTATAGATGCACCATTTAACTTAGAATATTATAATCCAGAAGATTATAATACAGAGGTTGCATATATGGGTTGCAGAACAAGGGTACTTGGAAATCATGTTGATCCAAATAAGGCAGTAACAGCAGGAAGAGGAAACTTATCATTTACATCAATTAACTTACCAAGACTTGGAATTAAACATGGTATTTTAAATGGAGAAAAAGCTGATATTGAAGGTTTCTATAAAGAACTAGAGGAAAAACTAGAATTAGTAAAAGACCAATTATTAGAAAGATTTGAAATACAATGCAATAAAAGCATATACAACTTTCCTTTCCTTTTAGGACAAGGAGTTTGGCTAGATAGCGAAAAACTAAAACCAGGAGACAAACTACGTAAAATTTATAAACATGGAACACTATCTGTAGGATTTATAGGTCTTGCAGAATGCTTAAAAGCATTAACAGGTAAACATCATGGAGAAAGCGAAGAAGCACAAAAATTAGGACTTGAAATAATTGGTTTTATGAGAAAGAAAATGGATGAATATTCAGAAAAATATAATTTGAATTTCACATTACTTGCAACACCAGCAGAAGGTTTATCTGGAAGATTTACAGCTATGGATAAAGCAATATATGGCAAAATAAAAGGTGTTACAGATAGAGAATATTACACAAACTCATTCCATGTGCCAGTATATTATAAAACAACAGTAGAACACAAAATAAAAACAGAAGCACCATACCACGCATTTACAAATGCAGGACATATTTCATATATAGAATTAGATGGAGACACAACTGAAAATGTAGAAGCATTTGAAAAAGTAATTAGAATTATGAAAGAAGCAGGAATTGGTTATGGGGCAGTAAACCACCCAGTAGATAGGGACCCTGTATGTGGATTTACCGGAGTAATTGGTGATGTGTGCCCAGGATGCGGAAGGCATGAAGATGATGTTAAATTCGAAAGAATAAGAAGAATAACAGGTTACTTAGTAGGAACATTAGATAGATTTAATAATGGAAAAAAATGCGAAGAAAGGGATAGGGTTAAACATAAAATATAATGAAAATTAGATTAGCAGCTGAAATACAAACAGATAGCATAGTGGATGGTGAAGGCATAAGAACAGTAATATGGACACAAGGATGTTCCCACAATTGCAAAGGGTGCCATAATCCAGAAACACATAGTTTCGAAGACGGATTTTTAGTAGAGGTTGAGGATCTGAAAAAGCAAATCCTCAATGTAAAAAATCAAGACGGAATAACTCTATCTGGAGGAGACCCAATGTTCCAACCAGAAGCATCAGGAGAAATTGCAAAATTTTGTAAGGAAAATGCATTAAGTGTGTGGTGCTATACAGGTTTTACATTTGAAGAATTGCTCAAGGCATCAGAAACAAATGTAAAATTAAGAACTTTATTAGAAAACATAGATGTATTAGTAGATGGAAAATTTGTAATAGAAGAAAAAAGCTTAAACCTATATTTCAAAGGTTCAAAAAATCAGAGAATATTGGACATGCAGGAATCTTTAAAACAAAAAAAGGCAGTAGAAATAGAAAAATACAAAGGTATACGCACATTTGAAGGATACAACAATTTAAAAAATATAAATAAAGGAATATTCATATAAAACAACCTTTGGGTTGTTTTTTTTGTTAATATATGGTAAAATTTTAAAGTCAAAACAAATGAGGTGAATTGTATGGGATTTTTTGATAAATTAAAAAATGGATTAGGAAAAACTAGAAATAATTTTAACGAAAAAATTAATAGTGTATTTAGCAGTTTTAGGAAGGTTGATGAAGAACTTTTAGAAGAATTAGAAGAAATCTTAATTATGTCTGATATTGGTGTTGATACATCTGTAGAGATAATTTCAAAACTAAGGGAGAAAATAAAAAAAGAAAAAATAGAAGATGAAGAAGGAGTAAAAACAGCATTAAAAGAAGAAATGCAAAAAATTTTAGATGAAGTAGATAATTCCCTAAAATTAAATACTACACCATCTGTTATATTAGTAGTAGGAGTAAATGGAGTTGGAAAAACAACTACTATTGGAAAAATTGCTAATAAACTAAGATTAGAAGGTAAAAAAGTTATAGTTGCAGCAGCAGATACTTTTAGAGCAGCAGCAGTTGAACAACTAGAAATATGGGCAAATAGAGCAAATGTTGATATTGTAAAAAAAGAAGAAGGCACAGACC
Organism: Clostridia bacterium; assembly: GCA_051891435.1. Taxonomy (GTDB): domain Bacteria; phylum Bacillota; class Clostridia; order TANB77; family CAG-508; genus UMGS1933. Next base: position 5,084 of record JBJFFE010000008.1, on the reverse strand, counting down.
CTGCAGCGGTGGTATATGATGCGATAAAAAAAGCAAAAGAAACAAATGCAGATGTTTTAATTTGTGATACTGCTGGAAGATTACATAATAAAAAATATTTAATGGATGAACTTTTAAAAATAAATAAAGTTATTCTTAAAGAATTGCCAGAAGCTTCAAAAGAAACATTAATGGTAATTGATGGAACAACAGGTCAAAATGCAATAGAACAAGTAAAAGCATTTAAAGAAACGGTAGATTTAACAGGTTTAGTACTTACAAAATTAGATGGTACAGCAAAAGGCGGAGTAGTTATTGGAATAGTACATTCAAATAAATTACCAGTTAAATTTATTGGTGTTGGGGAAAAAATAGACGACATGGAAATTTTCAACTCAGAAGATTTTGTAAATGCTATCATATAGGAGGTAAACATGAAAAATAAAAAAAGAGTAATATTTGTAATATGTTTGTTAATAATATTTACACTATTTATATATATATCAATAAGAGGTGAATATTTACAGATATCAGGTATTGGGGAAAAATATGTAGAAATATTTAAAGAAAATCTAAAGCAAAAAATATTTATATTTACTTTTGGATTTGCTTTTGCCTATATTGCAACATATATTACAACCTTGTTTATAAAAAAAGGACTAAGAAAATTCTTTGAGGAAGATAAAAAAGAAATGCCAAAACTTCCAAATAAATCTATATCATTGCTTTTTGGTATCTTAGCTGGTATGTTTTTAACTTATACTATTACAGAAAAGGCAATTTTGGCATTTAACAGTGCTTGGTTTGCTCAATCAGATCCGATCTTTAATTTAGATATTGGATATTATATATTTCAAAAACCATTTATTGAAACAGCCATATTATATTTAATAGGAGTAGTAGCAGTTTTATCACTTTATATAGCAACATATTATATTATTGTATTTAATAAATTCTTTGATACAGGCATTAGCATGGACACTTTAAAGAAAAATGCATTTGTAAAACAATTAATAGTAAATGCAGCGATTATTATAATTTTAATTTCAGTATTTACTGCCATAAGAGTTCAGAATACATTATTTGATGAATTTATAACTGTAGGAGAAAATATTAAACTAAATGGAGCTGGGGTAGTTGATGCAACAGTTAGAGTATGGGGATACAGAATATTTGCAGCTGTAATAATAATTTGTTTGATTTTTGCTTTAATATATTTAAAAAAGAAACAATATAAAAAGATGAGTTTATCTATTGCAGCAATTCCAATTTATTTAGTAATTTTATTTTTGGTAATGCTTGGAGTAGACCTTATATATGTGGGTTCAAATAAATTGGATAAAGAAAAAGATTATATAGGTTATAATATTGAATACACAAAAAATGCTTATGGAATAAATACGGAAGAAATAGAAATAGAAAGTAGTGGAACAATAACAACAGATGATATTAATCAAAACAAAGATGTAATTGATAACATTAATATATTAAATAATGAAACTGTTTTAACAAATTTGGCGACATATCAAACGAATTTAGGATATTATACATATAAAAATACAAAAGTTGGAATGTACGAAATAGATGGTAAAAAAACACTAGTATATATTAGTCCAAGAGAAATATTAAGTAATGAATCAAGAACATATAATTCAAAAACTTATGAATATACCCACGGATATGGTGTAATTGTTACATCTGCTTCAAAAACAGATGGGTCAGGACATTTAGACTATATAAAAAGCGGATTTGTTGAAACAGACGAGGGAATAGTGTTAACACAACCAAGAATTTATTTCGGATTGCAAACAAATACAAGCATAGTAATAAATAAGGACAAAACAGTAGAATATGATTATCCATTAACAAGTACAACAAATAGTTATAATACTTATGATGGAAAAGCTGGATTAACTCTAAATTTCTTAGATAGATTAATATTAGGAATAAAGGAAGGAAACCTAAAACTTGCTTTTTCAGAAGATACAACTGGAAATAGTTCAATAATTACAAGCAGAAATATAATAGAAAGAGCAAAAACAGTTATGCCATATTTAATATATGATGAAAACCCATATATGGTTGTAACAGACGATGGCGAATTGGTTTGGGTATTAGATGCATATACAGTTTCTAACCAATATCCATATTCACAAAAAACAAATATAGAGTTTTCAGATGGAAACACCAAAGAAATTAATTATATTAGAAATTCTGTAAAAGTATTAATAAATGCTTATGACGGAACAATGAAATTCTATATAACAGATAGAACAGACCCTATAATAATGGCATACTGGAATATGTACTCTGAATTATTTGAGGCACCAGACGAAAAATTACCAGATGATATAGCAAATCATATAGTATATCCTAAATTCCTTTATGATGTACAAGCAGAATTGCTAGAAATTTATCATGATGTACAAGCAGAAGTGCTATATAGAGCAGATGATATTTGGTCTATTGCAACAGAAAATACAAGTAAAGTTACAAGTTTAAATGGAACACAAATAGATGGTTATTATACAATGGTAAAAACGGTTGATAGTCAAAATGCAGAACTAGGACTTGTGGTACCATATACTATTAGAGGAAAACAAAATATAAATTCATATTTAGTTGGAACCTACGATAGTGAAAACCAAACATCAAAATTAACAGTTTATAAATTCAAAACAGATACAGCAATACTTGGAACAATACAATTAGATGCATTAATAGAACAAGATGAGAAAATATCAAAAGAAATAGAAGCACTAAATGTTACTGGAAGCAAAATAACTAAAAATATAATTGTAGTACCAATTAATAACACTTTGCTTTATGTAGAGCCCATTTATCAGCTGATGTTAAATGAAAAAAATCAAGAACCAGTGCCAATTCTTAAGAAAGTAGTAGTAGCATCTGGAAACAAAGTTGCAATTGGAAACAACTTAAATGAAGCACTAAATAATTTATTATCACAAGAAGCGGTAAGTATAGAGGTAGAATCAAACGACTTAGATGCACTAATTTCAGAAATAATAAAAGCAAATAAAAACCTAGAAGAATCAAACCAAAGCAACAACTGGGAAATGATAGGAAGAGATATGGCAAAATTACAATCATTAATAAAACAACTAGAAGAAACATATGAACCACCAGAAAAAGACGAAGAAGAAAAAACAAGCATAATAAAAGACATAGTAAACAATATAGAAAATAACCAGTAATGCAGAAAAACTTGTAGATAAAAGATTGACAGAAATCTAAAAAATGTGCTATAAAAAATATATAGAATTAAAAACAAAAGAGGAGGCAAAAATATGTTAAAAGCTGTAACCGTTGGCGCTGTACACACACGCGCACACACACAAGTAATTTTAGACAACATATTTTTAAGAATATTCAAAAAAAGAAACAAAGACCCGTGTTATGGTCTTAGGTTGTTGTACCTAAGAATATAGCATAGGTCTTTTTGCGTTTTAACATACCATTTCTCAGCCTACCTTTTGTATGATTTTCTAAAAAATTAAATTCTCCAAGGCATACGCGGGTATTCCCACGCCTCAAAGGGCTGTCGAATTTTAATTTTTTATAAAATATACAAAATGGCTGAGATTTAAGAGATTATTAAACGCAAAAATACAAAAGAAATGTAGGGGCGGGCCTCTGTGTCTGCCCATCTACGAAGGATAGACTCAACACATAATAAAATAAATGGAGGAAATAAAAATGTTAAAAATTAATGAAATAAAAAACCACAAAGGCATACAAGAAAGCCCCTTTAACAAGGGGGCTGGCACCCGAAGGGTGACTGGGGGTTTTTTAAAGGCCCAAAGAGGTATCACACTTATTGCCTTAATTATCACGGTCATTGTTCCTTATGATAAAATCGTGAAGTGCTGTAATATCAAGAGTTTCCTTTCCTTTGATGATAGATTAAGATGGGTAAAAAGCCTATCTTTTTTTTAATTTTTGAATATTATAGCATTTTAGAAAGGGTGAAACAATGAAAAATGTTATAATTAAAGAAAAAATAAAAAAGTTAAGTAACGATACAAAAGAAGTATTAGATGTATTGATTGCTGATTCTATAATAGAGATGGATTATAGAAAAAGAGTAGACGAAGATATATTAGAACGAGTAGTTTTAGTATATCTTTCTTTATTTGAAGAAAAAAATTTACTTGAGTTTGATGAGTTAATTTTATCAGAAAAAAATATACTTTTTAGGATTATATCAAAAGGCATAGCATCAATATATGTTGATGATGAGTATATGACAATAGATAACAGAGAAAATAAATTGACTATGATAGATGAGATGATAGACCTATTAGTATTTTTAACAGATTTTAATAGAAGTACAATAAGGAGGTTAGTTATAAGAGACATAAAAATATATTTTCATTATGGATGGAAATGGGATTTTTTATAAAAAATTAATTCAATGAGGAGGCATAAAATTGAGTTTATCAGTAGAAATACAGAAAAAACAAACAGGAATAGAAAAAAGAAAAATCACAACATCAAGTGATGTATATAAATTAGAAGAGGTGCAAGAAATTAAGGATGCAGTTCAAGAACATTTGTTATTTATAGGATTAGACAATAAAAACAATGTTAGGAATGTCACTTTGTTAGGTATAGGCTCAAGTAGTGAGATAAATATTAATTCTAGAGATGCTGTGCGAACAGCTTTGGTCACAGCAAGTAATAAAGTGATACTAGTTCATAACCATCCATCAAATGAATTAAAACCAAGTATTCACGACATAGATATTTCAAATACTCTTTATAAACTTTTAAAAGTATTCAATATTGAATTATTAGACCACATTATAGTGAGTGAAGAAGATTATATAAGTATGGTTAAATTAGAAGTAATTGATATGAATTATGATAATGAAAAAATTAAATTGCTTGATAATACGCTATTAATTGAGGAAAATGCGTTGTTAAAGGAAAATATAAAAGAATTAACAGATAAAGTACAAAAATATGAACAAGAAGTTCAAGAAGATGAAGAGGAGTTCGAGTAGTTTATCTAAAACTATATAAAAAAGCCACAAAATCGATTGTGGTGCGAAGTAAAAGGAGGAAATTTAAATAAATGAAAA
>JBJFFE010000007.1:0-21117 GCA_051891435.1 Clostridia bacterium | reverse complement strand
AAAATAAAAGGATTAGTCTATTTTATTATATTGGAGGTGAAAACAGTTTTTAAATAGAATTGTTTTCTAATAAAAATACTTACGGAAATAATAACACAAAAGAAATTTATATTTATTATTAAGAAAACATTAAAAATTAAATATATATTGTGATAAATTCACAAATTTTGAAAGGAGAAAAAGAAAAATGTTTAAATTAAAGAAAAAACATTTAATTATTTTAGGCTTTCTATTTATAGCATTTATGCTTATAGGAATGAATAAGGTAGAAGCCACATCAGTAACAGTAACAACATATGATGAACTTAAAGAAGCTGTTAATGCTAATAATGATGGTGTAACTGATACTAGTATAACGGAAGTAAAATTAGGAGCAGATATTGCAATTCCTGCTTCAGCTGGAATGGGTATATATGTTGTTAATGATTTTACATTTGATCTAAATGGGTATACATTAGATATAACTAATAGTAATTCTAATATGACCATTAACTATGGAAGCAATAACATTGAAAATTTTACCTCAGGCAGTTTAACTATAACAGACACTAGTGCATCTCAAACAGGAACGATTAAGTTAGGAATTAAACCTATTTTCGTTTATCAACAAAACGTATCAAATACTGGTATGCATTACAAGTTAACAATAGATGGTGGGAAATTTTATGGAACAAGCGGTGCATATAATAGGTTTTTTGAATTTAATACTGACAATTCTTACTATTGGAAAGATAAATTAATAACTTTTGATTTTAAAATAACAAAAGGATATTTTGAACATGTATCTACTAATATGTCATCAATTATTCTAGCTAGCGATATGAGGTTAAACAATATTACATTTAATATGTCATTTGATAATTTAACATTTAAATCTGGTAACAATCGTTTGATTGCAAGCAGTGAAAGTTATTCTATTGATGATGTCGTTCCAGAAGATACTAATTTCTATATTTTTAATTCATCAGAAGATAAACAAGTATTGATTGCAGAAAGAAGTACATCAGCTAAAGCAGAAGTTCCTTCATCTCTATGGTATGAAGTTGATGGTTACACAGATACATCTTATGCTGGTATAAAACTAGTTAAAAAAGATGGATTTGATGTAACTGCACCAACATTTGATAGTGTTAAATATGGCTATACAAGTGTAAGTGCTAAAGCTATATCAATTTATAATAGAGGAACATCTGATTTACAAGTAAAAAGCGTTACAGTAGATGAACCAACTAAATTTACTGTAATTGGAACTACACAACCAACAATTGGTTCAAAAGCAACTGATAATACTTCATTTACTATTAAACCAGTAGATGGATTAGAGGCAGGAACTTATACAGCAACAATAACTGTTACTGATATGTCAGATAAGATATATACAGCAACTGTAACACTTAATGTAGGTGCTAAAAATTTACCTGATCTTGGTATTAGCATTGAAGGTACTATTTCTTATGGAGAAGAATATACTCCAACAATTGTTGGGGCTCCAGAATTAGGTGTAGGTGACTATGAGTTTAAATATGCTAAAAAAGTAGGAGAAAGTTATCAGGATGTTGATGATAAACCTACAAGTATTGGAAGTTATAAAGTAACAATCAACGTTACTAATAGAAACTACTCAGCTTCTGGTGTTTCAGTATTTTATGATATAGTTGCTAAAACAATTACACCAACGGTTGATACTATTGCTGACCAAACATATACAGGTTCAGAAATAAAACCAACAGTTGTTGTAAAAGATGGAGCAACAACATTAATAGAAGGAACTGATTACGAAGTTACATATTCAAACAATATAAATGTTGGAACTGCAACAGCAACAATTTCAGAGGTAACTAATGGAAATTATACTTTTAGCGATAAAGATGTAAATTTTACAATAATTAAAAAGCAATTAGAAAAAGTTACTCTAAGAACTTATGAATTTGAATATAGTGGTTTACGAAGATTCCCAGAAATGGATGATTATAATAATTATAATAGTAGTTTACAAGAATTATCTGGAACACTTGATGCTGTTAATGTAGGTGATTATATAACTACAGTAGCATTAAAAGATAGTGCCAATTATGAATGGGTTGATGGCACTACAGGAAATTTAACTCTTAATTGGAAAATTATTCACGCTACTATTACTGATGCAAATGTAACATTACCACAAGCAACATATAAAGTAACAGGTAGTGAAATTACACCAGAACCAACAGTAGTATTAAATGGTAGAACATTAACAAAATATACTGATTATACAGTAAGTTATACTGATAATACTGATATAGGTACAGCAACTGTAACTGTTACTGGTAAAAATAATTATAAAGGTACAGGAAATAAAGAGTTTACTATTGTTGCAAAAGATCCTCAAACAATTACGTTTACAAATAGTACAGTAAATAAAAATTATGGAGATAGCAACTTTACTATAACTGCTAATCATACAGTAGGAACTGGAACAGTTACTTATTCTTCATCAGATACTGCTGTTGCAGAAGTAAATTCTACAACAGGATTAGTAACTATAAAAAAAGTAGGAACAACAACAATTACTGCAGCTGCAAATGAAAATGCAGATTATGCAGAAGCAGCAGCATCTTATGACTTAACAGTTGATAAAAAAGAAATATCTTATGCTGCAACAGTAAAAGATAAAACATATAATGGAAATACAACAGCAGAAGTTGAAAATGTAACATTTACAGGACTTGTAGGAACTGAAACTTTAACAAAAGATACAGACTATACAGTATCTGCAACTTTTGTAGATAGCAATATTGGAACTAATAAAAATGTTAATGTAACATTAACACTAAAAGAAACAACAAAAACAGCAAATTATAAACTAACAGGTACATCTTATGTAGCAACTGCAAATATTACAGGAAAAGAAATACAAGATACAGATGTAACATTAGAAACAGCAACATATACTTATGATGGAACTGCTAAAGAGCCAAGTGTTACAGTAAAAGTAGATGGAAATACATTAACAAAAGGAACAGACTATGAAGTAGTTTACTCAAATAATGTAAATGCAGGAACAGGTAAAGCTAAAGTTACTGGTATGGGAAATTATTCTGGAATAGTTAATAAAGACTTTGTAATAAGCCAAAAATCAATAACACCAACAATAGAAGATATTAGTGCAGTAACATATAATGGTGAAGCACAAAAACCTGAACTTGTTGTAAAAGATGGTACAACTGTTTTAATAAAAGATACAGACTATACAGTAAGTTATTCAAACAATATAAATGCAGGAACTGCAACTGCAACAATATCAAAAGTAGCTAATAGCAATTATACATTTAGTGATGCAAACAAAGCATTTACAATAAATAAATATGAACTACAAGCTACTAATATATCATTACAATATACAACAGTAAGATATGATGGAAATCCTAAAACTCCAACTGTTACAGTAAAGGTTAATGGAAATACATTAGCATCTGGAACTGATTATGAAGTTGGATATTCAAATAATACAAGCATTGGAACTGCAACAGTAACAGTAACAGGTAAAGGTAATTACGAAGGAACTCCAACAAAGAACTTTGAAATTAAAAATAAAGATGTATTAACAATTAGTGGTATAGCAGATCAACAAGTAACTTATACTGGAAATCCTGTTTCATTAGTTGGAACATTAACAGTTAGCAATGGAATTGCACCAAGTGCCTTAACTGAAAAATGGTACAATTCAAGCGATGCTGAAATAAGTAAACCAACAAATGTTGGATTATACAAAGTTGTATATTCTTATGAAGATGATGATTATGTTGGAAGTAAAACAGTTAATGTTGAAATAACTAAAAAAGTATCAGTAGCTCCAACAGTAACTAATAAAAAAGGAACAGCAGGAGATACATTATCTACAGTTTCTTTACCAACAAATGCAGAATGGGTAAGCTCAGATGAAGTAATTACAGTAGGTGATAATAACTATCAAGCTAAATACACTGAAAATGGTGATACAACAAACTACACAACAGTAACATTTAATGTAAATGTTTATGGTTTATCAAAAGTTAATATTACAACAAATGTTACAAATATCATTGGAGGAACAATAAGCGAAGGAAAAGTAGATGCACTTGAAGGAACAAAATATACAGTAACATTTACACCAAACGCAGGATATGAAATTGATAATGTAAAAGTAAATGGAACAGTAAAAACTGTTAGCAACAACAAACTAGAATTAACAGTTGGAAACCAAGATATAAATGTTGTAGTAACATATAAGAAAATACAATACAAAATAACAATAAATGATGTTGAAAATGCTACAATTACACCAAATGGAATGATTCTAGTAGATTACAATTCAAATAAAGAATTTGTAATAACAGCAAATGCAGGATATAAATTAACATCTGTAAAAGTAAATGGAGTAGAAAAACTAGCATCAATAGTAGATGACAAATTAGTGCTAGAAAATATCTTATCAGATGCAGAAATTGTTGTAACAGTAGAAAAAATTACATACAAAGTAGTAGAAGGTGCAGGACAAACATATACTATTACAAAAGATGGATCAGCAACATTTAAAATAAATGGAGAATTTTCATTATTTGATAAAGTATATGTAGATGGCAACTTAGTAGCAGAAGAAAACTACACAGCAAAATCTGGAAGCACAATAATAACATTTAAACCAGACTACATGAACAGTTTAGCAGAAGGAAAGCATACACTAAAAGTAACATACACAGATGGTGGAGATGCTACAACTACATTTACAATAGCAAAAGTAGCTGAAGAAAATAATGGAACAGCAGATAAAGCAGAAAATACAACAAATAATCCAAAAACAAGTGATAATATAGTAACATTTGTAGCTATGTTTATAGTATCAGTTTTAGGAATTGCTATTACAGTAAAATATAATAAAAACAAAGTAGCAAAAAAACATTAAGACAAAGCTAAAATAGACTAGCCAATAAAACGCTAGTCTATTTTATTTCATAAATAAGAAAAGGGGTTAATATGAAAAAAAGTGCTAAAAAAAATAAAATGACTATAAAGAATAAAAAAAGATTTTGTATTATGATCTTCATAATTATGGCAGTAATAATCTTAATGGCATTAATTATAAATGGAATCTTTGGAAACAAATATGGAGATGCAGGACGTGTAAAAGACGGAGTTGTTACATATTCAGAAAAAATAGTAAATACAACATATAATAAAGAAAACAATAACAAAGTAGTTACAATACAAAGTGTTAATGATTTAATAGATGATTGTATAATATCAAATGAAAACATTGCAGAAATGAAAAATAAAGACAGTAAATATCAAAAAACATTAAATGAGATATTGGCAAATGAAAACACTTCTAATAAAGAAATATATAATATTAGAAAAGCAATAGAATTAAAATATGTAGATGAAAATACAAAATATGCAGAGTATTATGCAAAAATAACAGGATTCAAAAACTCTAAAAGTTTAATTAAATTTTGCGAAAATACATTTAAACTTATGGAAATAGAAAACAAAAACTAATTTGGGAAAGATGGAGAAAATAAATTGGATAAGCAAAATAAAAAAGGGAATAGATATAAAGAAAATACCAAAAAGAAAGTAAAAACAAACAAAAACCTTATACCTAATATAATTTTAATATTTTTTATTATTTTATTTGTATTTTCAGGTTTTAAGATCATAATGTGGTTTTTAAACAATAGAGAAAACAAAAAAATTGCTGAAGAAATATCTCAAGCAATTACAATAGATGAAGAAAATGTAGAAGAAAAGGAAAAATATAAGGTAGACTTTCAAGCTTTAAAAGATAAAAATTCTGATACAGTTGGTTTCTTAAAAGTAAACGGAACAAATATTGAATACACAGTAGTAAAGGGGACAAATAACAGTTATTATCTAAAACATAATTTTAATAAGGAAAGCAATTCGGCAGGTTGGATATTTGCTGATTATAAAAATAAAGTTGATGGAACTGATAAAAATTTAGTTATATATGGGCATAATATGAGAGATGATAGTATGTTTGGAAGTCTTAAAAATATTTTAAATGATGATTGGCATAATGAAGAAGAAAACAAGTATGTAACTTTTATAACAGAAAATGATAATAGTATCTATGAGGTGTTTTCAGTATATCAAGTAGCAGATGAGGACTACTATATTACAACTGATTTTAAAGATAATGAATTTAATGATTTTATAAAAACTGTAAAGTCAAGAAGTAAATTTGATTTTGGCGTTGATGTAAATGAAAATGATAATATTCTTACACTTTCTACTTGTGCAAATAATAATAAATATAGAGTAGTTTTACACGCTAAAAAGATAAAGAACTAATATTGAATTAGTTCTTTTTTTCAGTCTTGTTCTACATCATTAAAAATTTCATCATCAAAAAATTCTTTTAAAGTTATGTTGAATCCCTCACATATATGTAATAGTGTTTTTAAGTTTATCAATTCTCTTTTTCCATTCATAAAGTATGAAAGTGTAGAGGCAGGTACACCAGTTGCTTTATATAATTTCCAAACATTCATATTATTTTCTTTTAATAAATTATTTATTCTTTTACGAATTGCCGTTGAAAGTTGCATAGCATCAATTCCTTTCCTTATAAAAGTATACCAAGAAAAATTTTTGTTATACTTGCTAAATGTGAAGAAACTAACAAAAAACTTCACTTTTGCTAAGTAATACACTTGTAGAAAATTGGAATATATGCTATACTAAACAATAGTTGCTAAATGTGAAGAAAATTTCTGTTTTTTCCCAAAAGATACAATTTTCGACAAACTTTTCATTTGCTATTTGTTATAATTAATTATAATAACTGATAGATGGGAAGTGATGAATTATGGATGTTGAAAGAATTAGATATTTACAAACTCGAACTATACAATTATTAAACAAGACAAGAGCTAAAATGACTATGTTTACAGAAGAAAGAAAAAAAGTAGATGACTTTTTAAAGCAAAATAGAGAAGATGAAAAATTTTTAGATGAGTGGGAAGCTTTTGTTAAATATTTTGAAGAAAAAACGAAGGAGAAATAATAAGAATGAAAAGTACAGGAATTATTCGAAAAGTAGATGAACTTGGAAGAATTGTAATTCCAAAAGAAATAAGGGATAATCTTGATATAGCAGAGGGCAACGGATTGCAAATTTATGTAGATGGAAACAAAGTGATTTTGAAGAAAGATGTTTCAAACTGTTTATTATGTGAAAATGAAAAAAATTTGAAAGAATTTTGTGGAAAATATGTATGTAAGAAATGTATTAATCAAATAAAAGCAATAAAATAGTATATTTTTTTATCCATCTTGGTGTCACATTAGCAACAGAAGGAGTGTTATAATGAGCGAAGTTTTAAAGATTATAATTGCAGATGATAATACGAGTATGGTTAATGTAATGAAAGGATGGATTGAAGAAAACGAAAAATACAAAGTTATTGGAATAGCCAATGATAGAGAGTCTGAAACGAACTTAATTGAAACTCTAAAACCTGATTTGGTAATAACAGACTTAAAAAGAAAAGGAGACTGGGGTGGGCTAGATATAATAAAAGACTATAATAATAAAGAAAATTCTCCACTATTCTTTATCGTGTCTGCAGGAGTATATGGATATATTGATGAATTAAGAGAACTCGGAATTAGATACTTTTTACCTAAACCATTTAGAACAGAAGACCTAATGGATAGATTATCATATATATATAATGATGTATATCCAAGTGCTATTGTAGAAATAAAAAAAGAAGTTCCAAATATTAAAGATAGAAACTTCTTTGATAAATTAAGAAAAATATTAAAAAAACGAATGAGATAATTGACATCTCATTCGTATTCTTTATCTGTATCTTCATATAAATCATCTAAACTAATATTTAAAGCAATACAAAAGCCTTTTAATTCATAATCTTTTACACTTTTATTAAAATGTTCTATTCTATGAATATCTGTATGGTATATAGTTAAACCTAATAATTCTAATTTAGCACTTAATTGTCTTTGAGTTAATCCACGAAGTTCTCTATATTTACGAAGATTTTTACCTATAATGTTTAATTTCCCATTAATTTTTTTTATTTTCAACAAACTCACCTTTCCTGTTATTACTATTGCAACAATTTTATAATATTATTCAGAAATCCTGTTGCTATCATATTAACAAGAGTGTGTTTTTTGAAAAAATTTCAAAAAAATACCAGTTTTTTAGCAAAAAAAGAAATGGGGAATATAGCCCCATTATGATCTATAAAACTATTTTTTTAAATATGTAATGATACCACTTATAAAATGTTTTGGAGAAATAAGCATATTGTTATTATAATCATCAATGTCAAATATTAAGTTAAATGACTTTTTGGTTGAAAGACGATTAGCTGTATCTATACAGCTTCTTAATCTTGATTGAATTTTGCTAGGTGAACAAGAATATCTTAAGGACATCATAATATAAATTTGTTGCATATTGTCAAGTAAGTCAACATCACAATAAGTAAGTTTAATTATATCAGTCAATAATTTACTAGATTTTAAATATGGATTGATGTTTAATCTCCTTAAAGTGTCATTCCATTTTTCTTTTGGAAATTCATCCATAATTAAATCCTTTTGAATAGATTGTATAGTATTATTCAATAATTCGTCAGATGCAGGTTTAGGAATAATTCTATATACTTTTTTTGTATTATATAAAGAATGCCTTAAATATGCATCTCCTGATATAACTACAATATTACATTTGCTTTCTGTTCCTTCATATTCAGACAATGTGTTTATAATATCGAGTCCATTTATCTTTGGCAATCCTAAATCTAAAAATAGAACATCAGGCTTAAACTTTTTGTACATTTCTATAGTAGATTCTCCATCTTTGGTATATGCGATGATATCTACATTAGTACATTTGGAAAAAATATTTTTATAATACTCAAATATTTCTTCGTTATCTTCAGCAACCATAATTCTTGTAACCATAAGCGTACCCTCCATATTTTTGCTAAAGAAAAGTTATTTTATTGGTCAGATTATATCATAAAATCAGTTAAAAATCAACAAACAGCTAGAGAACAGCGAAAAAAGTAAAAAAATGGCAAAAATATCTAAAACGAACAAAAAACGAACAAAAACACCAAAATATACCAAAACATACTACTTTACACCATTTTTGCCAAAGCTTGAAAAAAATATGATATACCATTCTCTAGGACAATAGTCTTTAATGTTAGGAAGAATATTCAGATGAGAAATATCAATGTACCAATGATAGAATGAATATTAGAATTACATTTTTGACTATTGTTTTTTTAGGAGGAGTATATATATGAGTGGATAGGAAAATAATTAATATAATTAAATAAAACTTAATAAAGATAATTCTTTCTAATATTAACGACGTTGTCCAATTTGAAAAGATTGGAGAATGGTTATATGGAAAGAAAGGATTATTTAGAAGAGAGCCTTACAAAAGAAGAAAAATCTTACTTAAAAAAAATCATACTAAATACAAGAAGAAAATATATAAGGGATAACTATGACTTAATTAATGATATAAATGTGGATTTGTGTGATTATGAAGATATTGAGGCAGAATCAGTATTGGAGGCTGTGATTAATAAATGTGAAAAAGAGATTGAATCAGCTGTTGAATTTGAAAAAGTTATTTCAAACAATAAATTATATAAAGTTATAAAAGCATTGTCTTTAAAAGAAAAGATGATGCTTTTTTCTTTATATAAAGAAGACAAGCCTATAAGTTTGATTGCAACAGAAATGAAAATAAGTAGAACAACAGCTTGGAGAATCAAAACAGAAGCGTTAGATAAAGTAATGAAAGCTTTAATTGGAGGTGGAGATAATGTTTAATGATTTTAATTTAAGTGATGAAGAAATAATAAGAATTATAGAAGATTATAATCCTTTAATAATAAGTAAATCAAAGTTACATTACAAATTTGATGAAGATTTATGCCAAGAGATAAAGTTAAATATATGGAGGGAATTATCTAAAAATAGAAAAAAATAAAAAAATTGAAAAAATTGAAAAAATTTTAAAAAAAATGAAACATAGAGCAAAATTTTTGGACTCCTATGGGCGAAATGTAAAGGAGGTGTCTATATGGAGTCCAAATCAGAAGAGTTAATTGATCTTGATACAGCAATTGCTTATGCACAATTATCAGTACATACCTTACAACATAGTGGAACAGAAATAAATGCAAGAGAACTGCGAAGTGAGATTAAAATGTTACATAGCAAATTTGGGACAAAAGAGGTTAAAAGACTTGCCAATGTTATTGTAAAGGGGAAGTAAAATATGATGTATTTTTTAATAATAACATTATTGTTTATCTCCTCTGCAATATTCATTGGATTAAAGAAAAAGCATAGGAGATATAAAAAAGTAAAACCACTAAGTAAGATGACTAAGAAAGAATTCAAAAAAGCAATGAAAGATTTAGAGATTAAGTAGAGTTGTATTTTGGCTCTATTAGTTTCTTCATATCTAAAAGTTGTTAGTAAAAAGTTAAGTAGAGGTAGTTTAAAACCTATGAGAAGTAATAAAGAGTTAATTATTGAATTATATTTTGAAAATAAATTGAGAGTGGTAGATATTGCAAAACATCTTGGAATTTCAAAAAGTGCAGTTACGCAAGTTTTACAAAAGGATACTAGATATCTTGAAGAAAAGGAAATTAGAAAAAAGGAAAACAAGAGCAAAAATAGAGAATTTACAAAACAATATATGACTTCTAAAAGAAAACAGAAAAGTTCGGATACAGATTATGCAATATTAAAAAAAGCTCACGAACAAGCAAGTAGAGAGTTGTCAGGTGGAAGAAAGCCAATAAGTAATAGAGCTTTTAGAGATTGGAATCCATCAATATATTACTTTAATTCAAAGAGCCAGAGTTATGTATTAAAAAGAGGAATTGTTGTAGGCAGTGATGTGCCTAAACGAATAAATTGGAAAAGTTATTAAGTTGAGATAGTTTCTATCATATTATTAGGAGGACTCTTATGAAACAAGAATTTAAAATAATTGAAATTTTTGATAAAGAAAAACCAGATATAAAAGAGGTTTTGAAAGACATATTTAAATCTTATATAAAAGATGTGATAAATAACAATTATGACTTGAATAATAACAAATAAGAGTTATAATATGAACAATCGAGGATAGGAAACTACGTTATCAGCAGAGGGGAGGAAAAATGATAACGATTAGTAATCCTGAAAAATATGTAGTAGGTATACTAGTAAGACTATCCAATGAGAGAATAGAAGATTTAAAAAGATATGGTGAAAGTGGTAGTATAACAAACCAAAAGATTCTCTTAAATAATTTCTGTAAAGAGAATAAATTAAAAGTGTATAAAGTTTATGTAGATGATGGCGAAAGTGGAGCTTTTTACGACAGACCTGGATTCCAAGAAATGATAAACGATGTTGATGCAGGACATATAAATATGGTAGTTGTAAAAGACTTATCTAGATTTCGGAAGAGTTGCATCAGGAATAGATGATTACATCGAAGAATATTTTCAGTTAAAAGGTGTAAGATTCGTTGCTGTAAATGAGAATTTGGATTCTAAAACATCAGCAAATTTCCACGATGATATAAAAATCAGAGCATTTTTTAATGAGTGGTTTTTAAGAGATTGCTCAAAGAAAACTAGAGATGGAAAACACAACAAAGCATTGCAGGGAAAGGTGATGGCTACATATCCAAAATATCGGATATAGGAAAGATCCTAATGATAAAAACCATTACATTCCAAATGAGGAAACTGCACCAATAGTACAAAAAATATTTGAAATGCTTAAAATAGGAACTTTGCCAACAGATGTTGCACAATGGCTTAATGATAACAATGTTCCTGTACCATCAGAATCAGTAGGTAATGCTCATACTAGAAGATATAATGAGGTAAAAAGAAGATGGAATAGGACAGCAGTTGTGAGAATTGCTAGAGATAGGACATATCTAGGGTATGTTATAAATGGCAAATCTAGAAAGGTAAGCTATAAGAGCAAAAAAGTTATACAAGTTCCAACAGAAGAATATATTGAGATTAAAGGAATGCACGATCCACTAGTAGACCAAGAAACATTTGATATAGTTCAAAGGATGATAGATAGTAGAAAGAAAACAAGATTATATAAACACGATTTTCTATTAAAAGGACTATTAGAATGTGCAGAATGTGGTAAAAAATTAAGTGTATTAACTCAAAAACAAAAAAGTGGGAATGTTATTCAATATTTAAGATGTAACACTTATGCCTCTATGACTCGACTTAAATTATGTACTCCACATTCAAATAATTGTGAAAAGCTAACTAACGAAGTAATTAAAACAATAAAAGCAAGATGTAAAAAGTATTTAAAAGAAGAAGAATTATTTCAATTAGCTAAAAAAGTAAAAGATAGTAATACCTACAAAAAGAATTTAATACAAAATCAAATAGCAACAGCTCAGGGAAAAGTTGAACTAATGAATAAAAAGATTGACCAATTATATGAAGACAAGTTAAATGGAATAATTAATGTGGATGATTTTGAAAGAATGTATACTTCAACATTAGATAGAAAAAAAGAATTAGAAGAACTTGTTCTTGAGTTACAAAAACAAAAAGAAGAAACTTCACACGAAGTTGACTTGAAAAAAGAGGTATCTGATTTTATCAGAGCCAGAAAAATAACAAGAGAAATGATTGTGTCACTTGTTGATAGAATCACAGTATCTGAAAGTAAAGAAATAAAAATATATTATAAATTTAGTATTCTAAATGAGAGCAGTGAGCAAGACGGAAAAGTAGTTGACATTCGAGACTGTGTTAATTTTTAAAATTTAAAAATTTATCATAACGAACAATAATGACCATAATTGTAATGCTTATCTTGGTTGCTGTAACCATAACAATAGCAGTAAATGGAGGGCTATTTGAATATGCAGGAAGAACAGGAAGAGAAACAAACGAGGCAATAGAAAGCGAACAAGAACTAGCAAGCTTGCAAGACGGATTATCATCAGATGACCTAATTGCAAAATATACTGGAGGATGGTATGAAAAGGCAGACGGAACATTTACAAATGGAAAATACACAGTAGAGTTAGGAGACTATATAGATTATGAATGTTATAATAGTTCAATTCTATCAAGTAAATTAACATATACATCATATTCAAAGGATAATGCTAGCTCAGGTAAAAATAACGGAAGAAATACAGGACTAAGTTCAGACTATGATGATGAAATAGGGAACCAAACATTTACAGTAACAGAAGATAGTAATGATATAAAATGGCAAGTAATGGGGGTAGAAAATGGAAACTTGTTAATAGTAATGGAAGGACAAGTATATGCCGATGGCTCAGATGGATATTATTTAAGAGGAGCAGAAGCACTAAATTATGGAATAGCAGAGTTAAATGAAATAAGTAAAATATATGGAAACGGAGAACATGCAACAGGAGCGAGAAGCATAAAAGCAGAAGACGTAAATAAAATAACAGGATATAACCCATTAAAAGATGCAAATTATGAAGGAAAAGCATGGGGATATGGAGAAGTATGGCAATATGGAAACAAAGTAACATATACATTAACATCAACAGGTGTAACATATAGTGGAACAAATGGAAAAACAGGAATATGGACAGATAGTAGTGCAAAACTAATGAAACCAGGAGATACAACAAATACTAGCCCATTAACAGTAGAAAGTACAAGTTATTATTGTAATGATAGTATAGTATCAGATTTAACAAAAAAATCATTGGTATTCTTAAATGGAGATTCAGATTACTGGCTTGCGTCTTCGTATGTGAACGCTCACGAAGGCGGCGTGGGCTGGGGATTTTTCTATGTTGGCGGTCACCGAGTTTACAGCGATGGATACTTCTGGGATTCGGATGGCGGAGCTGACAGCACTTACTATGGCTTGCGCCCCGTAGTTTCTCTAAAATCTGATATCAAGTTGAAACCAGCAACAGCAGCAAATACTTGGGATTTTGATACTACAGCTGAATAATAGATTTAGAGATATGGTCTCTGTCAGGCCTTTGGTCTGACAGACCGTTTTTATTAATGAGTACACATTTCGATTGCAATTGTTTTAGAACAAACAAATGTAGGGGCTGGTCTTGACCAGCCCGCAAACAGATCACAAATAAAAATAGATGTGATGATCCCGATTTTTGTCGAACGAAAAAACTAGACAAAATTGGAAAAATATGGTATATCTTTATATATTTAAATTCAAAAAACATTTATAAAATTCTAATTAATTAAATTCT
Source organism: Clostridia bacterium (assembly GCA_051891435.1). Classification (GTDB taxonomy): domain Bacteria; phylum Bacillota; class Clostridia; order TANB77; family CAG-508; genus UMGS1933. Next base: position 6,812 of record JBJFFE010000007.1, on the reverse strand, counting down.
TATTAAAATTCAACAAAATTATAAAATTAAATATTAAAGTATTGACAAACGATAACCAAAATGCTATCATAAAAAGGAGAAATATATGTATCAAATTTTATTTTTTAAAGACCAAAAACGGAGAAAACGAAGTACAAAACTATATTAAGAAATTGCAAAATAATAATAACAAAACTGATAGAATAAAATTAAACAAAATAATTGCATATATGAGAATGCTAGAAGAAAAAGGATTAGCTTTAGGAGAACCTTATATAAAACACATAAGTGGCAATATATGGGAAATGAGACCATTAAGAGATAGAATACTTTTCGCAACATTGGAAAATAATAAATTTATTATATTAAATCAATTTATAAAAATGACACAAAAAACACCAAGAAGAGAAATTGAAAAAGCAAAAAGAATATTAGAAAATTATAAAAAAGGAGTGGCTAAGAATGAGTGAAGAATTTAAAAGTTGGGAAGAAATTGAGAAAGAATTAAATATAACATCAGAACAGGAAGCAGAAATACAGCTTGAAATGGACATAATAAAAGCTACAATTGAAGCAAGAAAAAAGAGCAATCTTTCGCAAAGAGAGTTAAGCAAAAAAGCTGGAATAAAGCAACCAGTCATAGCAAGGATAGAAAGCCGTGCTCGTTCACCACAAGTAACCACTTTACTAAAAATACTTTATCCAATGGGTTACACTTTAAAAGTTGTACCTATAAAAAAAGAAAATAAACAATAATACCAGCGTGGTTAAATGAAAGAGCAGAAAGAATGGAAATCAATTTTTCTAAGACATTACAAGATGCATTAATTAAAAAATAGTAAAAACAAATTAAAATTCAAAAAACTATTGCATATTTTGGAAAATTATAGTAAAATAAATACGTTCTGAAAGAGCAAACCTTTTACTTAACTTAAAGAATATCCGACTTTTTGTTCAGTTTAAGGCAATATTAGAAATAGGAGGAATAAAAAATGACAAAGGAAAGAAAACAAGAAATCATTAATGAATTTAAAAGAGAAGAAAACGATACTGGTTCTTCAGAAGTTCAAATCGCTCTTTTAACAGAAAGAATTAATGAATTAACAGAACACTTAAAAGTTCACAAAAAAGATAATCACTCTAGAAGAGGATTATTACAAATGGTAGGTAAAAGAAGAAACTTACTAAACTACTTAGCTAAAAAAGACCTAAATAAATATAGAGAAGTAGTAGAAAAACTAAATTTAAGAAAATAAAAAACTAAAAGGCGGATATTATTTCTCCGCCTTTTAATCTTAAAAAACAATTATTTAAAAATTAAAATATATAATCCCCGACGAGATGCGGCGGGTTTTAGGTATAAATGTATAAAAAAGTTTATTAAATACAATATTAGAAATATAGTAGCTTGTATAATATGTTTAAAAAATAAGCACATTATAGAGGTTACTATTTCGAAAATTGTATTTGAAATATATAAAAAAATTAAGGAGGAATTAATTATGTTTAAATCTTATTCAATGGAACTTGCAGGAAGAACTTTAAGCATAGAAACAGGAAAATTAGCAGGATTAGCTAATGGACACGTATTAGTAAGATACGGAGAAACAACTGTAATGGTAAATGTTACAGCATCAAAAGAACCAAAAGAAGGAATAGACTTTTTCCCACTATCAGTAGATTATGAAGAAAAAATGTATTCAGTAGGAAGAATACCAGGAGGATTTACAAGAAGAGAAGGAAAAGCAGCAGACAAGGCAATACTTGTATCAAGAGCAATAGATAGACCAATAAGACCATTATTCCCAAAAGATTTCAGAAACGATGTAGTGGTTGTTGCAACAGTATTATCTGTAGAACCAGATAATGAACCAGATTTTTGCGCAATGATAGGTGCATCAGCAGCACTTTCAATATCAGACATACCATTTGGAGGACCTACAGCAGCAGTAAAAGTAGGATATGTTGATGGAAAAATAGTTATTAACCCAACACTAGAGCAAAGAGCAAAAAGTACATTAAGATTAACAGTTGCAGGAACAATGGAAAAAGTTGCAATGATAGAAGCTGGAGCAGACGAAATCCCAGATGAAACAATGTTAGAAGCTATAAAAGCAGGACATGAGGAAATTAAAAAAGTTTGTGAATTTATTTCAAAAATTAAAGAAGAAATTGGAAAACCAAAATTTGAATATAAGTCATTTGAAGTTGACCACGATATTTACGAAGAAATTGAAAAAGAATTCTATGATAGAATGTACAAAGACGTACAAGCAGTTGATAAAGAAGTTAGAGACGCAAACATGGACAAAATTGCTGAAGATGTAAAAGCATATTTCGTAGAAAAATATGGAGAAGAAAAAGCTGAAGAAGAAAAACAAAATCTAGCAGATTCTCTATATAAATTAGAGAAAAAATGTGTAAGAGCAATGATTTATAATGAACATAAAAGACCAGATGGAAGAGCGATAGACGAAATAAGACCACTTTCATGTGAAGTTGGATTAATTCCAAGAGTACATGGTAGTGCAGTATTTACTAGAGGACAAACTCAAGTACTAACAATTGCAACACTAGGAATGACAAGTGAAGAACAAATACTAGATGGATTAGATGAAGAAAAATCAAAAAGATATATTCATCAATATAATTTCCCAGGATACAGTACTGGAGAAGCAAAAACATCACGTGGACCAGGGAGAAGAGAAATTGGACATGGAGCATTAGCAGAAAAAGCTTTAGTTCCAGTAATTCCATCAAAAGAAGAATTCCCATATACAATAAGAGTTGTATCTGAAGTTGTAAGTTCAAATGGTTCAACATCACAAGCAAGTATATGCGGAAGCACATTAGCATTAATGGATGCAGGTGTTCCAATTAAAAGACCAGTTGCAGGAATATCAACAGGACTTGTATCAAGCCCAGATAATCCAGACGATTATGTAATGCTTACAGATATCCAAGGTTTAGAAGATTTCTTTGGAGATATGGACTTTAAAGTAGCAGGAACAGAAAAAGGTATTACAGCAATACAAGTAGACATTAAAGTGGATGGATTAACATACAAAATTATAGAAGAAGCATTTGCAAGAACTAAAAAAGCAAGACAATATATTTTAGATGAAATAATGTTAAAACAAATAGCTGCTCCAAGACCAGAAGTTTCAAAATATGCACCAAAAATGTTAACAATGCAAATCAATCCAGATAAGATAAAAGATGTAATAGGAACAGGCGGAAAAGTAATAAACAAAATTATTGAAGAAACAGGAGTAAAAATTGATATAGATGAAGATGGTCAAGTGTTTATCGCTGGAACAGATAATGAAATGACAAAAAAAGCCTATAGTATGATTGAAAAAATTGTAAGAGAAATTGAAGTAGGAGAATTCTACGAAGGAACAGTAACAAAAATAATGCCATTTGGAGCATTTGTTGATTTAGGCGGAGGAAAAGAAGGGCTACTTCATATATCAAAAATATCAAAAGAAAGAATAGAAAAAGTAGAAGATGTACTTTCTGTTGGAGATACAATCATAGTAAAAGTATTAGACATCGATAATCAAGGCAAAATTAGCTTAAAGAAAATAGGAGAACAAACAGAGGAATAAATAATTTTCAGTTTAGTAAATAATCTTTATGTAAAGATTGTAGGGGTCGGGTTCCATCCCGACCCGATAAATATTGCATGAATTTGTTTTGCGGGCAAGGGTGGAACCTTGCCCCTACAACATGTACAATAAAAATTATTTAATTTTTCCAAAACTTGCATAATTTGTAATATTATAGTATAATAAAAAATGGACATTAAATTAAAACAAAACACATATAATAAATTGAAGGAGTAAAAAAATGAAATATTTAAATGTTTTGCAACAAGCGCTTGTATGGATAATAACTGTATTTTGGCTTTATAACATAGGAATTAGTGTATGTGCTTTAATAAAATTTAAAGATAAACCATTAAAAATAAATAAAAAACACAAATTTATGGCAATTATACCAGCACATAATGAGGAGTTTGTTATATCAAACCTAATAGAAAGCTTACAAGCCCAAGATTATCCAAAAGAATTATTTGATATATATGTTATAGCAGATAATTGTACTGATAATACAGCAGATGTTGCAAGAAAAGCAGGAGCAATTGTATATGAAAGATTTGACCCAGAAAAGAAAACAAAAGGATATGCAATGCAATGGTTTTTGAAACAAAAAATAGAAGAAAATGCAGATTATGATGCATTTTGCGTTTTCGATGCAGATAATGTTGCTAATCCAGACTTTATAAAAAATATGAATAAAAAACTTTGCCAAGGAGAAGAAGTTGTTCAAGGATATAGGGATATTAAAAACCCTACAGACAATTGGATAACAGCAGGATATGCGTTATTTTATTGGACCATGCACAGATTTTATCACTTAGCAAGATACAATGTAGGACTTTCGCCATTGTTAAATGGAACAGGATTTATGGTTAAATTTGATATTATAAAACCAGATGGATGGAATACACAAACTTTAACAGAAGATATAGAATTTTCACTAATTAATATGTGCCAAGGAAGAAAACTAGGATGGGCAACAGATGCAATTGTTTATGATGAACAACCTTTAGGATTTAAACAGTCTTGGACACAGAGAATGAGATGGTCTGTAGGACATATTCAATGTTTTAAAATATATACAAAACAATTAGCAAAAAATACAATAAAAAATAAAAAATTAGTTACGTTTGATGGTTTACTTTATCTAATGGGAATGCCATTATTAGTAATAACATTATCATTACTATTATTAAATGTAGTTATTTTCTCAGGACATGGAATGACTGGAGCAGAACTATTATGGAATATTGGAAAATATGTAATTGCAACATTTTTATTAACACCAATTACAGCAGCATTTACAATGATATTAGATAAGAGAAAGATAAAACCAATGTTAAAAGGCTTGTTATGTTATCCATTATTTTTAGGCTCATGGATACTTATAAACATAAAAGCATTAATAAAACCAAATACAACATGGGAAAAAATAGAACATGTAAGAAGCATAGATGTAAAAGAATTATCATAAAATAAAAAAATCTCCTTTAAAAAATGGAGATTTTTATTTATATGTAGGGGTCGCTACTTAAGGGCGACCCGAATAAAAATAAATATTTGATATATTTACGGGCTGCCGAAGACTGCAGCCCCTACATTATTATAATGTAAATTTAAACCAGCAAATCATTTCAAAAAAATAGTGACAAATTTTTCCCTTAATGGTATAATATGAGCATTGAATGTAAAGGTGATGAATATGATAATAGATAAGCTTATAGAAGCAAGGATAAAAACGTATGCATTTGTTGGACCATCTGGGACAGGAAAAAGCTATAGAGCACAAATGGTTGCAGCTGAAAGAAATATAAAATATATAATAGATGATGGTTTGCTTATAAATGATACAAAAGTAGTTGCAGGAGAGTCTGCAAAAAAGGCTCCAACCAAAATAGAAACAATAAGAAAAGCATTATTTACAGAAGAAAAAGATGCTTTGGAAATAAAAAAAGCATTTATGAAATATAGGCCAGAGAGTATTTTAATACTTGGAACTTCAGACAATATGGTAGAAAAAATTAGAACTAATTTAGGTTTAAATGAATTTGTGGAAATAATAAATATTTCAGATGTTGCAACAGAAGAAGAAATTGAGGAAGCAAGAAGAATGAGAAAAGTAGAAGGAAAACACGTAATCCCAGTACCAACATTTGAAATAAAAAAGGACTTCTCTGGTTATATTTTAGATCCACTTCAAATATTTAAATCTAAAGGAAAAAACAATAAACCATATATAGCAGAAAAATCAATTATAAGACCAACTTTTAGTTATTTGGGAAATTATAAAATATCTGATACAGTATTTAAACAAATTATAGAGTATTTAAGTGAAAAATCAGAATTTATTTATAAAATAAATAAAACAAGAATTGAAACAACAGAAGAAGGATTAAGTGTATATATAGAAGTAATTGTAAATTATGGTTATGATATAGTAAAATGTTTAACAGATTTTAAGAAAAAAGCTAAACATGAAATTGAAAATCTAACAGCTATGAATGTAGATTCAATTGAAATCATTGCTAAAGGAATACAACTGCCAGAAGAACAATAATAAGAATTGTTCATGTATACAATTGTAGGGGCAGGGTTCCACCCCTGCCCGAAAAAATAAACCAATTATAAGGAGATAGAAAAATGTCATTTGTTGTAGGAATTGATGGACCAGCCGGAAGTGGAAAAGGAACAGTAACAAAAATAATTGCAAATAAATTAGGATTAACTAATATTGATACAGGAATAACATATAGATGTGTCGCTCTAAAGTGCTTAAATAATCAAATAAAACTAGAAGAAAAAGACAGAATAATTAATGTAGCAAAAAATATAAATATAACTATAGATAACACAGAAGACGGGGATATAGTATATCTAGAAGGGAAGAACGTAACAAAAGAAATTAGATCAAAAGAAGTAACAAGTATAGTATCTCAAATATCATCAATAAAAGAAGTAAGATTTGCAATGGTAGAATTGCAAAGAAAACTGGCTGAAGGTAAAGACGTAATAATGGAAGGAAGAGATATTTGTACATATGTTTTTCCAAATGCGGATGTAAAAATTTATTTGGAAGCTTCTTTAGAAGAAAGAGCAAATAGAAGATATAAAGAAATGCAAGAAAAAGGAATAAATATGAGCTTTGAAGAAGTAAAAAACAATATAGAAATGAGAGATAAAAACGATAAGGCAAAAGAAGTAGGAGCATTAAAGCTTGCACCAGATAGC
>JBJFFE010000006.1:0-4143 GCA_051891435.1 Clostridia bacterium | reverse complement strand
ATCACAATATGTAAAAGAAACAAAAATTAATTTTAATCTAATAAAATATTTAGTTGTTGATTTGAATGCACTTACAAATTCAGAAACAGAGATTATAGAAAATATATATAATTTTTCTAAACTCTATACAAAAGCTAGAATCATAATATTAGCATCAAATTATAATGAGCAAAATATTGTACTGACTAATTTATATGATTTAGGTTTTTATAATATTATAAATGAATCTGAATCTGAAAAAATAGAAGAAAAACTAAATATAGCATTAGGTGAAAACGGAATACAAAAGAACGAATCAAAGAAATTTAAAAAACGAGAAGAGTTAATTCAAAAAGAAAGTAAAGTACAAAAATTACTTGAGAGAGTTAAGACAAAGCCTAGTAAAACAAAGGAAAATAAGAAAGTAAAAGAAGAATCAAAAACAGATATGCCAAGTCATTCGGTATATCTTTTTTCATTACTTTTAGAAGCTATAACTAGGCTAGTAAAATTTATTTGCTATGTATTAGTTTTTGTTTTAACTTCAATTGGATTAACAATTCTACTAAATCAAGAACTACGAGAGTTAGTATTTCAAATATTTGGTTTGAAATAGAAAGGATTAGTTATGGCATATTTTAATGAGATAATGATTGCAACAACCAAAAAAGACTATAAAAAAATAGAAGAAGTTCAAAAGAAAATACCTGATAACTATCTGTTTGAAGATGCTTATGTATATGATTATAACGAAAATGGTTTAGATTGTATATTTATCAAAATAGATCATGTAAGGTATGATGTGAAATTTGAAGAAGTTGAAAAATTAGAAGAAAGTCTAAATGAATTGAATGATGGATATGTATTTTGTAGATTGGGTGAAGATTCAGCAGATATTGAGTTTAGGAATAGAACGAAGTTACCTGAATTAATGATAGAATTTGAATTTATAAAAGAATTAAGTAAAAGCTTAAATGAAGAATTAAAAGAAGAGGAGGAAGAAGAATTTGAGTAAAAAAATATTAATAATAACAAGTATAATAATTATGCTAATTGGATGTTTTAGTGTTTGCTTTGCAAGTAGCGATTTAAAAACATTAGAACGAACAGATACAGTAGATTATAAGGTCGCTGAAGAATTCTATAATAATATTGATAAAACTATTGTCGAAGACAAAGTATGCTATGAATTAAGAAATATTGATAGAATAGATAATTTTAAAACATTGATAAAAGAAAAAGAGACAATTGAAGAACGAGTGACCAATACAGATAATTTAGAAAAAGTAATAAGCCTATTTAATGAAACAAAAGACATTGAAGAGGATGGCTACGCAGGAACTCTTACAAGAGATAACAGTACATTAAAAGTAGAAATTAAAGACAGTTATCAGGAAGAATATAAAGTATATTTGCAAAAATCTTACGACAATGTTCCAAGCAATGAACTAAATGACATTCCAAAGGAAATAAAAGCAAATGGTACTACATATTATCTTGTAAATCCTGTATGGAATATTGCAGAGACAGAGATGGTTTCAAATAATGAAGTACCTATAAAATATAATGGAACAATGTATTACGAAGGAGTAAAAACAAAAACTATTGTAACAAGTTATTTAGCAACTATAAAATATACAGGGACTATTTCAAAAGAAGTTTTAGATACTACAACATTTACTGCTAAATATGAAGAAGTAAAAGAGTATGGCTATATAGTACCTGCAATAGTTGGAACAACAGGAATAATATTCTTTAGTGGAATCATTTTATTTGGACTAAAAAATGTAAAAGTGTATAATTTACAAGATGGAGAATACAAGCTAATTAAGAGATTACATTTAAATAAAGATAAATTACTTATAGACTTAACACCTACAAATTTTCAAACAAGATCATATAAAGTTGTGCTTTCAAAATCACTATATAGAATGATAAGAAATAAGAATGTAAAAATTAAATATTTTGATAAAGTACAAAACTATAAAGTATTAAATAAAGAATTTGAAATTATGGTCTAGGAGGTGCAACTTGAAGAAAGTAAAAATAATATGCGTGATAATAATAGTTTTATTACTTGTAGGAATTTCAATATTTCTGATTAATAATAACAATAAAAAATTAGCAAATATTCAAGATATACAAACAGATGATGAATTTGAGAATGTAACTTATGATAAGGTAGAGGATATTTGGGATGATTCTGTGCTTGGAATAATTACTATTGAAAAGATAGGATTAAATGCCACAGTAAAAGAGGGCACTTCTAGCGAAATACTTTTAAATTACATAGGTCATATTGAAGAAACTGCAACTTATGATGGAAATATAGGTTTAGCAGGACATAATAGAGGCTGTGAGAATAGCTATTTTGCAAGAATAAATGAGTTAGAAAAAGGAGACATTATAAGATACAAAACTAAGTTTTTTGATAGAATTTATGTAGTAGATAATATTCAGGTAATATATGAAACTGATTGGACTTTATTAGAAAGTACAGAAGAAAACAAGTTAAGTTTAATTACTTGTATAGCAAACAAAAGAAATCAAAGATTATGTGTTCAAGCAACAGAAAAGACTTGCAATACAATGGATTCAGAGTTACAATAGAAGAAAAAAGGAGATGATTTGTATGTGGTTATGGAAGAAATTTTGGAACACAGATATCATTGGCAAAATATATATTTTAATAATTTTATTTATTGTAGTTGTAGCGACAATAACAGTAATAACAAGATATAAAAATGCTAGTACAAATCAAATTGAAAATAAACAAAAAAATGAGATTATAGGAGAAGATATTAGGTTTGAATCAAATGTAATCGACAACAATGTAACAGCTGTAGCAAATATCAAAGAGGATGCACAAGAAGAAATAAAAGAACAGAATATAAAAGATATTACGAATCAAAATATAGAAACCAAAGAACAAGAAAATTCTACTATAAAAACAAGTAGTACGCTATCATCAAATAAAATAACACAAGAGGAGACAATAAATAAAGCAATAGAAAATCAAGATAAAAAAGATGATGTGCAAGAAAATACAAAAGATGAAAAAAATACGAATCTAGAAGTAACAAAAGAAGAGATAATACAAGAGCCTATTAAAACAGTTCCAATAGAAGAATACAAAGTAAATAATGATATGATTAATAAAATGAAAAATTATATATTAAATAATCCATCAGAAGATATGAAAAATTATGGATTTGAAGTAGTTGTTGATACTTCTATTACAGAACAGACAAATCAATTTACTTATACAGAACAAAGAATGAGAGATAAATTAAATTTACGATTTGGAACAATTAGGATATATGCTCTTGATTATTATTGCAATGGAAATTTAGTTATGACAGAATGCTTTATATTATAAAGTAATAACTAATATATTTTTGACATTTGGTTTTACCAAGTGTCTTTTTTCTGTCCTTAATACTGATTAGGTCGGTATTATATTATGGAGAAGAATGAGTAAAACAAAAATAAAAAAAATAATAGGAGGTTTATTATTAATTGTAGTATTAATAACAACATTTCAAAATACAATTTATGCAGTAAGTATGAATCAAAGAGTATTAATAGATAATTACGGAAATTGTGATTATACATTACAATATAAAAGGTCAGATGGAGTATGGAGCTATGTTACTTGTGTGTTTGCAGGATATAGTGAAAACGGAAAGGTATATCCTGCATATTGTGTAAACAAAGGATTAGATGGAGTTGGAGAAAAAGATGCATATAATGTTGATTTAACAAAATTAATGGATGATTATAGACTATGGAGAGTAGCAATAAATGGTTATCCATATAAAACACCATCAGAAATGGGAGTAGAGAATGAATATGATGCATTTTTAGCAACAAAACAGGCAATATATAGCATTCTTTATAATACTGATGTAGAATCATATTATAGAGGAGGAAACGCAAGAGGAGTAAAGGTATATAATGCAATAAAAAATATGGTAAACGAGGGGAGAAATGGTACTTATACACCACAGGATGCTAATGTAACAATAAATAAAGTAGGAGGTTTAAAAGAAGAAACGAACTATTATTCACAGGAGTATTCTGTAAGCTCAAGAGTATCAATGTCTACTTATACAATAATTAATACTTTAAATATGCCATCAGGTGCATATATAGCAGATTTAA
>JBJFFE010000005.1:0-21211 GCA_051891435.1 Clostridia bacterium | reverse complement strand
AAATACTTGTGGGTTACCCTGCTGGGAAGATAGGAAGTTGCCAGATTTTTTTTATTTAGAAACATTTTTATGTTTCTTTTTTTTATGCCTTATAGTGATTATATTAAAAATAATATATAAAAAATTTGACTAATTCTTGAATTATGATATAATAAAAATATATTTTGTAGGAGGATTATTATGGAAGAAGAAAAAAAATTTGTGGAAAGAGAACTAACAAGTATAATAAATTTTTTTAAAGATATAACACTTACAGATAAAATATTAGAGCAAAGAACTGATTTATTTTTACGTAGTACAAATGATGAAAAGGATGTGCAAAGATTTCTAGATATCGAAAACAGTTTAAAACAATATATAGAAACAACTGGTAAAAATAAATTTACGGCAAATGAAATAAAAATGATTGCATTAAAAACATTAAATTTGGATAAAAGAGAATATGACAAAAGTTATATAGCAAAACCAGATGAAATAAAGGAAATAAAACCTATTCCAAAAAAAGAACATACAACCTATACTTTTGGAAATACTACAATAATGGAAGTGGGTTCTTTACAGTATACAGATGTTACTGGAATGGAAAATTTAGAAGGAGTATCGGCCTATATAGTAAAGAAACAAGATAAAAAAGGAAAAACATCTACTTATAAAGTATTTTCAAATATTGTTGTTCCTAAAATGGATGATGATATGGACTATAGAGCAGCTGTTTTAGATGTTTTACTAGATGAAAGAAATATGACTGAGAGTAATTGCGGAGGATATATTGGAAGGATTGCTGATATTAAAGTAGATTCAAGTATACCAGCTAATGACAAATATGCATTAATATTTGATGAAAATGATGCAAGTGCTGTTATGAAATTTGCAAAACAACAAACTAATGATAAGGAAATATTAGAACAGGGAGAAAGGTAATATGTCGAAGGTAACTTGGAAATCGGGAACATTTATATATCCAATACCAGCAGTTATGGTATCTTGTGGCACGATGGAAAAATCTAACATAATAACTGTAGCATGGACAGGCATAATAAACACAAATCCTGCAATGGTGTATATATCTATAAGACCAGAAAGGTATTCTTATAATATAATAAAAGAAACTGGAGAATTTGTTATAAACTTAACTACAGAAGAACTGGCATATGCTACAGACTGGTGCCGGAGTAAAAACTGGTGCAAAAGTAGATAAATTTAAAGAAATGAAATTAACAAAGGAAAGATTAAACTTTGTTAATTGCCCGGGAATAAAAGAAAGCCCAGTTTCAATAGAATGTAAAGTAAAAGAAATAAAAGAACTTGGAAGTCACCACATGTTTATAGCAGAAGTGCTATCAATAAATGCAGATGAAAAATATATAGATAAAAATGGAGCATTTGATATAACAAAATGTAACTTAATTTCGTATGCAAATGGAAAATATTTTTCATTAGGAAAACAAGTAGGAAAATTCGGATATTCAGTACAAAAAAAGAAAAAATCTTCTTAAAATTTTTAAGAGCTACTTACTGAATATTAACATAAATTTTCACAAATTATTGGAAAAACGTTGACAAATTAAGTAAAATATGGTAAATTATATAAGCTATGTTCTAAAATATGGGGCATAGCTTAAAAAACGCATCGTTATAAACCCGCATAAAACAAAATTGGAGGTGGAGCTAAAAATGGCTGCAAAAGGACCAAGAGAAAACATTACACTAGAATGTACAGAGTGTAAAAGAAGAAATTATATGACAAGCAAAAATAAGAGAAATAATACAGACAGATTAGAAATAGTTAAATACTGTAAATATTGCAAAAAAAGAACAACACATAAAGAAACAAAATAAAGCTATTTTTAGGAGGAAATAAAATGGCTAAAGAGACAACAAAAAAAGATAATAAAAATAAGAAAAACTTTTTCAAAGATTTTAAAGCAGAATTAAAAAAAGTTATTTGGCCAACACCAAAACAATTAGTAAAAAATACAATTGCGGTTGTTTTTATAGTTATAGTTACAGCAGCAATAGTGTTTGTTTTGGATGTTGCTTTTGATGCTTTAAATATATATGGAATTAATCATTTAAAATCAGCTGTAAAAAATAGTGTTGTAGTAGAGGAAAGTACTACTGAAAACTTAAATGCTTCTAATAATGAAACAGCTCAATTAAATGAAACAAATAATGAAACAGTAGAAGAATAAAAGGTTTTATATTAAAAGGAGGCCACTTTAATGTCTCAAATAAAGGAAAATTTAGAACCAAGATGGTATGTGGTACATACTTATTCAGGATATGAAAACAAAGTAAAAACTGACTTGGAGAAAACAGTAAAAAACAGAGAATTAGAGGATTATTTCTTTGACATTGTTGTTCCATTAGAAGAACAAATAGAAATAAAAGATGGAAAAAGAAAGACAAACTTAAAAAAAGTTTTTCCAGGATATGTTTTAATAAAAATGATTGTAACAGAAGAATCTTGGTATATAGTAAGAAATACTAGAGGTGTTACAGGATTTGTTGGTTCTGGAACAGACCCAATTCCTCTTACAACAGAAGAAATAAGAAACATGGGATTTGAAGTTGCAGTTGTTAATGTTGATTATGATGTTAATGATTCTGTAAAAGTTGTAAATGGACCACTTGCAGGATTTATAGGTTCTGTTCAAGAAATAAATAAAGATAAAGGAAAAGTTAAAGTTCTAGTTTCTATGTTTGGAAGAGAAACACCTGTGGAGTTGGATTTTGCTCAAGTCGAAAAAGTGTAGAAACGAATGAAAACTTGCATAAAACAAACAAAAATCAGCATCTTGCACATTTTAGTTTTCAATAAAAATCCTCGACGTACTTAAGTACGCCTCCGGTATTTTATTTCAACTAAAATGTACAATATACTAATTTTAGTTCGTTTTTAAATTAATAAAAGTTATTATAAGTTTGAAAGGAAGTATAAAAATGGCAGAGAAAGAAATTACAAACGTAATTAAATTACAAATTGAAGCTGGAAAAGCTACACCAGCACCACCAGTAGGACCAGCATTAGGTTCAAGCGGTGTTAATATTATGGCATTTGTTAAGGAATTTAATGATAGAACAGCTAATCAACCTGGTATGATAATCCCAGTTGTTATTACTGTTTATAAAGATAAGTCATTTACATTCGTAACAAAAGTTCCACCAGTAGCAGTTTTAATTAAAAAAGCAATTAAAATTGAAAAAGGTTCTGGAAAACCAAATAGAGATAAAGTAGCTACAATAACTAAAGAACAAGTAAAGGCTATTGCAGAACAAAAAATGGAAGACTTAAATGCTGCATCTTTAGAAGCAGCTATGAGTATGGTAGCTGGGACTGCTCGCTCTATGGGTGTTGTAGTTGCAGATTAATTAGCTATCAATAAAAATGATATAAAAAATAAGAAAGTGGGAGAATATGAAGAATATTCGTTAGTACCAAAGGAGGTTTTTAAATGAAAAGAGGAAAGAGATATCAAGAGTGTGAAAAACTTATTGATGCAAACAAAACTTATACTGCTAAAGAAGCTTTAGAAATAATTGAAAAAATGCCTAAAGCAAAATTTGATGAAACATTAGAATTACATGTTAAATTAGGTGTGGATTCTAAACAAGCAGATCAACAAGTAAGAGGTACAGTAGTACTTCCAAATGGAACAGGTAAAACAAAAAGAGTTTTAGTTTTTGCTAAAGGTGAAAAAGCAAAAGAAGCTGAAGCAGCTGGAGCAGATTTTGTTGGAGCAGAGGAATTAGTTCCAAAGATTGAAAAAGAAAATTGGTTTGACTATGACGTAATCGTTGCAACACCAGATATGATGGGTGTTATAGGAAGACTTGGTAGAGTTTTAGGACCAAAAGGATTAATGCCAAACCCAAAATCAGGAACAGTAACAATGGATGTTACAAAAGCTATTAATGATATTAAAGCTGGTAAAGTTGAATATAGATTAGATAAAACAAATATTATTCACTTAGGCTTTGGAAAAGTTTCTTTTGGAACAGATAAATTATTAGAAAACTATGAAACTGTTATGGATGCTATAATAAAAGCAAAACCAGCAGCAGCTAAAGGACAATATGTAAAAAGTGTATCTGTATCAACAAGTATGGGACCAAGCTTATATATTGGATAATAGAAAATGTGGGGGGCAGGGCTTCAACCATGCTCGCAAATAGAAAAATTAAATAATTGACCAGAGACAGTAGGCAATTTTATAAGCCCTACCGAGGTAAAATAAAGAGAAAAATGAACTCTTGTTATGCCTCGCTAATGGCTTACAAGAGTTTTTAATTTTACATTATATATAGTTAGAAAAAGAGAGATAGAAATTAAGAATACAAATTCTAATTTCTAATTTCTAAATTCTAATCTCTAGTACAGGAGGTGAAATAAAAAGTGGCAAGTGAAACGATTTTAAATCAAAAGATTAAAGAAGTAGATGAATTAGCAGAAAAAATCAATAAAGCTAAAGTTGTACTTTTAACAGATTACAGAGGTATAAGTGTTGAAGATGTTACTGGAATAAGAGCAAAATTAAGAGGAACAAATACAGAATATAAAGTAATAAAAAACAACATTACAAAAAGAGCTTTACAAAAATGTAATTTTGAAGGATTAGATGATTTATTAACTGGACCAACAGCAGTTGTTTTAGGATATGATGATTACTTAGATGCTTCAAAAATTATATATGAATATGCTAAAGATAATGAGTTTTATAAAATTAAAGGTGGAATTATAGAAGGTAAGATAGTTTCAGCAGAAGAAATAATTACTTTAGCAAAATTACCATCAAGAGAAACTCTTATTGCACAACTTGCTGGTGCATTACTTGGCAATGTTACAAAATTGGCAGTTGCATTGGATCAAGTGTCTAAACAAAAAGCCAACGCATAAAACGAATGAAAATCGGCATCTTGCACATTTTCTATCAACTTATAAAATCCTCGATGTACCTATGTACACCTCCGGTTTTATAGTTTCAGAAAATGCACAATATACCAATTTTGCTTCGTTTTCAAAATTGACAATATTTAATTATAAAAAATAGGGTTGCGACCTAAGCGCTAAAATTTAAATAATATCGAAGATTATAATTTGGAAGAGAGTTTCTAAACTCTAAATTCTAAATTCTAACTTCTAGAAAAAAAGGAGAGAATAAAAAATGAGTGAAAAAACAGATAAAATGTTAGAAGAAATAGATAGCTTAACAGTTATCGAATTATCAGAATTAGTAAAAGGAATAGAAGAAAAATATGGAGTATCTGCAGCAGCAGTAGCAGCACCAGTAGCTGGTGGAGCAACAGCAGGAGCAGCAGCTGAAGAAAAATCATCTTTCAATGTTGTTCTAAAAGAAGCTGGAGCAAACAAAATCCAAGTTATCAAAGTTGTTAGAGATGTAACAGGTTTAGGATTAAAAGAAGCTAAAGACTTAGTTGATGGAGCACCTAAAACAGTTAAAGAAGGAGCTTCTAAAGAAGAAGCTGAAGATATGAAAGCAAAATTCGAAGCAGCTGGAGCAGTTGTAGAATTAGCTTAATTCCTTAAAAATAAAAATCACCTTATTTTTACTTAAGGTGATTTTTTATTTATTCATTTATATAATCTTTATTAACCTCAGATTTAAATAGCTCTTTCAATTTTCTAAAAAAGATTTTTGCAAAGGCAAGTTTATTTTTATTCTTATCTATAATCATCAAAGATGTGCAGCTAGGTGAAAGTAAATCAATTGAACCATTAGTTTTTATCTGTTCCTTTTTAGTTTCTAATAAATTCATCATAGAACGATAAAAATCATTATAAAAAGTGTAATTACTGTTACTTCCAATAATATCTTTAAAATCATATAATTTATTTTTAAATTTATGTATGTCATCTAAATTTCTAATATTGTTAAATTCATAATTAAAGCAATGTTTTATAATATAATTTTGAGTTTGGAAAAATAATGTTGTAATTTTTTGCTTTTTATAATCAATAAATTTATTTAGGTTTTCAATAGTTTTAGAATTTGTTGCATAACTTAATTCTTCAATATAAGAATTAAGTTCAGTTTCTAAATTTAATATATTATCTAATCTTTTTATAATATTATAGTACATTTTTTTATTATATTTGGTAATAAAAGTATGTTTGAAGATATCATTACTAAATAAAACACTATTAAATAAAGGATATGTTCCAGTAAAATAAGTAACTTGATTTAGTAAAGCACATTCTAAAGGATAAAAATCTGGGCTATTAGTTTTTAGTGATACATCAAAGTATTTAACTTCTACTATGTTATGCATATTGGCTTCAGAAGCCATAAGTTGTACAGCAGCTTCATTTAAAGCCAACCCTTTTAAAGAATTATAAAGACCAAATTTTGAAGGAGAATTATAATGCTGAATAAAATGTATACATTCATGCATTGCAGTATTTGGAATGTCTTCAAAAGGTAAATCATTATTAAAATATATAGAATTATTTTCTAAAATATATTTTGCTCCAGAAAAATCATTAGGAAGAATTGCTAAATACATTTTTATTGATGAAAAAGCCTCATATAAGCTAGTACGAGACAAATTATGTTCTGGAAAAGCAAGACATAACTTAATAGATATGTCCTTTGCAATGGTACTTATTTCTTTAGTATTTAATTCTCTTACAATATTAATTCCTTCGTTTTTTAATAATGATTCAACTTTCATAATTGCTCCTTATATCTTTAGTATTATTATATTATATACTAAATTCCATAAAAACCGTGTAACATTAATGTTAAATTTATATTACATTTTTATTACAAATAAATCTTGAAAAAATTTCCAGCTTTTGATATAATACCTAAAAAATAAAAGATTGGAAGAAAAATGAAAAAAGCGATTGATATTTTTTTTATTATATTAATTTTTTTTGTAATTTATTTTTTGCAAGTTAATTTTTTTACATGGTTTAATATTGCCGGTATAATGCCTAATTTATTTATTATACTTATTATGATGATAGGCTTGTTTATGAAAAAAGATTTTGGCTTTTTTTTTGGAATACTTTTTGGTTTGATGTTAGATATATTTATAGGCACAAGAATTGGAATAAATGCAATTACTTTTGCTATTGTTGGACTAGTTTCTGGTTATTTAGATAAAAACTTTTCAAAAGATAATAGGATGACAGTTATGCTTATGACAATGTTAATAACTATAGTTGCTGAGCTTATAACTTATATATTAAAAATAAGTTTTTGTGGAGCAACTTTTGAAATAGCAAGTTTTATAAAAATTGTATTAATAGAAATGGTTTATAATGCAATTTTAATTATTATATTTTATCCAATCTTTTTTTCTTTCGGAAATAGACTTGAGCAAGATTTTATAAATAATAATAGTTTTTTGAAGTTTTTCTAAAATGAAAGCAGGTGACAAATGAGACCGTTAGACAAAAAGAATATTAGATATAATATTATATCTATGCTAATATATATAATTGGCATAATAATAATAATAAAATTATTTACATTACAGATTGTTAATGGAAAAGAATATTTAGAAAAATCAAATTCCAGACTAACAAGAGAAACAACAGTTAAGGCAACTAGAGGAAATGTTTTAGACTGTAATGGAAATATATTAGCAGGGACAAAATTAAGATATTCGTTAGAACTATACAAAAGTAAAATTGAAACAGAAGAGCTAAATAATACAATATTAAAAGTCATGAACATTTTAGAAAAAAATTCAGATGAATATATAGATGACTTTCCAATAAGTATGAATCCTATTGAATATAAATATTCTAATAATGATAATATAAGAACTTGGTTAAAAAATAATAATTTAGATGAAAATTTAACAGCAGAGGAAGTTTTAAATAAATATATAGAAAAATATGAATTAGAAAATTATGAACTAACTGATGCAAGAAAAATTATTTCTGTAAGATATGGAATAGATAAAAATGGATATTCAAGTATGAAACCATATATAATTTCTGATAATATAAGTGAGCAAAGTATATTAGAATTTGAAGAACAAAGTGCAGGTTTTCCGGGTATAAATATAGAAAATACGCCTGTAAGAAACTATATATATGGTAGTTTAGCTTCACATGTATTAGGTTATACAGGAAGAATTTCTGAAGATGAATACAATTCCTTGGAAGGATACCAAATATCAGATTATATTGGAAAAACAGGGGTAGAATATGTTTTTGAAAAATACTTAAAAGGGGAAGACGGAGTTAAACAAACAGATATGTCAGTAGATGGAACTTTCACTGGAGAGTATATAACACAAGAAGCGGTCAGTGGATATGATGTTACACTTACAATAGATGCAAAAATTCAAGAGGCAGCTGAAAAATCTTTGAGTCAAACAATAGAAAAAATATGTAATGGAGATTTTGGTAAAGCATATGATGCTAAAACTGGCTCTGCAGTAGTAATGAATGTAAAAACTGGCGAAGTCATAGCTTTATGCAGTTATCCAGATTTTGAACCACAGCTGTTTGTGGATGGTATAAGTACAGAAAAATGGACTGAATATACTCAAGAAGGAAAAAGTGCTTTGATAAATAGAGCAATACAAAGTGCATATGCACCAGGGTCAGTATATAAAATGGTAACTGCAATAGCAGGAATAGAGTCAGGAGCAATAACAACCACCGAAACTATATACGATACAGGAATATATTATTATGGAGGCAGTTCGTGGAGATGCTGGTCTTACACGGATTATGGTATAGGTCATGGGGCTGTAAATGTATCAGGAGCAATAAAGCATTCTTGCAATTATTTCTTTTACGAAACGGCTAAAAGAATGGGAATAGATACATTGGTTAAGTATGCAAGATATTTTGGATTAGGTAGCAAAACAGGTATAGAGTTAAGTGGAGAAGAAGCAGGTCTTTTAGCAAGTAAAGAAACTTCTGAAAAGTATAATAAACCTTGGTATGGAGGGGATACATTAAATGCAGCAATTGGACAAGGAGATAACAGCTTTACACCAATACAGATAGCAAAATATATTTCTATGGTTGCAAATGGTGGTCATGATGTTGATGTTACTTTGCTAAAAGAAATAAAAGACAGTAATGGAACGGCAATTGATAAAAAAGAAGTAGAAAATTATATAAATGATAAATTAGGAATAAAAAAAGAAGAGAAGGAAAATTTAGAAATTAGTAAAGAATCAATTGATGCAGTTTTAGAAGGAATGAAATCTGTAACTACGGAAACAGGAGGTACAGCGTATTCGGTATTCAAAGATTTTGAAATAGAAGTAGGAGGAAAAACTGGTTCGGCAGAAGCGGGTAAGAACGTAAATGCATGGTTTACTGGATTCGCCCCATATGATGACCCCGAAATAGCAGTAGTTGTTTTCGTAGAGAACGGAGGGCATGGATATTATACTGCAAGTGTTGCAAGAGCAATATTTGAAAGTTATTTCGGAACAACAGAAGAAATAAAAGAAGATAGAACAGCAAAGCCATACACGGGAGAATTAAATTAGAGAAAAAATAGGGGGAATTAAAATGAGAAATCCTGTAGGAATAAATATGAAAAAAGATGAAATAATAGTTAGAATAAGCGAAGGAGCAGAATATAAAGAAATAATAGAATGTCTAAACAAAAAAATTCCAGCATTGAAAAAATTATATAAAACAGAGAAAACACCAATTTTTGTAATGGGAAAAGTATTAAAAAATAAAGAGATTAATGAAATAAAGAAAATAATACAAAGCAATATAGATGTTGAGGTAAATTTTGATAGTCCAAAAGTTTTAGGTTTGCATGGAATAAAAAGAACATTTGAAAAGGAAATAAATAATTCAGAAACAATGTTCCATAGGGGAAGTTTGAGGTCAGGGCAAAAAATTGAATTTGAAGGAAGTTTAGTAATATTAGGAGATGTTAACGCAGGTGCAGAAGTAATAGCAGGAGAAAATATTGTTATACTGGGAGTATTAAGAGGATTAGCCCATGCAGGAGCTAAGGGAAATAAAAAAGCAATAATAGCAAGCAATCTAATTGAAAGTCCTCAAATAAGAATATCTAATGTGATAAAAGAAATTGAAAAAGATGAGTTAGAACAAAATTATCGTTGTGCATTTATAGATGATAATAATGAAATTATAATGGAATAGAATTAAAAAAGTGTTTATATAAAGATATAAACACTTTTTTTGCTATAAAGAGAACTAATAGTCCGCCAAATCTCGTCGGGGTTTTATTTTTCTTTTTTAGGCACCTCCAAGCGATTCCCGCTCGTGTACCTCCTAAAATAAGAAAAATAAAAACCCCTGCGTTTGGCTAGTTTATTTAATTTTGTATAAAAAAATAAAAATTGTAAATAATATAACTATTAATTTAAAATGGAAGGAAGAATGATAAAAATGGCAGATTTAACTCAAGTAGAACTTCAAAATTTAAGACATTTAATTGGTGCACATGACACAGCATATCAAAAATTGAATTCATATGCTAATAGTTGTGTAGATCCACAAATTAAGCAAATGTTTACAGGAGCAGCACAAGATTCGTTAAATACAAAACAAAAATTATTATCGTTTTTAAATTAGGAGGTTTTTTTAGTATGGAAGAAAAATATATGGTTAACGATATTTTATCAGGTTTAAAGGCAGAACTTACAACATATCAAAATGCTATATCAGAAGCAGAAAATGTTACTCTTAGACAAACTCTTGCACAAATAAGAAATAATGATGAAGCTTTTCAATATGATTTGTTTAAGGTTGCACAAGTAAAAGGGTATTATATACCAGCGGAAAAGGCACCACAAGCAGAGATTAATAAAGTTAAAGAACAAGTAAGCAATGGGTAGCACAGAAATTTTTCATGTTGATTTCTTTGCATAGTGGAAGACGACCGCCAAATCTCGTCGGGGTTTGATTTTTCTTTTTTAGGCACCTCTAAGTAATCCCTACTTTGGATTCTCCTAAAAAAGAAAAATGAAAACCCCTGCGTTTGGCTATTTTATTTTTATGCAATTAATTTATTCATATACAACACCCTGGGAGCGGATTAATCTATAATATCTTATGCTAAAAGAGTAAAAATGATAAAAAATCAATACAAGAAAACGAGAGATATACGGAGAAAAAGGAAGAAAACGAGAGAAAAGACATCAAAAACGAGGAATGACAAAAATTAATACATACTATAATAATTGCCAAAAGAGTATTTTTTAGGTAAAATATAAAAGGTATTTAAAAAAACCAGATAGGAGTGTTTAATATTTTAAGAAGTATTAAAAATATATTTATACATATAAGAAGTTCTTTAAAACTAATATTTTTAATAGTTATATCTGCAATATTAATTATTAGTATAATATCTTTATTTTATAAAGTAACATATAGTGTAACATTAAATGGAGAATTTATTGGTTATACAAATAGTAGAACAGAATTACAAGAGAAAATCAATATGTATATGGAAGAAGGAGAAACAGAAAATACAGCATTTGTGGAAATTTCAGCATTACCAGAATATTCTTTATGTTTAGTAAAAAAAGGTAATGAAACAAATGATGATGAAATGTTTGAAAAAGTTAAACAATTAGGTACAACATATTATGAATATTATGCAATATCAGAAGGTAGTGAAGAAAAATACTATGTTGCAACTAAAGAACAAGCAGAAGATATAATTAAACAATTAACAGATAAAAAAAGTAGCAATATAAAGCAAATATCTTATAACCAAGTATTTGGTACAGAGATAAAAGATTTTACAGAATCAGATAAAATAGTAACAGCATTATATAAAAAACCAGTAGTAAAGTATTCAGCGGGTTCTTATACAATAGCAAGCTCTACAACAAAATTAGATTTAGGAATTAGTTTAATAAAACCAGTATCGTCAGGGTATACAATAACTTCTAGATACGGTTCTAGATGGGGAAGTACACATACGGGTCTAGATGTAGCAGCCCCAACAGGAACAACTATTGTAGCTGCTGCTTCAGGAACAGTAACATATGTAAATTATTCAAATGTAAGTTATGGAAATTGTGTAAAAATTTCTCACGGAAATGGTGTAGAAACATTATATGCACATTGTAATTCAATATATGTATCAGTAGGGCAAACAGTATCACAGGGGCAAGCAATAGCAACAGTTGGTTCAACTGGTAATTCAACAGGTTCACATTTACATCTAGAAATAAGAGTAAATGGAACAACATTGAATCCGCAAAATTATTTATATTAATAATAAAAAGGCTGAGATTAAATCTCAGCCTTTTTATTATAGTTTGAAAATCAAACAAAAAATTTTTGACAAGTTTTAATTGCATAATCCTTTATAATAGTTTGTGCATTTTCATCAATTAAATATTCACTATCATATATACAATCTGAAAATTCACTACCAATTAGCATGACCCTAATTAAATCTTTAAGATGACTAAATTCTAAATGTATAAAATAATTACCTTCTAATAAATATAATGATGAAATTACATTTATATTTTTGGGAAATAAATTGCAAAAAGCACATAAAGTTTCAAAATCATTAAATTTAAACCAAAAAGATTTATTTAATTTTAATCTACTATATTTTGTTTTTGATAAATATAAAGCAGATGAACTAGGAATACGAGTAATAATTAAAATAAACGAATTTTTAGAAGGTATGGAAAAGGCTTCTACGATTATTTCACAATTTTTTAAATTGAATCCTACTTGTTTATCTGCAAAATTTAATATTTCTAAAAATAAAGATTGATTTTCAATAGTTTCAGACATAAAAGATTGCAGAGTAATATCTTTTTCTTCTAAATCTGCTACATTTATTATAACTTCTAATTTGTTCTCATTAATTTTCTCTATCTGCATTGAAAGACCTCCAGTTAATATAATTATAACATCCTATAGCAAAAAAATAAATGATAAAAATTTGGTAATTATTAATATATTTTATTAAAATAAAAAAATAAAGTTACAAATTATTTTTGAGGTGAAAGGTTGAAATTTTGTGTAAACCACGATATAATATGTAAGAATTTTAAACACATAGGAGGAATAAAAATGGCTACAAGAGAAAGAAATTTTTGGATTTTATTAGTGTTTTTATTATCAGGATTAGTAATTGGAGGATTACTTGGAGAAATAGCCTCAAAAGTAAATTGGTTGTGGTGGCTATCATATGGGGAAAGCTTTGGAATATCATCACCAATTGAGTTAGATTTAAGTGTTATAAAAATAACATTTGGACTAATGTTTAAAATAAATATTTCCAGCATAATAGGCATGGCTATAGCAATATTTATTTATAGAAAAATGTAAAAATTATTTAGGGTAATATGGGGGAAAAGAAAGGAACTTATGAGAATAAAAGAATTACCCATATCAGAGAGACCTTATGAAAAACTAGAAATATATGGAGCAGAGAAATTATCAAATGCTGAATTATTGGCTATAATAATAAAGACCGGCACAAGAGAGAAAACAGTTGTTACGATAGCACAGGAAATTTTAAATTTACAATCAGATAAAGAAAATAGCAACTTGAGATTTTTGCAAGATTTATCAATAGAAAATTTTATGAAAATAAAAGGTATTGGAAAAGTAAAAGCTATTCAATTAAAAGCTGTATGTGAGCTTACTAAAAGAATTTCTAGACCTATAAGTAATAAAATTAAAATTAAAAATTCAAAAGATGTTGCAGATTTACTTATGCCAGAAATGAGATATGAAAAAAGGGAAGTAGCAAAAGTATTATTGCTAAATAGTAAGAACATAGTATTAAAAGTAATTGATATTTCATTAGGAGGAGCAAATTTTGCATGTTTAGAACCAAAAGATGTTTTATCAGAAGCAGTAAAAATGCAAGTGCCAAAGATAATTCTTGTTCATAATCATCCAAGTGGAGATGCAAGGCCAAGTAAGAGTGACTTTACATTAACTGAAAGACTATATGAGGCAGCAGAACTAATAGGAATAGATATGTTAGACCATATAGTAATTGGAGATGGAACATATGAAAGCATTTTTAGAAAGGATTAATGAATTATGAGTTTGTTTAATTTAAAGGGAAAAGACATTGGAATTGATTTAGGTACGGCCAATATTTTAGTAATGTTAAAAGGGAAAGGTATAGTATTAAATGAGCCATCTGTTGTTGCTATAGATAAAATGACTGGTGAGATTTTAGCAACAGGGAGAGAAGCAAAAGAAATGCTTGGAAGAACACCAGATTCTATTAAAGCAATAAGACCATTGCAAGATGGTGTAATTGCAGATTTCACAGCAACGCAATTATTACTTAAAAATATAGTATCAAAGGTTTGTCAAAGATACAATGCTGGTAGACCAAGGGTGGTAGTAGGTGTACCTTCTGGAATAACAGAGGTAGAAGAAAGAGCAGTAGAAGAATCTGTTTTAAGAGCAGGGGCAAAAGAGGTATTTTTAATTGAAGAACCAATGGCTGCTGCAATTGGTGCAAATTTAGATGTTGCAGAACCAACCGGTAATATTATTGTTGATATTGGAGGAGGAACAACAGAGGTTGCAGTTATTTCTTTAGGAGGAATAGTAGTATGCAATTCCTTAAGAACAGCTGGAGATGAATTAGATGAAGATATTGTAAATTATGTTAAAAAAGAATTAGGACTAGCTATTGGAGAAACTACAGCTGAAGAAATAAAAAAAGAAATTGGATGTGCTACACCACTTGTTACTGAACTTAGTATGGAAATAAAAGGAAGAGATTTAACTACAGGTCTTCCAAGAACAGC
The DNA here is from genome assembly GCA_051891435.1 of Clostridia bacterium. Lineage (GTDB taxonomy): Bacteria > Bacillota > Clostridia > TANB77 > CAG-508 > UMGS1933. The sequence goes on along the minus strand of JBJFFE010000005.1, from coordinate 6,469 downwards.
AGTAATAACATCATCTCAAGTGGAAGAAGCAATTAGAGAATCTATATGTGAAATAGTAGAAGTTATAAAACTAACATTAGAAAAAACACCACCAGAACTTGCATCAGACATTGTAGAAAGAGGAATTGTACTTGCAGGTGGAGGAGCATTAATTAAAAATTTTGACCAATTATTAAGTAGTGAAACCGAAATGCCAGTACATGTAGCAGATAATCCATTAGAATGTGTAGTAAGAGGAACAGGAAAGACACTAGAAGATTTGGAAAAATTAAGAGAAGTTTTAACTAATGCACATAAGAGAAGATAAATGGTAATTTGTGTAATTAATTTGTTTCTTATGCAATTAGTTCATTCATATAGAGTAGCGTGAAGGGTGCTTATATAGCCTCAGCCGTTTTGTATATTTTTTTAAAAGTCAAATCTCGACAGCCCTTTGAGGCGGGGGAATACCCGCGTATGCCTTGGAGAGTTTGACCTTTTAAAAAAATTATACAAAAGGTAGGCTGAGAAGAAGCAACACATAAATTAAATTTATTTATAAAAATTTCGAATTTAAGAGGACGGGCGTATGTATAAAAATAGGAAAAAGGGAATAGCAGGAAGTATTATAACAGCTATTGTTCTAATTGCATTAATATTTATTACAAATATTAGTATAAATAATTTCTCAAAAGTGGAAAACGTTTTTAATAAAATTGTAATGCCTATACAAAATGGGCTTACATATTTGAAAAATAAAATTGCAGGAAATGATAGTTTCTTTGAAAATATAGATATGTTAAAAGCAGAAAATCAGGAACTAAAAAAACAAAATGAAGAATTACAAAGAAAATTAGAAGAATTACAAATTATTAAATCTGAAAATAATATTTTAAGAGAATATGCAAATTTAGCAGAGCAATATTCAGAATATGAAACAGTAGCAGCATACATTATAAATAAAGATGCGAGTAATTTAAGTAACATTTTTGTTATAAATGTTGGAACTAATAATGGAGTATATGAAAACATGGCAGTAATGGGAAAAGACGGATTAATAGGTCATGTTATATCAGCTACTAGTGATACAGCAAAAGTTCAACCTATAATAGATGCAGCAAGTAGTGTAAGTGGGGTAACAACTGCGACAAGAAAAAATGTAATAGTAAAAGGACAACTGGATTCAAATAAAGAACTAAGAGTTAATTGTATGCAAGTAGATTCAGAATTAGTTATAGGAGATACAATCGAAACCTCTGGATTAGGAGGCATTTATCCGAAAGGCATAAAAATAGGAACAATAAAAGAGATAATTGAAACAAAAAATGTAAGTGAAAGGTATGCAATATTAGAGACAACTGTTGATTTTGAAAATTTAGAATATGTATTAGTTATAAAAAAATAATGGTTTAAAAACCATTATTTTTTTCTGGGACATCTTCTTTTTGAATGTTTTTTATTGCTTGAAATTTAGTAGCTGTATGAGAAAGAGCCATTTCCAATATTGGCGTAGCTACTACAACATATGTTGATTCATTATTTGCCTGTTCAATATTATTCTGGTCCTCTAAAGTCAAAGAATATATATCAGGTTGTGAATCTGAAGAGTTTGTAAAAAGTTCTTCTTCCTCTTCTTCTTGAGATTCTATTGTTGAAGAGTAAGTAGAAGAAGTTTTTTGCTCTTCCTGTGTTTCTACAGACAAAGAACTTGATGCACTTTCTGTTTTTTCTTCTAATTTATCTTTAGAAGAAGTATCAGTAACTACTAATGTATCATAAACAGGTATTTGGATAGTTGGAACTTCTTTTTTAATTTCATTATCCATTGAAACTTCTACAGGTTTTTCAGAAGATCCTTCAATGTTTTGCATAACAGGATTTTCTTCTGCTACAGTAGAAATTTGCTCTTTTGAAACAGAAGGAATTTCATAAGTTTCTAAAGGATCTTCCAAAAGATCTTCGATGACAATATTATAAACACTTTCATCTTCTTTAGTTTCACTAGTAGCTCCAGTTTCATCATAAAGTGAATCTTCTTCTGGTGAAGTTAAATTCTGTTCATTATCATAAACAGGTAAAATCATTAATGTATTACTATCTACATTTTCACTAATTATACTTTCTTTCTCAGAAGTAGAATGTATTTTTGTAATATTATCTTTTCCAGCTCTAGATAAAGTATTCCCCTGTGCGATAATACCTAAATAGTTTAGTATAACATCTTTTCTAATTTCATCAATTTTAGAAAAGTTTTGAAATGTTAAACTGGTATTAATTTCTGGAATATAATATGAAGCTTGTGTTGGAATCTTATACCCAGCACTTACAAATTGTTTAACAATTTCATCTCTTGCAAATTGTGTAAAGCTTATTTTTCTATTTACATATATCCAGTTTAAAAGTCCTTCTAAATCATGTGAATTTTTACTAAATATATCTTTTAAATCGCTAAGAGCTCTAAACTGAATAGAAGTGGTAGAATTTTTAGAAGGCATATTGCTTTCATCCTCTATATCCAATCCTTGTACTAAAAGTTCTTCACTAATAGACATAGCTTCCTTTGTAATAGCATTAATTTTTTGTTTTGAAATATCGCTAAAATGTGTATAATCATACTGAGATAAAATTGATGCTATCGCATCTACGGCAGTAATACCATTATTAGTAGATATAACATCTTGCAATTGCTCTAAAGCAGTTTCTTCATCTTTCTTTTCAGAAATAGATTTTAGTACTTCAGCAGTAATTGTATTTAATTCACTTTGTAATTTATCTGGAAATTTTTCAACACAATACTTGCTTTGCCAATCACTTATTTCTTGAGCATAAGATTTACTATCCATAGATTGACCTTTATCTTTTAGCTCTTTTAAACTTTGTGTTGCTTCATCTTGATTTTTTAGTTCTTTAGAAGGTATTAATAATAAAGTACAAACTTTAGGCCTATAATAACGGTCAAAACTATATATAGATAAACCATTTGAACCTAAGGTCTCTTTCCATTTTTTTACTTCTTTTAAGGCAGTTTTATAATCCTTACTTTTTTTTGCAGAATTAATAATTTGTTCTAAAGATTTATAAGCTTCCAGCTGTTTTTCTCTTTCATGTAAAACTTTAGCTGCTAAAAAATCTCCCATAAGTCTAGATAAAAAATCTTTATTTAATATAGCCCTGATTTTTCGTATTATTTCAGGATTTATAAAATCAGTGAGTGGATATTTTCTTTCCCATGCTGCTATTTTATCTTCAATGCCATTGAAATTTCCGAGTTTCAATAGCTATAACAAAAATCATACGTAATTCTTCATAAGCTCTATCTTCGTTAAATTTTGGTTCCATATTATTAGTATCTTTATTAGTACTCATATATTTGCCTCCTAACCGTAAATATTATACCATATTAAACCTTAAAATAAAAGAGGGGAACAAACAAATTACAATTTATTTAATAATTTGATTCCAATTAATATTTCAATATGTTAAAATATTTGTGGAGGATTTGTATATGGAGATTATTATTGGAAAAACAGCAGGATTTTGCTTTGGAGTAAAAAAAGCAGTAGATAATACAATAAAAGAATTAGAAACGGAAAAAGAAGCATATTGTTTAGGAGAATTAGTTCATAATAAACAAGTAACAGAAGAATTAATAAGCCACGGTGCAAAATTTATAGAAAATATAGAAGAGGCAAGAAATAAAGTTATAATAAGAGCACATGGGGTACCAAAAGAAACATATGAAAAAGCAGAAAAATTAAATTTAGAAGTAAAAGATTTAACATGCCCTAAAGTATTACAAATACATAGTATCGCAGAAAAATATAGTAATAAAAATTACTTTATATTTTTAATAGGACAAAAAGAACATCCAGAAACTATTGGAACAATAAGCTTTTGTACATCTGGTGCTTCAATTATTGAAAAATCAGAGGACATAGAAAAAGCAATACAATCATTTGATAAATCAAAATTAAATCAAGCATTAGTAATTGGACAAACTACCTTTAGCTTAGAAAAATTTAATAATATAGTTGAGAAGTTAAAGGAGAAGATAAAAAATTTAGAGGTAAAAAATACAATATGTAATGCAACCAAGACAAGACAGATGGAAACAGAAAAAATAGCAAAAAATGTTGATATAATGATTATAGTTGGAGGTAAACATAGCTCTAATTCAAATAAATTATATGAAATAGCAAAGAAAAATTGTAATCAAGTTTTATTTATTGAAACAAAAACAGAATTAAATTTCACTAAAATAAAAAATGCTCAAAAAATTGGAATTATGGCAGGAGCTTCAACTCCACAAAAAAGCATCCAGGAAGTAGTTGATATTGTTAAAAAAATATGTTAAAATAATATATAGTGGAAAAGAAAGGATAGGTAAAATGAATCAAATTCTTGTTACTGAAAAATTATATGTAACACCAACAATGAAAAGAAAAAAGAAGTTTTTTAAAATAGAATTCTTTTTATCTATTTTTTTAGTGTGCTTATTATCTTCATATTATATTTATGCAGAATACGATAGAAATAAAAGTGAGCAGGTTTCGCAAGAAATTCTAGCTAATTTAACTTTTGAAGAACAAGAGGAAAAGTTAGAGGCAATAGTAATAGTTCTTAACTCAGCATTCTCTGAAGAACAAATGGTAAATTTAGAAGAACAAACAGCAGAAACATCGGAGATTCCAAGTGTACAAATGGCAACAGCAAAAGACGGTACTAAGTATTATACAATAGGAACAATAAATATACCAAAAATAGATGTAAATTATCCAATTTTATCTGAAACTACAACAGAGCTATTAAAGATATCACCTTGTAAATTCTGGGGAGCAGACCCAAATCAAGAGGGAAATTTTTGTATAGTAGGTCACAATTATAGAAACACTAAATTTTTTAGTAAAGTACCAACACTTGAAAATGGAGATATTATAGAAATAACAGATTTATCAGGAACCACTTTACAGTATGCAGTATATGATAAATACATAGTAGAGCCAGATGATACATCTTGTACAAGCCAATTAACAAATGGAAGAACAGAAATAACAATAATTACATGTACAGATAGTGGAAAACAAAGAGTAGTAGTAAAAGCAAGGGAAATATAAAAAGAAACATCTCATAGATTCGAGGTGTTTTTTTTATATATAAATGTAAATTGACATAAAGTTAAAAAAATAGTATAATATAATTATGTAAACGCAGCAGGCAAGGAGGGATTTATTATGCTGCAAGTCATACTTACCCTCGCAATTTCGGGATGTGCTATTTTTATCGAGAGATTCATCCCGAAAGAAAAAATAAGAGACTCACGGTGGTGGGACACTGTGAGTTCCACGCTGATATCAGGGGCATTTATTTCCCTGATAGCTACAGGCATCTTGGAATTAGTCTTCGGACTATTCCATGGAAACCCATGGCTGGCGTGGAGATTGGGAACTTTATTAGTCTACCCAGGACTCTTTCTTTTCTTCATCTGGGATAATTTTACCCCAGGGTGAAATGTCGCCCCCCTGACCTTTCAGGGGGTGTTTATTTATGTAAAAACAAAAAACAGTTATTTTTCTATAAATAACCAAAATAAAAAATATCTCATAAAATATTATGAGATATTTTTTATTATTTAAGGAGGAGAAAAATGGCAAAAATAATTGTTTTTAATAATGATTTGGATCGTATGGAAACATATTATAGAGGAGAAAGTGAAAGAATGCCATATAATGCAAATAGAACTTTAACAGTAAGAGAATTTAGAGGCTCAAGTGGTAGCCCAACATTATGGACAACAAAAAGAGCAATGCAAAGTTTTAATACAACAAGATATTTATTTGGAGCTCCAATACCAGTAGGATTTGCATTTAAAAGACCATGGGAAGGCGGACATGGCTCTCAAAGTCAGCATTATGCAGGAGTAGCATTTGATACAGGGCAAAGATTAAGTAATAGCGAAAGAAACAGATTATGGAATACTGCAAATAATTCTCGGAGTGTGGACATATGTAGAACCGCAGAGTTTAACACCTACTTGGGTTCATTTCGATAAGCGATTTCGGAAGACCAGCTTGTGGAACAGCAGGATATCCATTAATTAAAAGAGGTAGTATAAGCACATATGTACTTATAGCCCAAGATGATTTAAATACGCTGGGTTTTAAAACGGGCGGACTAGATGGAATTTTTGGCTCTAGAACAGATGAAGCAGTAAGAAATTATCAAAGAAGTAGAGGGCTAGCAACAGATGGAATCGTTGGATGTAACACATGGCGCTCATTGCAAGAAGATGTTGTGGGAACAGGAAGAACAAGCACAACAATAGACTAAAAAATAAATTGTAATTTGTATGTCACTGTTTCTCAGCCTACTTTTTGTATGATTTTTTTAAAAGATCAAACTCTCCAAGGCATGCGCGGGTATTCCCCCGCGATCTGCGGGCTGTCGAGATTTGACTTTTAAAAAAATATACAAAACGGCTGAGGTTATATAT
>JBJFFE010000004.1:0-21454 GCA_051891435.1 Clostridia bacterium | reverse complement strand
AAATTCATTCTCTAAATGTTCTAGTGCAACAAAAATTGATTCTAATTTTTGGCTATATGATTTTTGTCTCATGGTAGACCCATCTCTTATTATATAATTGTATAAAGGCTTCTCTATATATATTATATTATTTGCATATCCTGCCAATATTGGCATCGTTGCTAAATCTTCATAAATATAATTTTCTAGAAACTTAATATTATTTTCCTTGAATATACTTGTTTTTATAAGCTTATTCCAAGGACTTGCATTAGATAACATGTAATTTATTTCTATATTATTGTCAAATTTTTTTAGTGCTTTTTTTATAACTGTATGATTATTTTCAATTTCATAATAATCACAAATTACCAAGTCACTATTGTTTTGATTTGCTATATTATACATTGTTTCCAACATACTTTCTTCTAAATAATCATCACTATCTATAAAAATAACATATTCTCCGAGTTGCCTTTTCAAGACCTAAATTTCTAGCAGTAGCCTGACCACCGTTCCTTTTGTTAATTTTTTCGAAAATATTTGGATAGGTGTTAACATATTCATCAATTATTTTTTCAGATGAATCTGTAGAACCATCATTTACTAATATGGCTTTTATTCCTTTCAATGTTTGATTTTTTATGCTGTCCAAACATTTAAACAAGTATTCTTCTGAATTATATATTGGAATTATTATATTTACTTTTTCCATAATTACTCCTAAACATGTTTTTTATCATTAAAATATATCAATCTTATTAAAGCATTGATTGTTTTAAGTTCTAATATTATTTTTGTCATTATTTAATTCTAAATATTCTTTATATGAATGTTCTAAATCCAAGATATATGCAGTATGCTCTTTCGCTTTTATTTGCTCTTTTGTAGGTATTTGCATATAATCTCCATATATATGTTTTAAATATTCATCATATTTTTCTGGTATGGGTAATTCTATATCTTCAAAAGGTACATATGTTGGCTTTCCCATAATAGTTTTTGTTGTAGAGTTTATTTTTAAACCATCGCCATCAAAAACCGAGCACCATTCTTCACAATCTTTGCAACTATATTTTATTGCTTGCTTTGAACAATATTTTAATATATTTTTTTTACCAAAAATTTTTAAAATTATTCTAAAAATATTATACAAAAATTTATTATTAATTACGTTTATATTTGCAGATAGTGCAAAGGCTCTATTTATTGATAAAATTGCACGCTTTAACTTTCCTTTTGGCAAGCCCACTATTGGAAAAATATCAATATATACTCCATAAGTAATTGGGATATTTTTATTTCCTTCTTCTATAAGAGTTGTATTAATATCTCTTAACTTAGCAAAAGATAGATAGTAATTTGGTTCTGTTTCAAGCGTTTGTAAAAAATATTTATTGATATCTAATTTCGTTTTACATAAACTTATAAATTTATTATAATTTTCTAATGTCATTCCTACATCAAAGTCATCATCCCAAGGGATAAAACCTTTATGCCTCACAGCACCTAAACAAGAGCCATATATAATGTAGTATTCTATCTGATTTTCCTTACAAAATGAATCTAAATATTTTACCATCTCTAGAATTTTTAATTGTAAATTGCGTCTATTATTTTCCATTCTTATCCTCATCTATTATTTCATAAAATTGTTCTATTATTTTTTCTGGTGTGAAATCTAAATATCTTTTCAAAGATTGATTTTTATAAAAATTGTATAATTCTTCATTTTCTAATAATTTATTTATTTCTTGTGCTAACAATTTTTCGTCGCCTACAGGAGTTAATACACCAAATTCATTATTCCTTATAATATCCCTTGGACCATATGGAGCGTCTGTTGCTATTACAGGAAGACCGAACTTCATTGCTTCAATAATAACCATTCCTAGTCCTTCTGATTCTGTAGATAATACAAATAATTTAGCTGTTTTATAAAATTTAGCTACATCATCTTGACTTCCTACTAAAAATATGTTGTTTTCAAGATTATTTTGTTTGACATATGTTTCAATCTTACTTCTGTCTGGTCCGTCACCAACTATTACCAAATTATACTTTGTCTTATTATAATCTTTTAATATTTTGAATGCTTTTACTAATGTTAAAAAATCTTTTGGAGTTTCTAACCTAGCTACAGAAAGAATATAATCTCCATATTTCTGGCTCAAATTATTTAACTCTATTTCAGATAATTTTGTATCTTCAATCATCACTGGGTTATATAAGTTTTCTATTTTGTAATTTAGATATGGCTTACAATAAAATATGTCATTTTGATTTAGATGATTTATGGATACTATTTTGTCAAATTTGCTGTACATTTTTTCAAATGCGGGTGACATTAATAAATATTGATAAATCATTCCATGTGCCCATACTATTTTTTTATTTGCTTTTATGCAATTTAAAACCACGTAACAATCATTTAAATGTCCAGAAAAAGCGATTGCTACATCATAATCTTTATTTCTTAATAATCTAGTTTTAAATAAATCAATTGGGGATATAAAGAATTTTTTTAATAAATATGTTCCATAATATAAAATAGCACCAGCAGGTCTTCTTACCATGGTCGAGGCTCTTGATAATGGATTATGATGTCTAGGAATATTTATTTTAATAACATTACAGTCTTTAGGTATATTTTGTATCATACCTTCAACATTAGATAATATAATCACATCTACACAATATTTTTTCATATCCATGTTCTGTAAATAATTAATAGCAACTCTTTCTATTCCTCCATATAAAAATTGGTCTAAAACAAAACAAATTCTCTTTTTCAAATTCATCCCTCTAATCATCAAATTCTACAGTATTTTTTACCTCATTTTCTAATGAATATGGAAAATCATACAAATACTCTTTTAATTCGTTTTCTATTATTTTAATTTCATCTTTATAAATAACATTATTAAATAACTGTGTATTTTTTATAGACAGTTGGGGGTTAAATCTACCTTTTTTATTAATATGATCTTCTTTACTAAATCCTAAATGATTTATAATTGTATTTAATGTATCATCATATTTATAAATTAAATCTTCAAATTTAACTCTTAAAACTTTGCTTGAATTACATTCTTTTTCACTTTCTCTCATTCTACGATAGTATTTACAGAAATCGTTTGCATCTAATGGAATCGGAACACATATCTGCTTTTGTTGCCAAATATATTTATTTATAATGAATACATCTCTAGGATCTCGTTCTACTACAATTACTCTTAACCTATCATCAAAATAGTTATCAATTCTATGAAGATTAAACGGTAGTAAAAATTGGTCTAGTACAACATTTTCTTCACCTCTAGATATTTTTTCAATTATTTTATATATATAATTTTGTGACTTTTTATAAAATTCTTCTTTTGTTGGTAGGCAAATTTTCATTCCGTCATTATACTTTAGAACCTTCTTAAATTTAATCTTATTTAGCGTTAATATTTTTAAAGGCTTTCGTACTAATAATTTAAAGAACATTTTGGCATTAACTTCTTCGTTCATGTACCAATATCCATCATAATGAAAATTTATTAGTGAATTGGTATATTCATTTGTGATATCCATAAAGTCATTTCCAATTATTTTTTTATAATTTCCAACCCACCAAAATTTTTTATCATATAGTTTTTTCATTTGATTTTCAAAAGTACGTATGGCCTCATCGCTTCGTATAGCATTATTCCCAATTAATAACTTGTCCTCTAAATCAAAAAGACCATTAGGACAATGCAGTAAAACATACTCATATGTTTTAAATTCATTTTTACAATTTTTAAATTCTGCAACTAAATCTGTAACTGCTGAAGAGCCAGAACCCATATAACCAGTTGGTATAATTATTTTATTCATTTTTCCCCCTTAATTTTAGTTTGTTATTAAATTTATTAAGAACTATATATAAAGACTCGTCTTTTTTTATTAATAAAACTCCTCCGTATAAAACCACACATAACGCCATAGTAATAATAATATTAGCATAAAATCCAAAGTTGATGGTTTTTACAATATATGATATAGGAATAAAACATAGTGCTAAAATAAAATACGTAATATTTTGTTTTGTTAATAATGGAATTGTTATATTCATTTTCCTTTTAATGTAAAGATATTGTGTGGTTATTAATGCTACTTCAGCTATTCCAGTTGTAAGCATTGCATTAAAAGGAGTAAGTACATTAAATATAACTAAAAGGCTGTTCATTATTAAATTTGCAATACCATATAAAAAAGAAAGTTTCACTATAGTTTTTTCTTTATCATTTACATATAAAACTAAATTTGTTAAAACTGATTCTATACTTATAATAATTCTTATAATACATGCCAAAATCAACGTGTTTGATATATTTTGATATTTATCACCTGCATATAAAAATACAACTTCTTTACTTAAAACTGCTACACCTAAACACATGGGAACTATTATAAAAAGTAAGCTTGATATTGATGCTTTTAATGTTTTGTTATAAGATTCTAATCCCTCTGTTTTAACAATATATGATAATCTTGGAATTGAAACATTTATTACTGCATATGGTATGGAAGCCAGCATTGATATTAAGTAATAAGGTATATAATATTCTGTTACAGCTACATCCGATACAAATTTTCCAAGCATTATTCTATCTAATTGTCCATAAAGTATTTCTACATTTGTAAGTACTAATACTAAAAATAGCGGTTTAATGTATTGAAGTATTTTTAAATTTTTAAAATTAAATTTAATTTTTCTTTTAACATATATGTAGCTTATTATATTATTTAAAAATACTATGAAAGATATTACTACTGCATAAATAATTATATCATCAGGTTTTTTTACACATGTTAATAATAGTATTAAGTAAACAACTTTTACTAGTAAAGTTTTTATTGTTATAAATTTATAGTTTTCTAAAGCTTCATTTAAAAATTCTATATAAAATATATTGGCTATAATTTGTATAATGAAAACCATATATATTTTAGTGGTTATTCCACTTGAAGATAATACGGCATATATAACATAAATAATACCAACAGATAAGTTTGTTATTATACCTAATACAAATAAATTGGTAAATAAATTAGCAACTTTTTCTTTGTCATTCCTAATTTTACTTATTTCTCTTACTCCAAATGTGTATATTCCAAATGTTGCAAAGATTAAAAATATTTGAAATTCAGCATATACTTTATTATAAGAACCATATAAATTAACATCTAATAGTTTGGTTATATATGGACCTATAATTATTGGTACGGCAATATTAGCTATACTAAGTAAACTTTTATATATTGAATTTTTAAATAATGATTTATTATTCATAAGTTATTTTGTACATCTCCATTTTACAAATTATTATCTTTTGTTCTAAATATATCTTTATATCCAATTGCAGCTATTGCAATAACTAGCAAAGCAAATGATAAGGCTTTCCATATACCACTATCTAAAAGAATTACTGCAAATAAACCTAAAGTAGCACTAATTCCATATAAAATTAATACTGCTTGTTTTTGAGAGTAGCCTTTATCTATAAGTTTATGATGTAAATGCCCTCTATCTGCCTTGAAAATTGCTTTTAATGATTTTTGCTGAATAACTCGTCTTATTATTGCAAAAGATGTATCGAATATAGGTAGAGCAAAAACTAATAGAGGCGCAATTAAAACTATTGCAGTGTAAGTTTTTGCAGTTCCTAAAATTGATATGATTGCTAAACAAAATCCCAAAAAATTTGAACCAGTATCTCCCATAAAGGTTTTTGCTGGGTTAAAATTAAATGGTAAAAAGCCAACTAAAGCTCCTGCTAATGCTGTTATTAGAATTATAGAAATTAGAGGAGAACCATTAAGTGCGAATATCATAAGCAAAGAAAAACATGAAATAACACCTATTCCGGCAGATAACCCATCTAATCCATCTATTAAATTAATAGCATTAGTAATTCCAACAATCCAAATAATAGTTATAATACTTAAAATTAAATCTCCATTTATAATTGTATTAAAATGAGATATAAATATTGAATCCATTTTTAATCCAAAACATACTACAACAATAGCGCTTAGAAATTGCCCTAAAAGTTTTATGTATGCAGGAATACCTTTCCAATCATCAAAGAAACAAAATATGCCTAAAATAATAATTCCTAAGAGTAGACCAATAATTTTATATATATAATTATCTGCTCCAAATAAATCTAGAGATTTTTCTAAAGATAGTGTTATTATTAAATATATTGTTGATACAATAAACCCTACTATAATAGCAAGCCCACCAAGTCTTGGCATAGCCTTATTATGAATTTTGCGTTTTTCCTTTGGAACATCTAATGCTCCTATTTTTTTTGATAGCCTAATTGTATATGGTGTAATTACATACGCCGTAATGAATGCAAGCAAAAAAGCTATTGCTATATTTCCCCACATATTTAACACTCCTATTTATCATTTTCCGTAATAATTTTACTATTTATTTAGAATATTGTCAATAAAAAAGATATAGTTTAGCCTACATTGTTTATATCGTTTGTTAGAAATAACACTATTTTTTATCTTGCATAATTGCAAACAATATATTATAATCATTAGGATAAAATCTAACATTATAATACAAAAATCAACAAAGTAGATAAAGGGGCGAGTTAAGATAAAAATATATTTTGAAAAATTATATAAATCTACAAAAGAAAATTTCTTTGCAACAGTAAAACAAAATATTATCAACAACCATAAAATGTTTATTGTAACAGCAAATCCTGAAACCATTATGACTGCTGAGCAAAATGAAAATTTTAAAGAAGCATTGTTAGATGAAAATACTACAATTATTCCAGACGGAATAGGTATTGTTAAGGGAGCTAAAATGTTAGGTTACCAAATAGCAGAAACAATACCAGGTGTAGAGTTATGTACAAAATTATTTGAGTATTGTAATCAATATAATAAGAGTATTTTTCTATTAGGTGCAAAAAAAGAAGTAATAGAAAAATTAGTTAATGTTTTAAAAAATAATTATCCTAATGCACATATATGCGGATATGAAAATGGATATCTAGAAGATAGACAGGCTGTTTTTAATAAAATATCTACACTAGAACCAGATGTTGTACTTGTAGCATTAGGGATTCCTGATCAGGAACTATTAATTTATAAAAATTTAAACCAGTTTAATAAAGGTATATTTGTTGGTGTTGGAGGTAGTTTCGATGTATTAAGTGGTACAAAAAAAAGAGCTCCAAAAATATTTATAAAACTACATCTAGAATGGCTATATAGAATACTTAAAGAACCAAAAAGGCTTAAAAGATTTTTTAATAGTAATGTAAAATTTTTACTAAATATAATCAAAGCACATATGTTGGATATTATTTTTATAATTACAATATTTGCTATATTAGTTTGTGGATTTGTTAAAACAGTATTTGTAAGTAAAGATATCAATTATTATGAAAATAGACCTGCATATAAAGTTATAAAATTTTCAACTACAAGTTTTTATCATGGTGATTTTCAAGATAATTTAGAACTTGCATTTTCAGATCAAATACCTTTTTCTCAAACCATGAAAAAGATATATAATATGAGTAATAATTTAATGATAAAGACAATTGTAGGAACTTTCTTTAAAGATATATATTCAAACAGATATTTTTACATGGGAAATTATATAAACATTTTCGGTAATGAAGGGAATTTAGTTTATGGACCTAGATATTTATCTTATGACAAAGAATCAATAGATTTAAGAATTGAGAACATAAATAAAATAATAAATAATCATCCTAATATAGGTTTTTATGTATATTATATAGAAAAAGATACTGACATAAATTTTGAAAATAATGATAAAGAATTAATTTCGCAATATATATTTGAAAATTTACAAATTAATAAAGAAAATTTTAAAACATTTGAAATAAATTCATTTGATGAATTTAAAAAATATTTTTACAAAACAGACCATCATTGGAATTACCGTGGTTCATATAAGGGATATTGTGAAATTATAGAAATGATTACACAAGATGAACCAATACCCATATTAGACACCGTTCAATTAAAGCCTAAATTATCTGGTTCAAAAGCTAGTTCAAGTGGGTATGGAAGATTATATAGCGAGCCATTTTTCGCGTATAAATTTAATTTACCAGAACACGATACATATATAAATGGAGAAAAAACTGAATATGGTCAAGAAGAAGCTTATATAAACAATGAAATAGATGACAACATTTCATATGGTTCATTTTATGGTTGGGATGATGCCGAAATAGTATTTGATTATCATAATAACAATAAAGAAAATATTTTAATTTTTGGTGAATCATATGATAATGCAATTATTGAAATGATAGCTTCGCATTTTAATAAATCTTACTGTGTTGATTTGAGAGCTTATGAAATGGACATGGGACATAAATTTGAATTTGATAAATATATATTCGAGAATAATATTACGAAAGTTTTATTTGTTGGAAATATAGACTTTTATGTAGCGAATATATTTAACCTGGAGGTGTAAAATGTTATTTAGCAGTTTGACCTTTCTATTTGCTTTTTTACCTATATTAAGTATTCTGTATCTGGTAATAAAAAATAGAAAAATAAGAAATATATTATTACTAATTTTCTCTCTAGTGTTTTACGCATGGGGAGAACCAAAATATATTTTTATAATGCTTGGAACTATTTTAGTTAGTTATATTTGTGGAATAATAATAAATAAATTTGATGAAAAAGGAAAATATAAATTAAAAAAAATTTCTTTTATAATTTCATTAATATTATTGCTTGGAAACTTATTTATATTTAAGTATTATAATTTCACAGTAAATAGTATTAATAGTATATTTCATTTATCTATTAACAACATACTATTAAATTTACCAATAGGTATTAGTTTTTATACTTTTCAAATTATATCTTATATAGTAGATTTGTATAAAGGAAAAGTTAAAGTTCAAAAAAATATAATCTCATTAGCATTATATATTTCATTATTTCCGCAATTAATTGCAGGTCCAATCGTTAGATACGAAACAGTTTGTAATGAATTAGATAATAGAAAAGAAACTCTAAAAGATTGTGCATCTGGATTAAAAAGATTTATAATTGGACTTTCAAAAAAAGTATTAATATCAAATCAAATGGCAGTAATAGCAGACTATGTATTCGATGGAAATATCATGGGAACATCTATTGTATGGATTGCGGCATTAGCGTATACATTTCAAATATATTTTGATTTTTCTGGATATAGCGATATGGCCATAGGTTTAGGTAAAATGTTTGGCTTTAACTTTTTAGAAAATTTTAATTATCCATATATAGCAACATCGATAACTGACTTTTGGAGAAGATGGCATATTTCACTTTCAACTTGGTTTAGAGATTATGTATATATTCCATTAGGAGGAAATAGGGTCTCTAAGCTAAGATGGATATTTAATATTTTAATAGTATGGGCTTTAACTGGCTTATGGCATGGAGCAAATTGGAACTTTATAATTTGGGGAGCCTATTTTGGAGTAATTCTATTAATAGAAAAATTGATATTAAATAAAATATTAAAAAAATGTCCTAAATTTATATGTTGGTTTTATTCAATGATTTTAATAATAATAGGATGGGTTATATTTAGAAGTGGAACATTACAACAAATATGTACAATATTATCTAATATGTTCTACTATACAAAAACAGATTGGATATCTGTAGTATCAAATAATACAAAAATATTATCTTGCTTAATGTACTTTATACCAGCAATAATCTTCTCAACACCAATATTAAAGAAATTTAGAGAAAAAACAAAAAATAAAAATAGTATTGTAATAATAGGTAATTTGAGTTTACTTGTCTTATTTATAGTATGTATAGTTTTTTTAAATAGTTCAAATTATAATCCGTTTATATATTTTAGATTTTAGCATAGTATGAACAAACTATATTATTTATACGATTTATAATTATTGATATTGGGTTACAATAATATATGATTTTATCAAAAGTAAAAATATTCAATTTAAAAACAATAAATCTGGAAAAGGAGAAAAAAATGATTAAAGTAATGACTGTTTTTGGTACAAGACCAGAAGCCATAAAAATGGCACCACTTGTTAAAGAATTAAAATCAAGAAAAGAAATAAAATGTATTGTTTGTGTTACAGCTCAGCACAGGCAAATGTTAGACCAGGTATTAGAAGTATTTAATATTACTCCAGACTATGATTTAAATATTATGAAACAAGGTCAAACTTTAAGTGATATAACAAGTAGAGCTTTAAAGGGCTTAGAAGAAGTTATTCTTAAAGAGAAGCCGAATATTGTTCTAGTTCATGGTGACACTACTACTACCTTTGCAGGAGCACTAGCAGCCTTTTATGCACAAACAGATATAGGACATGTGGAAGCGGGGCTTAGAACTTGGGACAAGTACTCTCCATACCCTGAAGAAATGAATAGACAAATGGTAGGAGTTTTAGCAGATATGCATTTTGCTCCAACTGAAAATAGTAAGAAAAGCTTACTTGCTGAAGGTAAAAAAGAAGAAGACATTTTTGTAACAGGAAATACTGCAATAGATGCATTAGCTACAACTGTACAAAAAAACTATTTTCATGATGTTTTTAATTGGTTAGGTGATAGTAAATTAATTTTACTTACTGCACATAGAAGAGAAAATTTAGGAGAACCAATGAGGCATATGTTTAGAGCAGTAAAAAGAATTGTTCAAGAATTTCCAGATGTTAAAGTTGTATACCCTGTTCACTTAAATCCACGCGTTAGAGAAGTTGCAGATGAAATACTTGGAAATGATGATAGAATAAAATTAATAGAGCCTTTAGAGGTAATAGATTTCCATAACTTTATAGCAAAATCTCATATTATTTTAACAGATAGTGGTGGAATTCAAGAAGAAGCACCTTCTCTTGGTAAACCTGTTTTAGTTCTAAGAGATACAACTGAAAGACCAGAAGGAATTGAAGCAGGTACTTTAAAATTAGTCGGAACGAATGAAGAAGTTATATATAATGAAACAAAAGAGCTATTAACAAATAAGGAAAAATATGATAAAATGAGTTTAGCATCTAACCCATATGGAGACGGAAAAGCAAGTAAAAGAATTGTAGATGCTATTATAAATAAATATAAGGAGTAAAATTTATGAAGAAAAGAATTGGAATGGAATTCATAAAAATATTAATACTAATATGCTTTTCAGTATTTTTATTGTTGTTTACATTATATTATTCAATAGGTTCTTTCTCTTTTTCAATGTTCTTTTCATACTTTGAGCAACCATTAATTATAATTTTAAATTTTATCCCAATTTTGCTAACTATATTTTTCTTTTTTAGCTTGTCAAGAAAAATTAGTTTAAGTGTGTTTTTCACATCCCTAATATACATACCATTAACTATAGTAAATTACTTTAAGTTAGCATTAAGAAATGATCCTTTATTAATGGAAGATTTTATGTATATAAAAGAAGCCCTTAACATACAAAAAAACTACGTCTTAAATTTTCGAAAAGGAATGTATTTAGCAATAATTTTCTCCATCATTTCAACTATAATATTATATTTTATTTTTGATAGAAAAAAAGAAAAAACTAAAATAACGAAAAAAAATATATTAATTAGATTTTTTTCTTGTTTTATAATATTACTAATTTTTATTGTTTGTTTAAAACCACTTTATTTTAATAACGAAATTTATCAGGAAATTTCTAATACAGAATTGATAAATATATGGTCTGGTACACAACAATATATATCTAGAGGGTTTGTTTACTCATTTTTACATAGTTATTGCAATATAAATACATCTAAACCAGATGGTTATAATGAAGAACAAGCCGTAGAAGAACTTAGCAGTTATACTTATTACAATATAGATGAAGGGAAAAAAGTGAATATAATTTCTATAATGCTTGAAGCTTATAATGATTTTTCTAAATTTGATACAATAGAATTTGAAAAAAATCCATATGCACTATTAGATGAAATAAAGGAAGAATCATACCATGGCGAACTTTGTACAGATATTTTTGCTGGAGGAACAGTAGTAACTGAAAGATGTTTTTTAACTGGTTGTTCTAACCTACCATCTTTTAGGAAAAAAACCAATAGTTTTGCTAGATATTTTTTAGAACAGGGATATACTGTTGAAGGCTCTCATGCTTGTTATGAGTGGTTTTATAATAGGTTAAATGCTAATGAAAATTTAGGATTTCCAACTTACTACTTTTTTGAAAACAAATATTCCGAACTTACTGGAGGTAAAATCGCTCCTGATAATATTTTCTTTAATGAAATATTAAATTTATATAATGAAGGAATTAAAAATGGAAAACCATATTTTAGTTTTAATGTAACATACCAAAATCATGGTCCTTATTCTGAGGAAAAATATTATGATGAATCTTATATTAAAATAAAACAAGAGTACACTGAAGAAGGAGTTAATATTTTTAATAATTATCTAACAACCATTGAAGATACTACAAAGCAGATTTATAATATGATTAATGAATTAAAGAAGAGTAATGAACCAGTTGTATTAATTTTATTTGGCGACCATAATCCTTGGTTAGGAGATAATAATAGTGTTTACTCTATGTTAGGAATAAACCTTAACTTAGATACAGAAGAAGGATTTTATAATTATTATTGTACTCCTTACATTATTTGGGCTAACGATACTGCTAAAGATGTTTTAGAGCAAAACTTTGTTGGTGAAGGTCCAACAATAAGTCCTTGCTTCTTAATGAGCGAGTTTTTTGAATTAGCTAATTATAAAGGTAACCAGTTTATGCAAATTAATACCGACTTAAAAAACACTTTAAATATTGTACATACATCTGGAAGATATAAAGAAAATGGTATTATCACTAATGAATTAAGTGATACTGCCAAAGAAAAATTAGATGAATTTATTAATGTTGAATATTATTGGTCTCACAATTATAAAAACTAATATTGTTAGAGGAGAATAAAATATGGAAAAAATTAAACAATTATATTTAAAATACAAAGAAATAATTAATTACCTAATAGTAGGTGTTCTTACAACTGTTGTAAGTTTAGCAGTTTACTATATATCTGTATTTACATTTTTAAATCCTGATATTCCGATACAACTACAAATTGCAAATATTTTATCTTGGATAGCAGGAGTTGCTTTTGCATATTTTACAAATAGAAAATTTGTATTTGAAAGTACAAACCAAAACAAATTACAAGAAGCTACCAAATTTGTATCTTCTCGTATTACTACTCTTTTATTAGATATGTTTGTAATGTGGCTTGGCGTGACAATTCTTCATTTCAATGATAAAATTATAAAAATAATTTCTCAAATTTTAGTAATAGTAGGAAATTATGTTTTAAGTAAATTATTTGTATTTAAAAAAGAGTCCTAAAATTTAGGACTCTTTTTTTAGAAACTACGCTTTTCTATTTGCTATTTCTATTGCTTTTTTTACCATATTACCACAATCTTTAGAAGACACATTTCCCCAACCACCATCTTGTTTTACTTTTTCATATACTCCTAATTCTTTTGCAATTTCCTCTTTTAAATTTTCAGACATAACTGTTTTCCCTGTCATAATATAACTCCTCCTTTAGAAAAATAATTTTTTATTTTTCTAATAATATTATTGACGAATTTTTTGTTTTTATGTTGGTAATTATTGTGTCAAAACTCCATTTGGGGTATCTATAATTACAAGAATATTTTCTTCTTTTCCAGTTTCAGCATTTATATAAACTAAAAAATCTGTATCATTTACTTTTCCTTTAAATTCATAACAAAAAATTTCTGTTCTCCATTCCGTTGGAATTATTGCAAGTCCTGAACTTGTTATCTCTAAATTTTTATTTAAACTTTTTTTAGCTTGTTCTTCGGAAATTTTAGCTACCGGAATATTTCTTTCTTCATGATTATTTAAATATCCACTTGTTTCCATACCTAGTATTTCACCATTATCTAATGCAATTTTTAATTTAATTAAATCTGGATATACTACTACTCCATCTTGCTCATATGCATAATTTATTGTAACTACTCCTCCTTGCTTTAAATAGTATGTTGACTTCATATTTTCGATACCGCGAGAGGTTAGAAAATCTTGTCCTATTTTATTTGCTTTTTCTTGTGATATTTTTTCTTCTGTAACATCTCTATTATAATTCATTAAAACAACATGTCCACCTTTTTTTGAAATTGCTATATTCATTGGATTATTGCTATCTCCATCTTTTATTTTTATTGCAAATTCATATACTACAATATTTCCATTTTCAACTAACCCATTAGAAGTAATTTCTTCTATATTTTCTTCTGAAGCAAATTTTTTCGCAATATCTTTTGCTTGTTCTTCTGTGATTTCCTCTCCTACTAATCCTTTTTTCTCAGCACTTTCTATATGTTCAGAATATGCACCATCATAAATTAAACCTTCATATTCGCCAAAATTTTCATCTAAATTACTAAAACTTGCACTTGATAAGTTATCTACTTGTTGAGCAAAAGCAATATTAGCATCTTTTGTTAACTCCTTCCAACTTATATTTCCGCTTCCCATATCATTTGCAAGTTGAGTTAATGTCTCTTGTAGATTTTTACAATATTTATATAATTCCTCTAAATTAGTTAACTCCTCATCAGTTATATCTTCATTGTTAATACATTTTGTAGCCAATGAATAACTGTATTCACTAACTTGATTTAAAAATTTTGCTGTATTACTAAGTTCATTACTAGAAACCGGTAATTGTGCCAAATAAACTTGCGCCAAGTTAGCTTCTCTCCATACATGCATTAATGTTTCTGCTCCATGTTCAGCAGAATTTGATATGGTAGCTTTAGCCAAATAATTTTTTACATCATCTATATAATCAACTAATTCATAAAATGCTAGATTATATTGATTTTCTGTTGCAATAGTATAGCTTGTTTTTTGTCTATATAAAAATACGCCTAAAATAATAATTGCTATTATTAATATAATTAAAATTCCATAAATATAATTTTTCTTTAGATTATTTAAAAAATTTTTCATAAAATCTTCCTTTCATATATTATTTACAAAAATGATGTTTTCCTATAGTTTTTACAATTGTCTTAGACCATATCCAAGAATTTGTTGCAGTATCAGGATTAAAATAATATACACATCCGATTAGTTGGATCCCACCCATTTAATGCATCTTGAGCTGCCTTATATACTGTAGAATTTTCATCTATTGGCTGGTTAATTTGTCCATCAGAAACAGCTGTAAAAGCACCCGGTTCATATATTACACCTGCAATAGTATTTGGGAACTCTGAACTTTTTACTCTGTTTAA
Organism: Clostridia bacterium; assembly: GCA_051891435.1. GTDB lineage: Bacteria > Bacillota > Clostridia > TANB77 > CAG-508 > UMGS1933. The sequence goes on along the minus strand of JBJFFE010000004.1, from coordinate 6,115 downwards.
AATTACTGCCCCAACAGCAACTTGTCCCTCATAGCTTTCTCCTCTTGCTTCTCCATTTATTGCTCTTGCCATTAGTTGTAAATCAGAAGTATTGCCAGAATTTGAACTTGCTAAACTTATATCTTTAAGTTGGCTATTTTTTGAACATACTAAAATAAAAAATATAAATAAAAAAATTAATAATATTTTTAAACTTTTTTTCATAATAACTTTATTTTATCTATTTTTTAATAAATTATACATTTTTTGAAATTTTATGGTATAATGTTTTTGCTAGACATTTAAAAATTTATTATAAAGATAATATAGCCCAACGCAGGGGTTTTATATATTTTAAATGCGAATTGTTCCGTGGGGACCGCCGTGGGCTGTTAAAGGCGCAAGCCTTGTTACAGCGCCGGTGGGAGGCTAATAGAGCAGATTAAAATATATAAACCCCGACGAGATTGGGCGGACTTTAAGGACGAAATAAATTATTTTGAAAGGATTGCCTATGAAAAAAATTATAATTTTTTATGGTTCTTATGGTGGTGGGCATTTATCTGCTGCAAGAAGTATTAAAGAATATATTGAAAATAATTATTCAGATACCGAAATTTTAATGATAGATTGTATGGAATATATCAGTAAAACAATTAACAAAGTAACCACCAAAGCTTATTCAAATATAGCAAAAAATGCTAAATGGGCTTGGGGTAAAATATATTATAGTTCTGGTAAAGGTCCTCTATTATTGATTAGTAGTAATGCACAAAAATTATTAGCATTAAAATTAAATAAATTATTACAAAATTTCGAACCAGATTTAATAATATCTACTCACCCTTTTAGTAGTCAAATGTGTGCATATTTAAAAAATAAATACAAAATTACAAGTGAAATTGCAACAATACTCACAGATTATGCCCCACATGTGCAATGGCTTATGTACCCAGAACAAGTAAATTATTTTTTTGTTGCACATGATAAAATGAAATTAGAACTAATCAAGCTTGGTATTCCAGAAAATAAAGTTTTTGCAACTGGAATTCCTTTATCAAATAGATTTTTAGCTCATTATGATAAAGAAAAAATATTATCTGAATTTAATTTATCTACAGATAAAAAAACAATTTTATTTTTTGCTGGTGGTGAATATGGTTTTGGAAAAGATAAAACTCTAAATATTCTAAAAACTTTAATTACCTCTTTTCCTAATTTTCAAATAATTGCAATTGCTGGTAAAAATAAAAAAATGCAAGATAATTTTGAAGAATTAGTAAAAGAAAATAATGCTTCTGATTTAGTAAAAATATTACCTTTTACAAATAAAGTTCCAGAACTTATGAGTGTTTCAGATTTAGTAATTACCAAACCTCGGCGGTCTTACAACAACAGAAAGCCTAGCTTCTGGTTTGCCGATAATTGTAATTAACCCTATTCCTGGACAAGAAACTGAAAATGCAGAATTTTTAGAAAAAAATAATGTAGGTATTTGGATTAAGAAAAATGATAATGTTGAGGAAAAATTATATAATATTTTTAATAATCCTGATACACTGCAAAAAATGAAAATAAATGCAAGACTTTTAGCTAAGAGAAATTCAACTGCAGATATATGCAAAATTTTACTTGAAAAGAAATAATTTAAAAAACCTCTCATATATTTTTATGAGAGGTTTTTTTTATGTGTATTTCCGATTTTTCAAATTGTGAATTAGTAACTCTTGCAAGTAGTTTAGCAATAGCAATGTCGAGTCAATTGTCAAATGAAGATATTGCTGTTTTAGGTGCCTTTTTTACAGCTTTAGGCGATAATTTAGCAATACTTTCTCTTGATAATTAGTTTCTAAAGTTCTCTTCTTCCCTCCAACGCTTGGCTTAAAGTTACCTCATCAGTATACTCTAAATCTCCACCAACAGGTATTCCTTGTGCAATTCTTGTTACTTTTATACCTAATGGTTTTATTATTTTAGATAAGTAAATTGCAGTTGCTTCTCCTTCTACTCTTGGATTCGTTGCAAGAATTATTTCTTTTACATTATTATCAGAAAGTCTTGCAAGTAACTCTTTTATTTTTATATCATCTGGACCTATTCCGTTCATTGGAGATATTGATCCATGTAAAACATGATAAACTCCTTTAAATTCATGTGTTCTTTCCATTGCAATTACATCTCTTACATCTTCAACCACACAAATAACACTTGCATCTCTTTTAGGGCTACTACAAATTGGGCATGGGTCTGTGTCCGAAATGTTATAACATTTTGAACAATATTTTAATTTTTTCTTTGCCTCAACTATAGAATCTATAAATTCTTGTGTGCGTTCTTGGTCTAAGTCTAACATATGAAATGCTAGTCTTATTGCTGTTTTATGCCCTATACTTGGTAGTTTTTCAAAGTTTTCTATTAATTTTTCTATTGATGGTGAATAATATGACATTTTTTTCTCCTACATTAGACCTGGTATGTTGTATTTTCCAAGAGAAGCTGCTTGTGCTTCGTCTACTTTTCTTAGAGCTTCATTTACAGATGTCATTATTAAATCCTCTAGCATTTCAACATCATCTGGGTCTACAACATCTTTTTGTATTTTTATTTCCTTGATTTGTTTTGTTCCTAGAACTTTAACTGTTATTGCTCCCCCTCCAGCTGTTGCTTCAAATTCTTTTGCTTGTAACTCTCCTTGTGATTTTTCCATATCTGCTTGCATTTTTTTTGCTTCCTTCATTAATTGGTTGATGTTCATTCCACCAAATCCTCCCATTCCTCCTGGGAATCCTCCTCTTTTAGACATATAAAATCCTCCTATTCATCTATAATATTTATTGGTATATTTAACTTACTTGCCAAATTTTCTAAATTATCTTTTGGCTTTTCTTCTTCACTTTCAGTTAGGTATTTAACTCTCATTGTATTGCCTGCTTCCATAGAAACTAGTTTTTCTATTAGAGCTTTATTTTCATATTCATTAAGCACTTTTTTCCCAAATTCAGATAATTTATTTGGAAATTCTATTCCAACAGTCATATCATCTATTAATTTTGCTTTTGTTCCTATTAAATTTGTGTATATCATTATTTTCCCATTTGCTTTTATCTTATCTACAACAGTCGTCCAATATGGTACATACTTACCAGAAATTTTTACAGTTGTTTCTGGCTTTTCTTTAGTTTCTTTAATTTGTTGTTTTACATTTTTTCCTTTTATATCAGTTTTATTAGATTTTTTAGGAACCTCCTTTGTCACAACGTTTCTAGCCTCTAACTTTTCACTTTTGATTTCTAAACACTCTTTAATTATTCCTGCTTCAAAAATAATATTTTTTTGAGAAGACCATTTCATTGTATTTGCAAGTTCTGATAAATCATATATTAATTGTAATAATCTTGGCTTATCTACTGTATTTGATAATTTTTCTATATAATCTATTTCATCTTTGCTGTATAATTCTAGTTTTTGGGTTGATTTATATATTAAAATATCTTTTACATATTTTATAATCTCCCACAAAAAATTATCTAAATCTTTACCTTCAGAAATAACTTTTTGCATTTCTTCTATTGCTTTTTCTGAATTGTATTCTAAAATTGCAGTAGTTAAATTTTTTATGTATGTTAATTTTGGTATACCAACTAATTCTCTTATTTGATCTTCATCTATTTTATCTACTTCATTTTGTGCACATCTTTCTAGTATACTTATTGCATCTCTTAATGCTCCTTCTGATAATACTGCAATCATTCTTAAAGCTTCTTTTGTTATATCAATATTACTTTCTTTGCAAATTATTTCTAATCTTTTTATAATGTCCTCTACAGAAATTCTTTTAAAATCAAATCTTTGGCACCTTGAAAGAATAGTTGCTGGCAATTTTTGTGGCTCTGTTGTTGCAAGTATAAACTTTACATGTTCTGGTGGCTCTTCTAATGTTTTAAGTAATGCATTAAATGCCCCCGTAGATAACATATGTACCTCATCTATTATATATACTCTATATTTTGCAAGTGTTGGTAAGAAATTTACTTCATCTCTAATTGCTCTAATATCTTCTACACTATTATTAGATGCAGCATCCATTTCTACAACATCTGTAAGAGAACCTGTAAGCATTGCTTTACATATTTCACATTCATTACATGGTTCACCATCTTGTGGATTTAAACAGTTTATTGCTCGTGCCATAATTTTTGCAGCTGATGTTTTTCCTGTTCCTCTTCCTCCATTAAAAAGATATGCATGTCCAACTCTACCAGAGATTATTTGATTTTTTAAAGTTTTAGTAATATGCTCTTGCCCTACCATTTCATTAAATTTTAATGGTCTAAATTTTCTATATAAAGCTGTATATGCCAAAATAATACCCCCACTTATTATTTAAGTTAACCTCTCTATGGAAAGCAATCCACATAAATGACACTATTTATTGCTGCTTCCTTCCGGACCTGACAAGATTCATAGCTATTTATTGAATTACCCTCCATACAAAGGTTAACTTACTTTAATATTATATAATTTTATTTAAATTTAATCAAGTATTTTAAAAGAATTTATATCCTCTTATAGAAACAATTTATAATCTCTATATTCTTTTAAACACTAATTTAGATAAATCCGTATTTTCTGTTGTACTTACACCCTCTGTTGCAATATCACCTGCTGGTAATTCTAACAAAATTGTAGTCTTAAATGTATTTCCAGATTGTAATTCTATAGACATATCAAAAGAAATCTTAGTTTTTATCTCTTCATTTGTTAAATTTAATTTACTAATTAAAGTTCCATCTGATACTATATTTTCATTTTCTGTATATGTAATTTTACCTAAATCCTTTATAAGTACACTAAGTTCTATTAATCCACCCTGATTTGATATAGTCATTTGTTCTTGTTTTAAGTTGGTATTTTTTGCTCCTATGTATTCAATACTATCATTTATTTCATATTCCTCTACATATTCAAAAGACTTTTCGCCTTGAGATGTTCTATAAATTTTTACATTTCCTTTTGAACCAGCTTCAACTATTTTAAAATTGTCAAAAATTATCTTTTTGATTGCATCTTCTTTTTTATAATTTTGATTTTTTTCAATAGCAATATAAATATCATTTTTTTGCACTACATCTGCTTGATATACGCTTTCATTTTTTGCAAAATTTTGTGTTTCTGCACTACTTATAACTATCATTTTTGTTATATTAAAAGGAATATTTTGTTCCCCTTCTACATAATATTTATACATTATAAAAAATGTTGTACTTAATATTAGTATTAAAAATAACATTATTAAGTATTTCTGATTTGTTTTTCTTTTGGGTGGTTCTATCATTTGTTCCTCCTATATATTTTTCTTCTTTCTTAATTCTTTAAAAAAGTCTTTTAAAATATATTCACACTTGTCCTGAAGTATTCCTTTAAAAATATTTACAGTATGATTAAATTTGTATTGACTTAAATCCACAAAGGATCCACAAGCACCAGTTTTAGAGTCTAGTGCTCCTATATACAAATTTTTAATTCTTGATGAAATTATTGCTCCCATACACATTGTACATGGTTCTAATGTAACATACATATCGCAATCAACTAATCTCCATGAATTTAATTTTTTATTTGCCTTTTCTATTGCCAATATCTCGGCATGGGCAATTGCACTTTGTTTTTTTTCTCTTAAATTATGAGCTTTAGCTATAATTTTTCCGTCTTTAACTATAACTGCCCCTACTGGAATTTCTTCTTTTTCATATGCCTTCTTAGCTTCTTTTAAAGCCTCTAACATAAATTTTTCTTCCATAAAAATCTCTTTTCGTAAAATTATTTTATATATTATTATAATTGGGGAAAAAGGTCCACTGGACCTTTTTTCTATACTCCTTTTCGAATCCTTAAAATAAAGCACTTAATTAAAAATTAACTAATAATATACTATTCTTTTGGTGCACTTAGCTGGACTCGAACCAGCGGCCTCTCCCTTAGGAGGGGAGCGCTCTATCCACCTGAGCTATAAATGCATGCTTTATGTATTATACACTATTTAATTTGTTCTTGCAAGAATTCTACAAATAATAATTTGTTTGAGTAATTGTTTTATTGAAGATATCAAAAGACGACCGCCAAATCTCGTCGGGGT
>JBJFFE010000003.1:0-4227 GCA_051891435.1 Clostridia bacterium | reverse complement strand
TCAAGAATTCTTAAATGCAGGAATAACAGACACCAAGAAAATGGGAAAAGCCATGAAAAATATACAAAGTGGAACATATGATTCAAAAAAAGCAATAGCATATATGAAAATGGCAAAAGATTGTCCAGATGGAATATTGTACGATAAAGAGAAATTTAGAGAATATTTAAGAGTACGAAAAATACCAATAGAAAATGCAGAGGAAATAAGAAAAGGAATAAACGATTTTAAATAGAAGGGAGAAAAGGCATGAATAGAATGACAAAGAAACAAAAAAACAGAATAATAATAATGCTAGTAATAACATTACTTTGTAATTTTGTCATGCCAAATTGCATATATGCAGAGGACAAAGATGAGAGTACAGGAGGAGTTATTTTTAAATATGGTGTTCCAATTATGCTTATGATACCGGATTTATTAATAACAAAATTACAACAAATTTTTATAGCAGATGATTCACAAATAGCAGTTGAAGATCCAAAAGGTGGCATATCATACTATTCAATATTATACTCACCAGGAGTTATCTTTTCTGGTAAAGTTCCAGGACTAGATGTTAATTTTATTTCTCCAATGGGAGATAAAGATGGAAGAGTGGAAATGAAATGGTATGACTACGATTATAAACAACTAGAGAAAGATAATGACGATATTGATACTGACTATCTTATTGAAAATTATGGACTCGATTTAGACAAAGATGGTGAAGGAACGTCTCATTCTGATATTTTGACATATATTTTCTGGTTTCGGACAAGATGTGTCTTATATAACTTGGGAAGGTGAAAATGGCGTTCAATATTGGTATTGCGTCGAGATAGATACACAGCTACCTTTACTTACTTATTTAGTTGGTGGACTTGTATTTATATTTGGTTCTAGAACGGTAGGACTTGCTATTATTGGTGGAGCCATGGCTACGGATTTAGCTGTATCAGAGATTTCAAAGTCAACGACTGGAGGAGATTTATATGAAGTGACTTCAAAAGAAAATACTGCTTATAAAACATCTATAGCACACATGTTAAAAAATACAGTAGCAACATATTATAAAGTATTCCAATATATTGCTTTAGTGTTGTTATTGTCAATATTAGTGTACGTAGCAATAAGAATAATGATTAGTTCAACTTCTAAAGACAAAGCAAAATATAAGAAAATGCTTTGGGATTGGATAGTAGCAATATGTATTGTATATTTATTACATTTCCTAATGAGTATAACATTAACTATTGTATCTGCAATAAATGATGTTTTTGCTAACTCTGTTATACAGGGTGGAAGAGATATTCTAATGTCTGGAATAAGAACAAAAATAGGATTTGATCCTAATAATATGGATTTATCAAATGCATTTTTTAATATAATAATATATTTGGTTTTAGTTATATATACGATACAATTTACAATTATATATTTAAAAAGGGTAATTCATATGGCATTCTTAACAATAATTTCACCGATGGTAGCATTTACATATACTCTAGATAAGATAAAAGATGGAAAAGCCCAAGCTTTAGGATTATGGATAAAAGAATTTATGTTTAATGCTTTAATGCAACCAATACATATGATTTTATATTATATATTTGTTGGTGGAGCAGTGGAGTTTGCAACAAAGAATCCAATTTATGCACTTGTTATGATAGGATTTCTAATTCCAGGCGAAAAATTCGTAAGAAAAATGTTTGGATTAGAAAGTGATGAATCAATGGGAAGAATGACAGCAGCTATGGGAGGTGCAGCAATCATGAATGCAATGAACAAAATGAAATCTGCAGCAGGAAAGGCAAAGGGAATGGCTAACAAAGGTAAAGAAAGTGGAGGAAAAATAAGAACAGCAAATGAAGGAGCAGGAGATCCATATGATGCTTTAAGAACAAAAGATGGTAATGGAACAAATGCAGTTTCGGTGAAGGAAACTGGTGCAAACCAAGGAACAGGAAAAGGAATTGGAGCAACAACACAAAAAATATCTAAACCTTCAAAAATAAGACAAGTTGCTAATAATATACAATCGACTAAAGTTGTGAAAGGAGCTAAAAAAGGACTTCATAAATTAAAAAATACTAAGTTTATAAAAGGAGCTACATCTGTTGCAAAAAAATATGTTTTAAATAAAAAGACAGGAAAAAAATTATTAAGAGGGACAGCAAAAATAGCTGGAGGAGCAATGCTAGGTTCAGTTGGACTAGCAGCAGGAATAGCAACAGGAGATATGAGTAATGCAGTAGCAGGATTAACAGGCGGAGTAATGGCAGGTAGCAGATTAGGAGATAAGGCAATAAATGGTGCTGAAAATGTAGCAGAAGGAGCAAGAAATGTAAGAGATACATATAGAGAAGGTAAATATGGAAAAGAAGAATACGAAAGAATGAAATTTGATAAAGAATTTAAAAAGAGTGCAGAATATAAAAAATTAGTAGATAAATATCCGGGACAAGAAAAAAATATACAAGAATTTTTAAATGCAGGATTTACTGATACAAAACAAATGACAAAAGCTATGGAAAATATAAAAGAAGGAAATTATAATCCACAAGAAGCAATGGCATATATGAAAATGGCAAATGCAAAGGATTGCCCAGACGAAATATTAAATGATAAAGAAAAATTTAAAGAATATTTACAAATTCGAGAAATACCAATAGAAAATGCAGATAAAATTAGAAAAGCAATAATAGATTTCAAATAGAAGGGAGAAAAGGCATGAATAAAGATATGAAGAATCAGAAAATAAATAAGATAATAATAATGCTTCTAATAGTTTTAATGTTTAACTTTATCATGCCTAATTATTGCCACGCAGGCTTATTAATAAATGCTTTTTCAAAACTATGTTTAACAATACCAGATTTATTAATAGCAGGATTGCAAGATATTTTTATAGGAGATAGCTCTATAGAAAATGAAGATGGTACATATTCTATTAAATTTGCTCCAGGAACAATATTTGCAGGTAAAATACCATTATTTGATATAAATTTTATAAGTCCAATGGAAAGTATAAAAATCATAGACGAGAAATATTATACTGAAGAGTCCGACATTCATTATTATGAAGGAGAAACAGTAGGATATGCTCATATTGTTAAATTTGCAGTTGAAAATGGAATAGTTACAAAACCAGATGGGTGGAATCCTGATAATCCAGATTCATATGATGATTGGGGAGACTCTACAGGGATAAGCTTAGTTGGAGAGGATGCATGTAATGTACTTACGCCAAAATATGAGAAAAAATATGCTTCTAACAGTGATGATACAAAAACAGAAACATACTATGTTAATGCACCAAACGGAGCAAGTTTAAAGGTTGTTTATTATTTTCAGGTTATTGATACATATAGGGAGTGGGGATATAATACTCAAAATAGTCCAGAACGATATTTATATCAAAGATATAAATATGAAATGTGGGAAGAAAATGTACCAGGAGTAGAAACTAAAGAAATCCCATCTATTTCAAAGCAACTAAAAAATATTATAGCTTCTTGGTATAAAGTTATGCAAGAGATTGCATTAGTAGGATTACTTTCAGTTTTAGTATATATTGCAATAAGAATTATAATGAGTTCAGCTGCACAAGAAAAAGCAAAATATAAAAAAATGTTAGCAGATTGGTTTGCGGCAATTTGCATAGTTTTTGTTCTACATTTTATAATATCTTTTGCTTTTACTGTAACGCAATCTATAACAGATGTATTTGCAAAATCTGTAGTTGGTGATGAAGGCGAAGACAAATTAATGACAGATTTAAGAAATGAGATAGGACCAAACAATGATGATGATTTTTGGGATACTGCATTTAATATTATAATGTACTTAGTTCTATTTATTTATACAATCTCTTTTGCAATACAATATTTGAAAAGGGTAGTATATGTTGCATTTTTAATAATGATAGCACCATTGATAGCATTAACATATCCTTTGGATAAAATTAAAGATGGGAAAGCCCAAGCTTTTGAAGTGTGGTTAAAAGAATTTTTGTTTAATGTACTTCTACAACCTATACATTTATTAATATATTTTATGTTAATTACTTCGGCTATGGATTTAGCAACAAATAATAAAATATATGCATTGGTAGCTATAGGTTCATTGCTTCCAGTAGAAAAATTTATAAGAAAAATGTTTGGGCTTGAAACAAGTACATCAATGGGAAAAATGGCATCAGCAATGGGAGGAGCAGCAATAATGAATGCAATAAATAAACTAGGA
>JBJFFE010000002.1:0-4493 GCA_051891435.1 Clostridia bacterium | reverse complement strand
TTTTAGGAGAATCTGAGTAGGGATTACTTAGAGGTGCCTAAAAAAGAAAAATCAAACCCCGACGAGATTTGGCGGTCGTCTTTTTATATTTTTAATAAACAATTTACATTCTTCTGCAGTTTCTTATACGCCTACGTCCACATCCACATCCGCAATTATTATTACCTACACCAAAAACATTATCATCGTTATCATTATTACAATTACAGTTATTATTATTGTCGTTATCATTGTCATTATTTGAATTAACACTTTCTACTAGCTCTCGAAGAGTGCAATTTAATCTATTAGTATTACTGGTGTTATTGCAACTTCTAAAAAGTTCTGTAAGAATACGACGAAAACAATCATTATCATTATTATTATTGTTATCATTATCATTATTTCTGCTACAACCATTATTGCTGTTATTACTACAATTATCATCATTATCACAGTCATTATCATTTGCCCAATTACAAAATCTAGATACTAAAAAGGCGGTTATAAAAGCCAAAATTGTATAAGCTAAAGTTGCAATCAAGAAAGTCTCATCAAAAACAGCAAATGTTATAACTATAAAAATTGCAAAAATAAAAGCTGCAACTAAAATAGGATTTTTCAATAACTTTTGTAATATTACAGATATTATTATTACCGCGATTGGAAAAGCGAAAAATATTAATAATAAATTCATATATATCTACCTCCATATGTAATGTATTATATAGTATGAAAACTTAAGGTAGTTTGTTAATATAAATTATTTCAAATGACGTAAGGGCACAATCATGCGCCCCTACAAAAACATTTATTTTAACTTCATAGAAAGAAGTTTACTAATTCCACTTTCCTCCATAGTAATACCATAAACTGTATCAGCAACCTCCATAGTACCTTTCCTATGAGTTATTACTAAAAACTGAGTGTGCTTAGTAAATTTTTTTAAATAATCAGCAAATCTATATACATTTACATCATCTAGGGCAGCTTCTATTTCGTCTAGTACACAAAATGGTGCAGGATTTATTTTTAAAATTGCAAATAGTAATGCTATAGCAGTGAAAGCTTTTTCTCCACCAGATAGAAGAGTCATATTTTGAAGTTTTTTCCCAGGTGGTTGAACTTCAATTTCTATGCCACATTCCAAAATATTTTCTTCATCTGTTAGTTTTAATTCTGCTTTTCCACCACCAAACAATTCTGAAAATACCTCGCCAAAATTCTTATTAATAATCTTGAATTGTTTTTCAAATTGCTCTTTCATAGTTTTAGTCATATCTTGAATTACTTTTCTTAACTTAGTACTTGAATTTTCCAAATCAAGCCTTTGTTCACACATAAAGTCATAACGTTCTTTAGTTTGCTTGTATTCTTCTATTGAGTCAATATTTATACTACCTAAATTTTTAATTTCATCTCTTAAATTTTTTACTTTTTTAGTAGTTTGAGATAAATTAGTTGGTTTTTCATAATTTACAGCGTTGCTAGGAGTAAGCTCATAATCCTCCCACATTTTGTTTATAACCTGTTCTAACTCTACTTCTAATTTAGATTTCTTTAATTCTAATTTAGATATTTGATTTTTAACGTCTTCTATTGCCTTAAATTGTTCTAGAATTTCTTCTTCTGTTTTAGAAAGTTTTTCGTTTTTATTTAGTCTTTCTTGTTTTAATGCTTCGATTTTACTTGATGCACCACTAACTTCTTGATTTATTTCTTCTATTTTAGTATTTAAATTTGCAATTTCAGTCTCTAAATTTTGGTTATCCTCTATAATTTTTTCTCTTTGTTTTGTTTTAACATCTATTGCATTTTTATTATTTAAAATATCCTGTTCAATTCTATTAATTATTTCATCTATAGAATTACTACTTTCATCAAATGACGAAACAGAAATTTTTAAGTTAGTAATATCAAAATTTAAATCGTCAATGTATTTTTGCGTATCTTTATTCTTTTCGGCAAATTCTTTTATTTCTAAACTTAAAGCGTTTGTTTCTTCCTCCATTTTCTTCATTTGCTCTTCAATTTCAAGCTTTTTATTTAAATTAAGTTCTTTGCTATTTGCAATATCTTTTAGTTCTTGTTTTAAATTATTAAGCTTTTCTTCTAATTTTGAAATAGATTCTTCTAAAGATAGAATTCTTTGCTTTTCAGTTGCATAGACAATTTCCTGCTCTTGAGAAGTTTTTTCTAAACTCATAACTTCTTCTAGCAAATTAGAAATACTATCTTCATAATTTTCTTTTTGAGTTGTAATGTCTTGTATTTCATTTTCTAATTTTTCTATTTCCTTTTCTAAAGCTTTAATCTGAGAAGCTCTACCTATAATGCTATTAGTTTTTTGGGTAATAGACCCACCAGACATACTTCCAGTAGGGTTTATAATATCTCCTTGTAGTGTTACAATTTTAAATCCATAACTGTTTTGCCTTGCTAAAATTATGGCAGTATCCATATTGTCTACAACAACTGTTCTGCCAAGCAAATTTAAAATTATACCTTCATATTTTTTGCTTGCCTTAACTAAATCAGATGCAACACCAATTACACCACTTAAATTATTACGTATTAATCTATCTACTTTTTTACCCTTAACTGAAGATATTGGTAGGAAAGAAGCTCTACCTAAATTATTTTTTCTCAAATAATCTATCATTTTTTTTGCATCTTCTTCAGTTTCTGTGACTATATTTTGCAGAGTGTTACCTAAAACCATTTCTATTGCTGTATGATATTCTTCTGGAACTGAAATTAAATTTGCTAAAACCCCATGCATTCCTTTATTTAAAGAAGTATTTTTTTCACATTCTAAAAGTAAAGATTTAACACTTTTTTGGTAACCTTCTTTTTCTTTTTCCATTTCTACCAAAAATTTATGTTTAGATTGCTTTAATCTAAGATTCATAGTTAAATTTGTTATTTTATTGTCATAATCTTTTAAGATTGCAGTGCTTTCTTCTTTCTTGCTATTTATTTCAGCTAAACGTGTTTGATATTCATTCCTTTGTTTTTCAATTTCAGAAAAAGTTTTATTAATATCAGATTTTAATAATCTTTTTTGGTCAAGTTCAGAAATTGTTTGAGAAATTTCATCATTTACTAATTTTTCTCTTTTTAATAAATTTTCAGTATTTATTTCTAAAGTATTTATAGCTTCACGCTTTTCATATTTTAAATCTGTATTTTCTTCAACCTTTTTTTTCTTATCTTCAATTTTTGCTTCTTCTAAAGTTAGAGTAGAAGAAAGTTCTGCTAATTTAGCAGTTTTTTCTTCTAGTTCTTTAGCAAATTTTTCTCGATTAGTTGATAGATTTGTTTTCTTTTCTATTCTAGCATTTTTTTCTTCTTCTAATTCAGAAATTCTAGAATTTAATTCCTCTAAATCTTGGAAATACCTATCATAATTTCCTTTGTTATTTGCAATTCTTTCCTTAGCAACATTTATATCAGAAGTTATTTTTTCTATTTGTTTACTACTTTCAAAACTCAAATTCTGAGCATTTTCTATAGAAGATGTTAATTCATCTAATTCTATTTTTAAGTTTTGCTTTAAACCTTGTAAAACATTTTGCTTATTCTCTTCTGATTCTCTTTGAGATATGAAAACATCTAAATCTTTTAAAATTTCTGATATTTTTTCTTTATATATATCTATATTATACAAAAATAAACATATTTCAATATTTTTAAGTTCTTCTCGTAGACTCAAATATTTTTTTGCCTTCTCAGATTGAACTTTTAAAGGTTCAATGTTTGCTTCTATTTCTGATAAAATATCATTTATTCTAAGTAAATTAAGTTTTGTTTGCTCTAATTTTTTTTCAGATTCAATTTTACGAGTTCTATATTTTACAATACCTGCAGCTTCTTCGAAAATACGACGTCTATCTTCAGATTTATTACTTAAAATTTCATCAATTTTACCTTGACCAATAATTGAATATCCGGTCTTTTCCGATACCAGTATCCATGAATAGCTCTAAAACATCTTTTAACCTACAAGGAGTTTTGTTTATAAAATACCCAGATTCACCATTCCTATAAATTCTTCTTGTAACAGTAACTTCTGAAAATTCTATAGGCAATTTCCCATCTGTGTTATCTATAATAATAGAAACTTCAGCAAAACCTAAAGACTTTCTGCTTTGTGTACCAGCAAAAATAATATCTTCTGTTTTGCTTCCCCTTAAAGACTTCATACTTTGTTCACCAAGAACCCATCTTATAGCATCAGAAATATTACTTTTACCAGAGCCATTTGGCCCGATAACAGTAGTAATACCTGGCATAAATTCTAATTTAGTTTTATCTGCAAAAGACTTAAACCCTTGCAATTCCATTCTTTTTAAATACATTTTAAAATCACCTTATTTGTCAAAATACTACAATATGATATATGAAAATCCAAAAATTATCAAGATTTTTATAGAAAAAATAGTAAAAGGCAAATTGGAATTTATGTGTTGCTTCTTCTCAGCCTACCTTTTGTATAATTTTTTTAAAAGGTC
>JBJFFE010000001.1:0-4680 GCA_051891435.1 Clostridia bacterium | reverse complement strand
CAGTAAATGCAGGCAATGACTTTGCAGGAAAAACAGTATACTTAGATAAAAACTTGGACTTGCAAGGAAATGAAAGCAAACAATGGACACCAATAGGAGGAATTACTAGAAATATTACATTTAACGGAATATTTGACGGACAAAATCATTATATAAGTGGAATATATATTGATACAGAAGAAATGGAAGAAGTAGGGTTGTTTGGAAGTATTTTTGATGCAAAAATAAAAAAAATAGGAGTAATAAATGGTTATGTTAGAGGAAGAGGAGTCGATGCAGGAGGAATAGTTGGATATGCTGATTCGTCGAATCAGGAAGAAATGGAGTGTGTAATATCAAATTGTTATAACACTAATACAGTTGTTGGCTATAATGCAGGAGGTATTGCTGGATATCCATATGCCAGAATAGAGAATTGCTGTAATATGGGTGAAATAATAGGAGAAGCAGATGGAAATGCAGTAAGCTGTGCGAGTGGAATAGTAGCCTATGCGGGCTATGGTAGTAAAATAATAAATTGCTATAATATGGGAAAGGTAGTAGGAGATTCTGAAAATGTTGGGGGAATTGCAGGCTTTAACGAAGAAGGCAATTTAGAAATAAAAAATTGTTATAATATTGGTGTATTAAACAGTAGTAGCGAAATGTGCTATATTGGTGATATACTTGGAAGTGCAACTAATACATTTCTAATAGTAAATTGTTATTTCATAGGTACAAGTAATTATGAGGGAGTAGGAAAAAATGAAAGCGAAATAACTGTAGATGCTACTCCAAAAACTGAAACAGAGATGAAAACACAAGAATTTGTAGATTTATTAAATGCAGAACGAACACCAGAACCTTGGAAATATGTTCAAAACAGTTATCCAATTCTATCTTGGCAAAAATAACTTGATTGATAATTAAAAAATAAATAAAAAATAAATAAAAAGCTAAACCCTAAAATATTAATTAAAATATTTTAGGGTTTTTTCTTGCATATAATTAATTAATATAATAAAATTAGCATATAAATTTCAAAAGAGGAGTGATAAATTTATGTCAGGAATTAAATTGGACTTAAAATATACTAATATAAAAGATAAAGAAATAATGAAATATAAAGATAAAGTAGAAAAAGCACATAATGAATTACATGAAATGGCAACTAAAGAAAATGAGTTCGCTGGGTGGCTTACTCTTCCTACAAATTACGATAAAGAAGAATTTGATAGAATAAAAAAAGCAGCAGATAAAATAAAAAATGATTCTGAAGTATTAGTGGTAATTGGAATAGGAGGTTCATATTTAGGGGCAAGAGCTGTTATAGAAGCTTTAACTAATACGTTTTATAATATATTACCACAAAAACAAAGAAAGTTACCACAAATATTTTTTGCAGGAAATAATATGAGCCCAGATTATATAAATGACCTTTTAACTTGCATAGGAAAAAAGGATATTTCTATAAATGTGATATCTAAATCTGGAACAACAACAGAACCAGCGATTGCATTTAGAATATTTAGAGAGTTCTTGGAATCAAAATATGGAATAGATGAGGCAAGAAGAAGGATATATGTTACCACAGATAAAGTAAAAGGAGCATTAAAAACACTAGCAAATGAAGAAGAATATGAGACTTTTGTAATTCCAGATAACATTGGTGGAAGATATTCAGTGTTAACAGCAGTAGGATTATTACCAATAGCTGTGGCAGGAATTGATATAGAAAAACTAATGAATGGTGCAAGAAATGGAGAAGAAAATTATAATGATAGTGATGTAAAGTATAATGCTTGCTATAGATATGCAGTCGCAAGAAATATTTTATATAAACAAAATAAAACTACAGAAATTTTAGTAAATTATGAACCTAAGATGTTATACTTTACAGAATGGTGGAAACAGCTTTATGGAGAAAGCGAGGGAAAAGAAGGAAAAGGAATTTTCCCTGCAGGAGCAACATTTACAACAGATTTACATTCTTTGGGTCAATATATACAAGAAGGAAAAAGAAATATATTTGAAACAGTAATAAATATAGAAAACACGAAGACTGATATAAAAATGAAAGCAGATGAAGATAATATAGATGGTTTGAATTACTTAGAAGGAAAAACAATGAACTATGTAAATCATAAAGCAATGGAGGGCACA
The DNA here is from genome assembly GCA_051891435.1 of Clostridia bacterium. GTDB lineage: Bacteria > Bacillota > Clostridia > TANB77 > CAG-508 > UMGS1933. The sequence goes on along the minus strand of JBJFFE010000001.1, from coordinate 2,538 downwards.
ATAAAAGCCCATACTGAAGGAGAGGTACCAAACATTTTAATAAACATGGAAAAACTTGACGAAGAAATTTTAGGAGAATTAATATATTTCTTTGAACTAGCATGTGCAATTTCTGGAAAAATATTAGGTGTAAATCCATTTAATCAACCAGGGGTAGAAGCATATAAGAAAAACATGTTTAAGCTACTAGAAAAACCAAGCAATTAGGAAGGCGTTTCATTGCATAAAAAAGTTAATAAAAATATTATAGTTCAGTTCAAATATTACTGATTACTATAATGCCAGCCGTTTTGTATATTTTCTAAAAAATTAAATTTGACAGTCCTTTGAGACGGGGGAAGACCCGCGTACGCCTTGGAGAATTTAATTTTTTAGAAAATCATACAAAAGGTAGGCTGGCTAAAAGCATTTACTGAATATTAACATAAAAAAGTGAAAATATTAAATTAATATTGATAAATTAAATATTTTATAAAAAACAAAGAAAAGGAAATATAAATGGAAAAAAATATAGAAACTAAAACAAAACAGAATCTAGAAAAAATAGAATACTATTTTTTCATATTTATAATAACAAGCATGTGTGGCTGGATAATGGAACTTATATATTCTTCTATAACATTACATAGACTAAATATACCTGGTTTTTTATTTGGACCATATATTCCATTATATGGAATGGGCTCAGTAATTATAATTGCATTATGTGATGACAAAAATATATTTAAGAGAATTGGGAAAATATTTGTGTTAACAACATCATTAGAATATATAATTTCTATTGCTTTAGAAATAGTAGTACATAGAAAATGGTGGGATTACTCTAATGAATTTTTGAATATAAATGGAAGAGTATGCTTATTATATTCGTTATATTGGGTAGTACTTGGTTTAGCAATATTAAAATTTATAAAACCAATTTTTGAAAAAATATATAATAAGATAAAATCAGCAACAACAACCAAAATTATAAATACTATTATGCTTGTGATAGTGTTAGATTTATTACTTAGCTTGATTTTTTTGTAAATAATATGGAACCCTTGACGTGGGGTTTTATATTTATAAAGTAAAAAACATAGGGGCGTTTTCACCTTGATAATATAAAGGAGAGAAAAAAACATGATATATCCGCAATTTTTAAAAGAAAATGATACTATAGGAATAACAGCACCATCAGATGGAGTTATAGAAGAAATAGATATATACCGTTTAAATAATGCTATAAAAAAATTTGAACAATTAAATTATAAAATTAAAGAAACACCAAGTGTAAGAAAAAGTGAGAAAGGAAAAAGTGCACCAAGTAAAATTCAGGCAAAAGAATTAGAAGACTTATTTAAAGATAAAGATGTAAAATTAATTATATGTGCTGGTGGTGGAGACTTCCTTTTAGAGATGTTATCAGAAGTTAATTTGGAAACAGTTAAGAAAAATCCTAAATGGTTACAAGGATATTCTGACCCAACTGGATTACTTTACACTATTACAACAAATTTAGATATAGCAACAATTTATGCGGATAATTTTAAAGGATTCGGTATGGAAAACTGGCATAAATCTTTAGAAAACAACTTAGAAATATTGAAGGGTAATCTAATAACACAAGAAAGTTTTGGAAAATATGAAAGTACTAGAGCAGAAAGAATTATTGGAAATGAAGGATACAATTTAGATACAGATGTAAAATGGGAAAACTTAAATAGCAAAGAAATAGATATAACAGGAAGAATGATAGGCGGATGTATTGATGTTTTAAGTGAATTATTTGGCACTAGATTTGATAAAACAAGGGAATTTATACAAAAATACAAAGATGATGGTATTGTTTGGTATTTTGATAATTGTGAATTAACTTCAGAAAGTTTAATAAGAACACTATGGAAATTTAAAGACAATGGTTGGTTTAAATATACCAATGGGACTATATTTGGAAGAAGCGGATTGGAACAAAGCTGTTATGATATAAGTTTTAAAGAAGCAATTATTAGATGTTTAGGTGATCTAAATATACCTATAATTATTAATGCAGATGTTGGACATGTTTCTCCAAGAATGACAATTATAAATGGGGCAATTTGTAATTGTTATTCTAAAGATGGACAAGGACAAATTACATTTAAATTAAAATAAAAATATAAATTGTAATTTGTTGAGAAATTTTATTTTAGAAGGTGTAGGGGTCGCACTCTTGGGCGACCCGTAAATATGTGAATAATCATTATTACGGGTCGCCGAGGACGGCGACCCCTACAACATTCGCCATAAACATTTACCCTACAAGTTACAATTTTTTTATTATATTAAATTTTTCAAAAAATGTCATTTTTGGTAAGATTTTGAAAAAAATGAAACCACTAAAACCCGCATAAAAACTGTACTTTAAGATAAGAATAAAAAAAGTGAAAAATTTTTCAAAAAAGTGTTGACATGTGAGAATGGTTTGTGCTAAAATAAATCTTGTCGTTTGGCAAAAGGAACGGCAAAGCACATTGAAAAATAAACAATAAAATTCTTTAAATGAGTGGAGAATTTTTA